>NZ_JAFAUS010000017.1 GCF_019243155.1 Mycobacterium sp.
GGCCGGATTC
Source organism: Mycobacterium sp. (assembly GCF_019243155.1). GTDB lineage: Bacteria > Actinomycetota > Actinomycetes > Mycobacteriales > Mycobacteriaceae > Mycobacterium. Next base: position 11 of record NZ_JAFAUS010000017.1, read on the forward strand.
CTTGGAGAACTCCGTCTGGCCGATGCCGACGATGGCGCAGCTGCCGGGCAGCGAACCACTCATGCGGCCGTCCCGTCGAGCAGGCTGACCACCGCGGTTCCCGAGACATGATCGCCGAGGCTGTTGGACGCCTTGAAGGTCACTTCGACGAAGTTCTCACCGCCTGTCCCTTCAGTTTTGCCGGCCACGCTGCCGGTGAAGCGCAGGGGATCATCGGGAAAGCATGGCACCCCGAGGCGGATCGACAGCTTCTTGACCATCGCCTCGGGCCCAGCCCAATCGGTGAGGAAGCGCACGCAATAGCCGTTGCTCGTCAGGATGTTCATGAACAGATTGGGCGAGCCCTGCTGCTTGGCGTACTCGCGGTCGTGGTGCACCGGCATGAAGTCGCGCGACGCGATCGCGCCGGCGACGATCATCGTTGTGGTGATGGGTATTTCGAGGGGTGTCACCTCGTCGCCCACCTCGATGTCCGCCCACTGCAAGGTTTTCGTGCGGGCGTTGGTGATCGTCATCAGTGTCCTTCCGAATATGTGCTGCCCAGGCAAGCCAGCTGCTGGGCGGCCGGACCGAGGGTGAGCTCGTTGTGCTTGGCCCAGAGGAAATAGCGGTGCAGGGGATAGGTGACGTCGATCCCGATTCCGCCATGCACGTGTTGGGTGGTGCTCGCGACGCGGGCACCGGCATCGGCCGCCCAGAACTTCGCGATGCGGGCCGCCCGATCGGCCGGTCGGCCATGCGCGATCAGCCAGGCCGCATGCCACGTCGTCCACCGGATCGCCTCGACATCGATGAACGCATCGGCCATCCGTTGCTGCACGGCCTGGAAGCTGCCGATCGGGCGCCCGAATTGCTCACGCCCGCTTGTATACTCGGCGGCCATCCGCAACGCCCGGTCGGCTACGCCGAGCTGGATCGCGCACAGCGCGACAAGAGCGCGGGTGTGCAGCTCACCGATCGGACAGTCGAGCCGGTCGGCGTCGGAAACGGTTGCGCCGTCCAAAAATACGTCGGCGTGCGGTTCGCGGTTGGTGGTCGGCACGGGACGGACCTCGACGCCGGGGGCGTCGGTCGACAGCAGGAACAGGCCCACCGCACCATCGTCGGTGCCGGCGGGTATCAGCACGGTGTCGGCGAGTTGGGCGGCCGCAACGAGTTCCTTGACGCCGTCCAGCCGCCAGTCCGACCCGTCGCGCCGTGCCGTCGTGGCTGGACGCGAGGGGTCGGAGCGGCCGGGCTCCTGCAAGCCAGCACTCAGGATCCGCCTTCCCGCAACGACTTCGGGCAGGAAGCGCTGCCGTTGCTCCGCGCTGCCGTAACGGGCGATCGGGTCCGCGCCCAGCGCCAGCGTCGCGTAGGCGGGCACCGGAGCGACGCCGGCACCGACCTCGGCCAGCAGCACCCCGAGCTCGACGAAGCCGTCGCCCGAAACGCAGGAGCCGCCCACGTCTTCCGGTAGACCCGTCCCGAGCAGGTCGGCCGCCGCGAGATCTTGCCACAGCGCGCCGTCATAGCGGCTTTCGCCGGCCTCCAGTTCGGTCAGGCGTTCGGGGGTGGCCCGTCGCTCAAACAGATCCCGGGCCAGTTTGGCGATGGTCTCCTGCTCTTCGGTGAACGTGAAGTCCATCGACACTCACCCGGCCGGCCGAAACTGGTGCAGCACAAGGTCATTGTCGAATGCCTGGAAGAAGACCTCGACCGGCATCCCGACGGTGACGTCGGCCGGGTCGATGTCGCACAGGTTCGACACCAGCCGCACCCCTTCGGCGAGCTCCACCAACACCACGATGTAGGGGTAGTCGAAGAACGGGACTCGCGGTTCGTGCGGCATCACGTAGCTGTAAACGGTGCCGCGGCCCGACGACTGGACCGGCTCCCAGTCCAGGGAGCGGCAATTCGGGCACATGGGCCGGGGCGGGTTGCGCAGCGTTCCACAACCGCCGCAGCGTTGGATCAGCAGCTTGTGGTCGCGCAGCCCGTTCCAGAAGAACTCGGCGTCCGGGCTGATCGTCGGCGCCAGTCGGGACGCCATCAGGATGCCGGCCTGAATCGCAGCACCCGGAATCGCTGGCGGCCCAGCACTTCACCGTTCTGGTCGGTATAGGTGATCACCCACGTCAGGAAGAAGCCGCTGCCTTTGGCCGTCTTCTTCTCCGCTGACACCTCCTCGAAGACCGACGTCGCGCTGATGACGTCGCCGAGCCGCGGATAGCGTTCGATCTCGAACTCCGAGTTGGTCGCCACGGTGCTGCTGTAGCCGGCCTCGTCGAGGAAGGCCGTCGGGTTGTCCTTAATCTCCATGGGCGCCCCGCCGCGTTCGCCGATTCCCTCGAGCTTCGGCGACGGCATGGTCCAGGTCTGCAGCATGACCGGCGGCGACACGATGCCGCCGAACCGCGACGCGGCCGCGAACTCCGGGTCCAGGTAAACCGGATTCATGTCGTCGAGCGCGTACGCCCAGTGCCGGATCATCGGCTGGTTCACCGGATCCGGTGCCACCGTTGGCTTTCCGGTGCCACCGGTGGCCTGGCCGACAAGCGCCCGCAGCTTGGCTTGGAACTCGGTTTCTGAATCGGTCACTGACTCTGTCCTCCTGATTTGTCTTGACCGTCCCGTGGAGCCCTAAGGTCACGAGGTGCTCGCGGCATGCCCAATCCGGCCATGGCGATGATGTCACGTTGAATTTCGTTGGCGCCACCACCGAACGTGTTGATCACGGCGAAGCGGTAGGCGGTTTCCAGGGCCCCACGCAGCGGCGCGTCGGCACCGCGGCGTATTCCGTTGTGGTCGAGCACTTCCAGCAGCTGGCGGGCGACCTGCTGGGTCAGCTCGGTGCCGAACACCTTCGCTGCCGAGGCCTCGCCCATGTTGAGCACACCCTTGCTCATCGCCGCGTTGACGCGCAGGTTCACCAGCTTGTAGGCGGCGACCTGCGCTTCGACCCGGGCGAGCGCGAGCTGCACCCACGGCTGGTCGATGACGCGGCCACCGTCGAGCTCGGTGCTGGTGGCCCAGTCCAGCGTTTTGTCGAACAGCGGCTCGAGCGCGCCGAGATTGCCCAGGGCGGCGCGCTCGAAGTTCAACTGCGTGGTGATCAGTTGCCACCCTTGGTTCTCCCCTCCCACCAGAGCGCTGGCCGGCACGCGGACATCGTCGTAGAAGGAGTAGAAGGTGGAGACGCCCGGCATGGTGTGCAGCGGCTGCCAGGAGAAGCCCGGCGACGAAGTGGGCACGATGAAGATGGAAATGCCCTTGTGCTTCTTCACGTTCGGGTCGGTGCGGGCGGCCAGCCAGATGTAGTCGGCGTAGGCCGCGCCGCTGGTGAACATCTTCTGGCCGTTGATGATGTAGTCGTCACCGTCGCGCACGGCCGTGGTGCGCAGCGAGGCCAGATCGCTTCCCGCGCCGGGCTCGGAATAGCCGATCGCGAATTCGACGCTGCCGGACAAGATCGCGGGCAGGAACTGCCGCTTCTGCTCCTCGGTGCCGCACTGCATGAGCGTCGGCCCGACCGTGTTCAGCGTCACCAGCGGGATGGGCGCGTTCACCCGCCGCGCCTCTTCGGAGAAGATGAACTGCTCGACAGCCGAGAAGCCCTGTCCACCATATTCTTTGGGCCACCCGACGCCAAGCAGGTTGGCCGCGGCCAAGGCCTGCACGCATTCGCGTACCGCGGGGCCGCCCTCCATGCGTTCGTCGATCGCGGCGGTGCGTTCGGGCGTCATCACCTGCTCGAGCGTGGCGCGGATCTCGGCGCGCAGCCGCTCCTGCTCGGGCGAGTATTCCAAGTCCATCTCCTCAGGCCCCCGACAGGCGCACCGGCATGCGCTTCACTCCGGGTACCATGGTGGCCCGCATCCGGTCCACGTCCCCGACCAGTTCCAGCCTGGGAAAGCGGCGCAGCAGTTCGTCGAACAGCACGGATGCCTCCAGACGGGCCAATTGCGCACCGACGCAGGAATGTTCACCGCACCCGAAGCCGATGTGCGGGTTGGGATGCCGGGTCACCTTGAACTCCTCCGAGTCAGCGCCGAAGATGTCCTCGTCCCGGTTGGCCGAGCCGTAGAGCATCACCACCACGTCACCCTTGGCGATCCGCTGGCCGCGAATCTCGATGTCGGCGGTCGCGGTGCGCGCCATGTGGACCACCGGGCTGTTCCAGCGCAACATCTCTTCCACGGCGGCCGGGATCAGTCCGGGATCCTCGACCAGCAGCCGGCATTGGTCGGGGTGCGCGATCAACGCGCACGTGCCCAGCGCGATCAGATTGCGGGTGGTCTCGTTGCCGGCCACCAGCAACAGGAACGCGAAGTTCAGCAGGTCTTCGTCGGTGAGCGAGATCCCGTCGATCTCGGCGCCGGCCAGCACCGACAGCAGGTCGTCTCGCGGCTCGATGCGCCTTTCCGCGATCAACTTCTGGAAGTACTCGTACAGCTGTCCGCTCGCCACCAGCGGGTCAAGCTCGATCTCGGGGTCGGCGGATCCGGTGGCCGCGTCCGACCACGCCCGGAACTGCTCCCAGTCGTCGGGTGGTGCGCCGATGAGCTCGGCGATCATCCGGGTCGGCAGGGGAGCGGCGATCTTCTCGGCGAACTCGTGCACGGACCCGGGCTCGATAGCGTCGAGGATCCCGCGCACGATCTCGCGGATCTTGGGCTCCAGCACGGCCACTCGCCGGCGGGTGAAGCCCGCGTTGATCAGCTTGCGCATCTGCCGGTGCCGCGGCGGGTCGGTGAAGATCAGACTTCCCGGCTGCACCGGGCTCGGCATCGCGGGATCGGGGATGGTGATGCCCTGGGTCGACGAGAACAGCGTCGGGTTGCTCGACACGAAGCGGATGTCCTCGTACTTGAGCAGCGCCCAGAAGTTGGTGACGTCGTTCCAGCAGACTGGGGCCTTCGCGCGTAGCTCCCGGTATGCGGGATAGGGGTCGCCCGCGTAGAAATCGGGTGAGTGCAGGGGAAACGTAGTCTGCACGGGCAAACCTCCCTGGGGAAGATCGGCGAGATCGCCGATCCGACAGATTGATGTCATCTGTCCTGCGAACCGTGTCTACTCTGTGGTGCCTGCCTATGTCAATAAGGGAGACAACATGCTGAAGGAGGCGGCAATTCGCCCGATTGGTGATTGACGCCCGTCTCGAACGGGTGAACACTGTGTCCCTAGATGACCGACGTTCGGGTGAGGAAGCAGATGGCCGAGCTACAGCCCCCGGGACCACTTGTCGACGCCTATCAGCTCTACATCGACGGTAGATGGGTTGAGCCGGAGGATGGTCGCTACGACGATGTCTCGCCGGCCACCGAGCAGTCCTTCGCCACCGCCCCCGACGCCAGCGTCGCGCAGGTGGGCCAGGCGATCGCGGCCGCGCGGCGCGCGTTCGACGACGGGCCGTGGGCCTCGATGAGCCTCGAGGACCGCGCCGGTTGCCTCAGCCAGCTCGGCGACGCGTTGATGAAGCACGCCGACGAGTTCTTCGCGCTGTCCCAAGCCGAGTGGGGCTGCATCGCCAACGAGCGGGTGATGCAAATCGACGGCGCCGCATACATGTCCATGTACGCCGCCCAGCTCACCACGCAGTTGACCGAGGATGCGGTGAGCGGGATCAGCGCGGGGACCACCCTGCTGCGACATCAGCCGCTCGGCGTCGTGTCGATCCTCACGCCGTGGAACTTCCCGCACTGCCTCAACGTCATGAAGCTCAATCACGCGCTGGGCGCGGGCAACACCGTCGTGCTCAAGCCCTCGCCCCTGACACCGGTCGCCGGGCTGGCGCTGGCGCGAATCATCGATGAACACACCGACATTCCGCCCGGTGTGGTCAACGTCGTCACGCCATCCGGCGTCGAGGCCGCCAAGCTGCTGACCACCGATCCGCGAATCGACATGGTCAGCTTCACCGGCAGCTCGCTCGTCGGCCGCCAGGTTATGTCGGCCGCTAGCGACACCATGAAGCGGATCCTGCTGGAGCTGGGTGGCAAGTCGGCCAGCATCATCCTGGACGACACGGTGGTGACCGACGAGATGCTACAGCAGATGCTTTTCGACTGCTGCTCGCTGCACGCCGGACAGGCCTGCATCCTGCACAGCCGGCTGCTGCTTCCCGACTCGCTGCACGACGACGTCGTCGACCGGCTTGTCGCGCTGGCCCGCGCGGTCAAGGTCGGCGACCCGGCCGACCCCGAGACGCAGATGGGTCCGCTGATCAGCGCGGCCCAGCGCGAGCGGGTGGAGGCGCACGTCGCCGGGGCGCGCAACGACGGAGCCAAACTGGTGACCGGGGGCGCTCGTCCGGCCGGCCTGGACGTCGGCTACTACTTCGAACCGACCATCCTCACCGAGGTGGAGCCGAATTCCACTATCGCGCAAGAGGAAGTCTTCGGGCCGGTGCTGACGGTGCTGCGTTACCGCGACGACGACGACGCGGTCGCGATCGCGAACAACTCCAAGTACGGACTGTCCGGCGCGGTGTGGGGTGGCGACGTCGACCGGGCCGTCGGTGTCGCGCGCCGTATCCGCACCGGACAGATCGCGGTCAACGGGTGCGGACCAGGTGGTGCCCCGTTCGGGGGCTTCAAGTTGAGCGGATTCGGGCGCGAGGGCGGTGGAGTCGGCGGCCTGCATCAGTACATGGAACCGATGGCCATCGGGGTTCCCGCGTGACGGAACCCCTCGCGGGGCTCCACGTCGTCGAAATCGCAAGCGAGATCTCCGGCCCTTACGCCACAAAGCTTCTCGTCGACCTCGGGGCGGAGGTCACCAAGGTCGAGCCGCCCGGCGGAGACCCGCTGCGCCGGTGGGGTCCGTTCCCCGGCGGAGTCGCGCAGCGCGGCGGGCTGTTCGAGTACCTCAACGCCGGCAAGCGCTTTGGCACGCTTGACGACGCCCGCGAACTGATCGCGGATTCGCACCTGCTCGTCGAGAATTTTCCGCCCGGAACGCTGGACGGCTGGGGATTCGACGTCGACAGCCTGGCCGAGCTCAACCCAAACCTGTTGCTGCTCCGGATTTCTCACTTCGGGCAGACCGGCCCGTGGCGGGACCGGCCCGCCACGTCGCTGACCGTGCAGGCGGCATCGGGCTGGGTCAGCCGCCGCGATCCCGACCGCCCGCCGGTGCAGGTCGGCGGCCGCATCGCCGAATACGTCGCGGGTGCCTATGGCGCGCTGGGCGCGTTGACCGCGCTGCGACTGCAGCCGGCCGGCCGTATCAGGGAAGTCGACGTTTCCGAGTTCGAGTCGCTGCTGTCGACCCTGCCGTATCCGATGCTGATGGCCAAACGGATGCGCAGTCTCGGCCTGCCCACCAACGTTCGGTCGGCCCCGATGCTGGGGGTGATCCGCGCCGCCGACGGCTGGGTGGGGATCAACTGTCTGACCGGTCAGCACTGGCTTGACGTATGCGCGATGCTCGGCCTGCCCGAGTTCGGCGAGCAGCAGATCGCGGTCATGCTGGGCGGCCCGGAGCGCGCCGAATTCTATTCTCGCGCAGAGCCGTTGCTGGCCGAGCAAGCGGTCGCGGAGATCGTCGAACTGTGCCAGGCGTTGCGCATACCGGCCGCCCCGGTCAACGACGGCGCCACCATTGTCGAGTGTCCGCAATACGCCAAGCGGGGTTTCTTCATCGATGGCGGGGGATTTCAACGGCCCGGCAAGGCGTTTCGCTTCACCGAAGGCCCGGCGGCACAACCCGGCCCGGCATCGCATCGGACGTCCCATCCTTTCGAGGGACTGAAAGTGCTTGATCTGAGCACCTTTTGGGCCGGCGCCTACCTGACCTGTTACCTGGGTGCGTTCGGTGCCGACATCGTCAAGGTGGAATCCATCCAGCGGCCCGACGGCTTTCGCTACTCGGGCGCGTTCCCCTTCGAGGGCGACGACTGGTACGAGCGCAGCGCGCTGTGGCAGGCCACCAACCTCAACAAGCGCGACCTCACGCTCGACCTCACCTCGGAGCGCGGGCTGACGATCGCCCGGCGGCTGGCCGCACAGGCCGACGTCGTCGTGGAGAACTTCTCGCCACGAGTGGTCGAGCAGTTCGGCCTCGACTACGAGTCGTTGGTGGCGCTGAAGCCCGACATCATTGCGGTCCGGATGCCCGGCTTCGGCCTGCAGGGGCCCTGGCGCGACTACGTCGGATGGGCGTTGAACTTCGAGCAGACCGCGGGGATGTCGGCGATCACCGGCTACGCCGAGGGGCCGCCGTGCAACCCGCAGGGACCCGCCGACCCCGTCGTGGGCGTGCACGCCGGCGTCGCGCTGCTGGCCGCGCTCGAGCACCGGCGCCGCACCGGGCAGGGGCGGTTGATCGAGGTCGCGCAGATCGAGGTCGCCGCGTGCGTGACGGCCGAGCCCGTGATCGAGTACTCGATGAACGGTGTCGTGGCGGCTCGGGAAGGCAATCGCCGCCGCGGCTACCTGCAAGGGGTGTATCCGACCAACGAGGACGACGTCTGGGTAGCGCTGTCCGTGCCCGACGACGGCGCGGTCGATCACGACTTGTTCGACGAGCTGGTGGCCGGCTGGACCCGCACGCAGTCACCCGGCACGATCCTGGAAACCCTTCGGGTGCAAGGTATTCCGGCCGAGCGGGTGATCACCGGCGACCAGATGTATGACATACCCCAACTCGACGGGCGGGGCTTTTACGAGGAGTTCGAGCGTCCGATCAGCGGAGCCCACCGATATCCGGGCTGGCCATTTCGCATCAGCCCCGGGCCGACTCGTCACCACCGCACACCCGCGCCGACGCTCGGCCAGCACAACGACGAGATCCTGCGCGGCCTGGGCCTGTCCGACGACGAGGTGGCAGGCCTGCGCCAGCAGCGGGTCATCGGCGAACGGGTGCTTCAGTAATTCCTTCTTGGCGGCGGATACACCGACCTGGCGATCGTCGCCGAAATCCATCCGATCAGCCAGCCGGCACCGACCAACAGAAAGGTGTGCAAGCGATCGGGGGACCAGACCGCAACCAGGGCCAGAATCACGGCCCACACGAGCGCGCAAGCGATGCTGTAGGAGGTGTAAGTCTTTCGCGATGGCATGCAAAAAGCGTATGCCCGTATCCCGCGGATGCCGCCGGCAGAATTCATCCACAGCAAAGACGTGAGCTTTTTGTAAAACCCCGGTCACATGCAAAGCTCTGGGCATGGCTTTTGACATCGCCCGCCCGAAACTCGAGGGCAACATCGCGGTCGGCGAGGACCGCCAGATCGGCTTCGCCGAGTTCGGTGACCCGCAGGGCCGGGCGTTCTTCTGGCTGCACGGCACACCCGGTGCCCGCCGCCAGATTCCCACCGAGGCCCGGCTCTACGCCAAAGAGCACGGCATCCGGCTGATCGGCCTGGACCGCCCCGGGATTGGTTCGTCGTCGCCCCATCGGTACTCCAACATCCGGGCCTTCGCCGATGACCTGGGGACGATCGCGGGCATTCTCGGCATCGACAAGATGGCCGTCATCGGCCTGTCCGGCGGCGGCCCGTACGCGCTCGCGGCTGCCGCGGCGATGCCCGACCGGGTGGTGGCGGCGGGGATCCTCGGCGGCGTCGCGCCGTTCCTCGGCGACGAGGGTGTCACCAGTGGGCTGATGAACCTGGGGAAGCGAGCGGCGCCGCTGCTGAAGCTGGGCGGCGACCCGTTGCGGTTCGGCGCGAGCCTGCTGGTCCGGTCGATCCGTCCGGTCGCGAACATCGCCTTGTTTTTGTACGCGGCGATTTCCCCCGAAGGCGACCGGCGCCTGCTCACCCGGCCCGAGTTCGGGGCGATGTTCCTCGACGACCTGCTCAACGGCAGCCGCAAGCAACTGGCCGCCCCCTTCAACGACATCATCCTGTTCACCCAGGACTGGGGATTCCGGCTTGACGAGGTCAAAGTCCCGGTCCGCTGGTGGCACGGCGACAGCGACCACATCGTCCCGTTCGCCCACGGCAAGCACGTCGTGGAGTTGCTGCCCGACGCCGAATTGTTCGTGCTGCCCGGCGAAAGCCACCTCGGCGGGCTGGGCCGCGGCGAGGAGATCTTGTCCTTGCTGACGAAGCTCTGGGACGAACAGCCCTGACGAGCGCGGCACGACGACGCTGGGAGTAGCCTGCTGAGGTGCTGCT
>NZ_JAFAUS010000055.1 GCF_019243155.1 Mycobacterium sp.
CTACACGCTGAAGACGTTCGACGGGAAGCGCTACCTGGAGCGCTTCGAGGACCGCGTGGTCATGGTCGCGCTGACGCTGGCCGCCGGCGACACGATCCTGGCCGAGAAGCTCGTCGACGAGATCATTGACGGCCGCTTCCAGCCGGCAACCCCGACGTTTCTGAACTCGGGCAAGAAGCAGCGCGGCGAGCCGGTGAGCTGTTTTCTGCTGCGCATTGAAGACAACATGGAGTCGATCGGTCGCTCCATCAACTCGGCGCTGCAGCTGTCCAAGCGTGGTGGGGGAGTCGCGTTGCTGCTCAGCAACATTCGCGAGCACGGCGCCCCGATCAAGAACATCGAGAACCAGAGTTCGGGTGTCATCCCGATCATGAAGCTGCTCGAGGACTCGTTCTCCTACGCCAACCAGCTCGGAGCCCGTCAGGGCGCGGGCGCGGTGTACCTGCACGCGCACCACCCGGACATCTACCGGTTCCTCGACACCAAGCGCGAGAACGCCGACGAGAAGATCCGCATCAAGACGCTGAGCCTGGGTGTGGTGATTCCCGACATCACCTTCGAGCTGGCCAAAAAGAACGAGGACATGTACCTGTTCTCGCCGTACGACGTCGAGCGGGTCTACGGTCTGCCGTTCGCCGACATCTCGGTGACCGAGAAGTACTACGAGATGGTCGACGACGCGCGCATCCGCAAGACGAAGATCAAGGCGCGCGAGTTCTTCCAGACGCTCGCGGAGCTGCAGTTCGAGTCGGGCTACCCCTACATCATGTTCGAGGACACGGTGAACCGGGCCAACCCGATCGACGGAAAGATCACCCACTCCAACCTGTGCTCGGAGATCCTGCAGGTGTCCACGCCGTCGGTCTTCAACGAAGACTTGTCCTACGCCAAAGTGGGCAAGGATATTTCGTGCAACCTGGGGTCGCTGAACATCGCCAAGACGATGGATTCGCCGGACTTCGCCCAGACCATCGAGGTGGCGATCCGGGCGCTGACGGCGGTGAGCGATCAGACGCACATCTGGTCGGTGCCCTCAATCGAGCAGGGCAACAACGAGTCTCACGCGATCGGCCTCGGCCAGATGAACCTGCACGGCTACCTGGCACGCGAGCGGATTCTGTACGGCTCCGAAGAAGGCGTCGACTTCACCAACATTTACTTCTATACCGTGCTCTACCACGCGCTGCGCGCGTCGAATCGCATCGCGATCGAGCGGGGTAGCAAGTTCGGCGGCTTCGAGAAGTCGAAGTACGCGTCGGGCGAGTTCTTCGACAAGTACACCGAGCAGCCGTGGGAGCCGGCCACCCCGCGGATCAGGGAGCTCTTCGCCGAGGCGGGCATTCGCATTCCGACGCAAGAGGATTGGCAGCGACTCAAGGAGTCGGTGCAGCAGCACGGCATCTACAACCAGAACCTGCAGGCCGTGCCGCCGACGGGGTCGATCAGCTACATCAACTACTCGACCAGCTCGATTCACCCGGTGGCGAGCAAGATCGAGATCCGCAAGGAAGGCAAGATCGGGCGCGTCTACTACCCGGCGCCGTACCTCACCAACGACAACCTGGAGTACTACCAGGACGCGTACGAGATCGGGTACGAGAAGATCATCGACACCTATGCCGCGGCCACCCAGCATGTGGACCAAGGGCTTTCGCTGACGCTGTTCTTCAAGGACACCGCCACCACCCGCGAGGTGAACAAGGCGCAGATCTACGCCTGGCGCAAGGGGATCAAGACGCTCTACTACATCCGGCTACGCCAGATGGCTTTGGAGGGCACCGAAGTCGAAGGCTGCGTCTCCTGCATGCTGTAGGCCTGCGCGCCGGATCGCTGTCCGCGCAGTTCGCCCAGGTCAGCGACCGCGACCGGGTAAGGTGCTTGAGGTGGTGAGAATGCCTCGGCCCACTCGACCCCACCCCAGCGCCAAGCCTGGGGCCAAGGTCGACGCGCGCAGCGAACGCTGGCGCGAGCACCGCAAGAAGGTTCGCGGTGAAATCGTCGACGCCGCGTTCCGGGCCATCGACCGGCTCGGTCCGGAGCTGAGCGTGCGCGAAATCGCCGAAGAGGCCGGCACCGCCAAACCGAAGATCTACCGGCACTTTCACGACAAGTCGGATCTGTTCCAGGCGATCGGCGAGCGGCTACGCGACATGCTGTGGGCGGCCATCTTCCCGTCGCTCAACCTGAGTACCGACTCGGCGCGCGAGGTGATCCGGCGCAGCGTCGCGGAGTACGTCAACCTCGTCGACCAGCATCCCAACGTGCTGCGGGTGTTCATCGAGGGCCGTTCGTCAGCCACCCCGGAGATCCTCAACGAAGGCCGCGGGATCACCCTGGCGATGGCCGACCTGTTCGACCAGGAACTGCGCGAGATGGAGCTGGACCACGCGGCGATCGAACTCGCCGGTCACGCGGCCTTCGGATCGGCGGCCTCGGCCACCGAATGGTGGTTGGGCCCCGAACCCGACAGTCCCCGCCGCATGCCGCGCGACCAGTTCGTCAACCACCTGACGACGATCATGATGGGGGTCCTCGTCGGCACCGCCGAGGCCCTGGGCATCACCATGGACCCCGACCAGCCGATTCACAACGTGATGCCGAGCAATCCCGCTGCCAGCTAACGCGACCGCGTTGACATCGCCCCAGCTGTCGATAACACTCGTCCCAACCGATACCCTGGGTACTGGGTATTCGCGTCAGCTCGGCGTCAACGGCTGAAGGTGCGTCGGCTACGCCGCCCGACACCGGCCTTGAGTAGGAAGACCACGATGACCACTGCTATCACTCAGCCCGAAGCCACCGCGCAGCAGCCGGTACACACCCGGGCCCTTATCATCGGCACCGGATTCTCCGGTCTGGGCATGGCGATCGCGCTGCAGAGGAAGGGCGTGGACTTCGTCATCCTGGAGAAGGCCGGCGACGTCGGCGGCACCTGGCGGGACAACAGTTACCCGGGCTGCGCCTGCGACATTCCGTCGCACCTCTACTCGTTTTCGTTCGAGCCCAAACCGGACTGGAAGAACCCGTTCTCCTATCAGCCCGAGATCTGGGACTACCTCAAGGGAGTCACCGAAAAGTACGGGCTGCGCCGCTACATCGTATTCAATTCGCTTGTCGATCGTGCCCATTGGGACGACGCCGAGCACCGCTGGCATGTGTTCACCGCCGACGGCCGCGAATACGTCGCGCAGTTTCTGATCTCGGGCGCGGGCGCCCTCCACATCCCGTCCACCCCCGACATCGAGGGCCGTGACGAATTCCAGGGCCCCGCTTTCCATTCCGCGGAGTGGGACCACACCGTCGACCTCACCGGCAAGCGCGTGGCGATGATCGGAACCGGCGCGAGCGCCATTCAGATCGTTCCCGAGATCGTCGGGCAGGTCGCCGAGCTTCAGCTCTACCAGCGCACGCCGCCGTGGGTGGTGCCGCGCTCCAACCCCGAGCTCCCGGTGGCGCTGCGTCGCGCCATGGCGAACGTCCCCGGGCTGCGCGCGCTGGTGCGCCTCGCGATCTACTGGGGTCAGGAGGCGCTGGCGTTCGGCATGACCAAGCGGCCGAACGCGCTGAAATTCATCGAGGCCTACGCGAAGTACAACATCCGCCGCTCGGTCAAGGACCGGGAACTGCGTCGCAAGCTGACCCCGAAGTATCGCATCGGCTGCAAGCGAATCCTTAACTCCTCCACCTATTACGGCGCGGTGGCAGACCCGAAGACCGAAGTGATCACCGACGGCATCGCGCGCATCACCCCCACCGGGATCGTCACCGCCGACGGCACCGAGCGGCCGGTCGATGTGATCGTGTTCGGTACCGGCTTTCACGTCACCGACTCCTACACCTACGTCCAGATCAAGGGACAGAAGGGCGAGGACCTGGTGGACCGGTGGAACCGCGAGGGCATCGGGGCCCACCGCGGCATCACCATCGCCGACGTGCCCAACCTGTTCTTCCTGCTGGGACCCAACACCGGGCTGGGACACAACTCGGTGGTGTTCATGATCGAATCCCAGATCCGCTACGTTGCCGACGCGATCGAGAAGTGCGACCGGTTGGACGCCCAGGCGTTGGCCCCGACTCGCGCCGCGCAGGACAAGTTCAACGACGAGTTGCAGCGCAGGCTGGGCCCGTCGGTGTGGAACAGCGGCGGCTGCAGCAGCTGGTACCTGGACGAGCATGGCAAGAACACCGTGCTGTGGGGCGGCTACACGTGGGAGTACTGGCGTGCAACCCGTTCGGTCAAACCGTCGGAGTACCAGTTCTACGGCGTCGGCACCGGTGCGCGCACCGGTCGCATCAAAGCGGCTGCGTCCTAACCCTTTTCGCTACCATCGGCGGCCCGCAAGAGGTCGGTGAAGACCTTCGCCGCCGCGTTGACGCCGGTCTCGTCATCGGTGGCCACGAGGTCGAGCAGCAGGCCACGCGCGATGGCCAGTCCGAGCCGCACCTTAGCCCGGTCGATCGGGCCGCCGGCGACAGTTTCGACCTCGGCAAGCCAGCCGTCGACGGCGCCGGGCACCATCCGGGCAAACGGCTTCTCGCCCTGGGCGGCGCGGGCATAGCACTCGAAGAAGAGCCGTTCCAGCCGGCGAAGCTCGGGCCGGCGCAGGTCGTCCCACATCGCGGCGAAGCTGTCGGCCGGATTCTTCGGCAGCTCGGTCAGCAGCCCCATCTGGCGCCGCTCGACCTCCTCGACGACGGCCAAGAGTAGGTCCTCACGGGACCCGAAGTGATGCAACAACATTCGATGGCTGGTGCCAACAGCCGCCGCCACGTCGCGCAGCGAGCGGTCGCCGATGCCCCCGGCCGCGAACTCCTCGATCAGGGCGTCGAGCAACTCCCGACGCCGTTGCGAGTCAGTCAGGAGTGTGCCCCGTCGGCGCGGCTGAGCTGCTCAGACCGGGCCTTGAGGCCTCTGGCCTCCAGCTCGAGGAAGCGCTTCGACTTCTTGACCATCATCTTGCCGACGAGCGCGCCGAGCCAACCGCCCTGGTCCAATTCCTGGCGCACCAGAGTGCGGCCGCCGGGTTGAGGGGTCACATAGTGGCGCGCGACGACGTTCACGCCGGGGGAGCGCTGCACCCAGGTCCATGACGAGCCCGGATCGATCTCGGTGACCTGCCATTTCAGCTTCTGCATGCCGGGTTGCTTGATCGCGAATCGCCTGCCGAGGGCCAGCGTCGAACCATCCAGTCCGGCAAGCGATGTCACCGAGGCAGTCCACTCGGGCCAGCCCTCGACATTGCTGAAGACGTCCCACACTAGCTGCGGCGGCGCGTCGATCTCGATACTGTCCTTAGTGAGCATGTACCAAATGGTACATGATGTGTTGCCTTCTGAACAGGCCCATCCGATGGTGGTGACCTGTTTCGCCCGGCGTCGCCGCGGTGCCGTCAACCACTACCTCGAGACTCAAACCGGTTCGGGCATCACGCAATTCGTGCCGCCGCTCACCGATGATGCGCCATCACGATCATGGACGGCAAACAGACCCTGGCCGCCGCCGGCCGAATACCCACCGATCCAGGCGGTGCGTTGACCGCGATCCGCACCGATCCCGCAGCGACGTGACCTCCCGCCATGCGCGGTACTCCGTGGGAGTCATTTCCTGCCCCCACGCAGTGGTGATCGGCACGTTTCGGTCCAGATAGTCAGCTTCTGCGGACCGCCATGCCTTGACGTATAGATAAAACGGGATCGCAGCATGGATGTGATGGACCAGGTGATAGTTCTGATACATCAACAACAGACACAGAACGCGCTCCCAGCCGACCCGAACTCGCGTGACCCGAAATCGATTGGTCTTTATGGTGACAAGGTCGTGATGAGGCAGCCAGTCAAACCACCACGCGAGAAGGCCCATGCCGAGCCGCTGCGGGATGAAATAGATGAGCACCAACTCTGGCCCGTGGCCGAGAATCAGCATGGTCGTCACGAAGGCAAGGGCCATCGAGAGGTGGACCGCGAACCCCAGGACCTCCTTGCGCGGGCGGCGATGCAGGCGCACTAGGTAAAAGCGGCAGTACCAGGCATCGATCGTCAACCAGCGCAACGGCAGTTGCCATCGCGGGCCTGTGATGCTCCATGCGTCCGGATCGTCGTAGATACTCTCGTTGGTGTTGCGATGGTGCGCGAGATGCGTATAGGCGAGCATAGGAAATGTGCCGAACAACGAGACGAACGGCATCGACAAGCGGCCGAAAACCTGGTTAACCCAATTTGGCCGACCGACAGTGTGGTGAATCGATTCGTGTAACACGGTGAACATGGAAAACGTTACGAGACTTTGGACGACGATGGTGACCACCAGCCACCAGCGACTCACTCCGTAGAGAACCGCTGCCGTCGCCGTCCACCACGCGACAAACGAGCCCAGCCAGACCAGCACGGTCGGCAGGGCAATGCTCGGCCGCGCGAACCTGGGAGGGGGGAAGCCTCGCGGGATTGCAGCCAACTCTGCAGTGTCGAGTGATTTTCGCTCGTCGGCGCCAGGCATCTCGACTGTTGTCACCACAGCCCCCGGCTAGGAACCCGAGGCCGAGGCACGGCATAAAAAGCCATTTGGTACCACCCTTGTTTCGACTTTGCTTGTAATACATATTTGAGTGACAACTCTTTGTCGATTTCACATGTAGGTTTGTTAGCAACGCAGCGTGCGACTCAATTAAGCGGGCAGCGGGCGCTGCCCGATTAACTGCGGCTGTGACTTCGGCGTCGGTTAGTTTCGGCCAGAGTGGTCCGGCCGTTGAGGATGGCCTTTTACGCGGTTTCCGTTAGACGCGCTCTCAACCTACTTGCAGCGCAGTCTTAGTCGAGTGCCTAGCCTGAGATGGTTACCAGGGTAGATATTGCAGGGTTCCTCGTCGGAAAGCAGCGTTCACTTGGACTTCCACATCGTTGCTCTCTGGTGCGCCCTCCGGTAGTTAAAGTTATTAGCTTTCCTGGCCTCAAGTTCTTAGCTTCGGGTGACTCGGACTTTCTGCTAGTCAAAAGGTAGGGGATCGAAAGTCGGCCTTTTCATACGGCTTCCGATACCGCGAGTTCGGGGCTCCACGCATGCGCGCAAGTTTTTCCGCTTTTCAATACCGTCATAAGTTTTCCGCCCAAATCGGCCGAGACCGATCTGACGGAAGAAAGCCGAACATGACTCATGAGATTCGCCAGAACGTTCAGCTTGTAGTGCGGTTCCAGCTGCGGGCTCACCGGAGCAGGACGTATCGCAATGGGTATTGTTTCGTGATACCTCATGCCCAGCACAAACGCTCTCTTGGAGCTGGCGCTCAGCATGAATGGCTCGTCGCCCTTGTCGAGGTTTCGGAGCATGAGGAGCGGGATATCGCTTACCCAGAGAGGTTCGGCAGGTTTATTGCGATCCGTATGGGTGCCGATTGGATTTTTCGGATGAGTCCAAGCGATCGTCAGGCCGGCGGCTATGAGCTCAAGTCTCATTTTCTGCCGCCACACTTCGCCTTCGGTGGCGATTGCTTCAGAGAAATTTTCTTCATTCTGATATGCGACCCCGACGACCAGATAACGGTCCGGCTGCCTAGCGTGAAATTCACGCAGCTCTGCTATCGTCCGGAAAAATTCTTCCTCGTCCAGGAGCAGGTCGCTTGTATCATAGAAGAACTGGCGCTTTTCCAGCATCGTCTCGGTGAATGGACAATGAGCTTTTCGGCCGTCGCCCTGGACAAGAAAATCAAGGTACCGTTGTATTACCGTGACCCAGGCGTCAGTGTGATGGCCCAGTTCAGTGAATACATAGTCCGATCGTCGTGTCATCGACACATCTCCCCCACGGCAAAACTCGATTCCCGCGTCCTACCGCCAACTGCGCTTACATTGATCGCCCGAGATCAGGCGCATCGCTGGCAGTAAATCCCCTCCATCTCAAGATGAGCTTAACGCCGACGCGGGCGGCAGGGTGCCCGTTTGCTCAAACAAGCTGTCGATCCGATCGAGCAGCACTGGGGCCAGTTCGCCATGGTGGTTGTAGACGGCCGCCGAGTGCCTTCAAAGCAGCGTGGATCGCATGGCTTTATTCGGCCCCAGCCCGGCCGGGGCAAGGTTCGCGGGGGCGCGGGCTGCGCTCGTTCGCGATCAGCGCTGCGGACATGTCGCGCGCCCGCATCTCCAGTCGATCACCAGCTCGTTCGGCGTCAGGAAACTCTCCTCCGGAACCGGTTCGTGCTTCGATCTCGGTCTCAATTCGCTTGCTCACCAGTCGAGTTCGAATATCGGAGCGGGCTGCCGGAGGGCCTCAGCCAAAGGAGCCGATGTTCTTCACGGCACACCCGAAGCAACGGTGCGAGCCCTGCGAGCTCATGCCGACTGGTACAGCAGCTTTCGTTTCGGTGAACGGTGAAGGGCAACATGGCCTGTCGCCGACGTTCGCCGATGATCCAGCTCGGCAGCGAGTGCTCCTACGGGGATGTCGGAGAGGAATTGGCCGGACATTCGGCCGAACAGCCTGCGCGACGGGCGGTTGATGGGTTTTGATCGGTAATCACCGGGGGTACGAGCGTGATGAGTGAGCTTTGGGGGAGTCGGTGGGACGTGATGGCCTGGCGCTACCGCTGACACGCGGACAGTTAGACATCTGGCTCGCGCAGGAATCGGGCTATGCCGGTACGGAGTGGCAGCTCGGTCTGTTGATAAAAATCGAGGGCACGATAGACCGTGATGTCCTCGAGCGGGCGATCCGCCAAACGGTCGCGGAGGCCGAACCGAGCAGAGTTTCGTTCTTCGAGATTGATGGCCAGGTGATACAGAAGCCGATCAATGACGCGCATGTCGAGCTCGAGTTCGATGACCTGGTCGGCTCACCCGATCCCGTCCGGGAAGTCCACCGGAGGGCCTCCTGCATCCAGCGGACGCCAATGGCGTTGAGCGGCCAGTTACTCAAATTCGCGCTGTTCCAGACGCAGGCCGAGGAATTCTATTTGTTCGGCTGCTGCCACCACATTGTTCTAGACGGCTTGGGCATGGCGCTGATGTCGCGGCGGGTGGCAACCGTCTATTCGGCAATCGCTGCTGAAACGCCTGTTCCTGACGCCTATTTCGGCTCGGCGCGGGACTTGGTTGATCTCGAGTTGGGATACGAAGCGTCCACCGATTATCTGGAAGACGAAGCGTACTGGATTAAGAACCTGCCGCCGGAAGGCGGACAGGATTATCAACTGCCCAACACCACGGTCGACCAAGACCCCGGTGGGCCGCCGGTGTCAGTTGAGTTGGATGCTTTCGCCGTCGGCCGCATGCATCAACTGTCCAAAAAGCTGCGCATCCGTCGCTATTCGGTGACCACCGCGGCGTGCGCGCTATTGGTGCATGCATGGTCGGGAAGCGGTTCAGAGGTGGCGCTGGATTTCCCAGTCAGCCGGCGGGTGCGTCCGGAGTCGAAGACGCTCCCGGGGATGCTCGCCGGAGTTGTGCCGCTGGTCTTGCAGACGTCACCGGAAACAACGGTCGCCCATTTCTGTCAGCACGTCGACACAAAGATACGGGAATTGTTGAAGCATCAGCGATTTCCGGTGCACCAGCTCGACGGCGAAGGCGGCTCTCTCAACCTGGCACAGGCAGCGAATAGGGTGGGCATCAATTTCATCCCGTCCCGACTCACCCTGACTCTCGGTGGCGCTCCGGCAACCGCGACATACACCAACAACGGCCCCGCCGATCACTTCGGGCTCTTCTTCATTGGGTCGAGTGACCAGTTGTTCCTCAGCACGGCGGGCCACGGACAGCCGTTCGCGAGCTTTGACGTCTCCTACCTGGCGGGACGTCTGCAGCAGGTGCTGGTGGAAATGACTGCCGATCCTCAGCGGCCGATCTCCTCGATCGAACTCCTCGATAAGGATGAGAACGCCCGGCTTGATGGGTGGTCGCACCGCGCCGTGTTAGCCCAGCCGGTAACCGCGCCGGTGTCGATTCCGATGGCGTTCACCGAGCATGCCGAGCGCACCCCTGAGGCGGCAGCGGTGACGTTTGCTGACCAAGCCATGACGTATCGGGGACTCGACGAAGCCGCGAACCGGTTGGCGCATCTTCTGGCCGGACACGGGATTGGCCCGGGGCAGTGTGTGGCGCTGGTGTTTCCCCGCTGCGCCGACGCGATCGTGGCGATGCTGGCGGTGCTCAAAACCGGGGCGGCTTACGTGCCGGTCGACCCGGCGCACTCGTCGGCGCGGATGGAGTTCGTGCTCGCCGATGCCGCTCCGAGTGCGGTGATCACCACGGCCGAGCTGCGTTCACGGCTCCACGCTTCCGACCTCCTGGTCGTCGATGCTCACGATCCCGCCATCAAGACCCAACCCAGCACCCCACTCCCAACACCGGCCCCCGACAACGTCGCGTACATCATCTACACCTCGGGGACCACCGGGACACCCAAAGGCGTAGCCATCACACACCATAACGTCACGTGGCTGATCGATGCGCTCGACGAGCGCCTGCCGCCAGGCGGGGTGTGGGCGCAGTGCTACTCCTCGGCCTTCGACTTATCGGTGTGGGATATCTGGGGTGCGCTGCTGCGGGGTAGGCGACTGCTGGTGGTGCCCGAGTCGGTGGCCGGCTCCCCGGACGATCTGCACGCGTTGCTGGTCGCGGAGAAGGTCAGCGTGCTGACTCAGATTCCGTCGTCAGTGGCGCTGCTTTCACCGGAGGGGCTGGAGTCGACGGCGTTGGTGGTGGGCGGTGAGGCCTGCCCGACCGACGTGGTGGATCGGTGGGCGGCACCCGGCCGGGTGATGATCAATGCCTACGGCCCTACCGAGGCCACGGTGTGTGCGTCGATGAGTACGCCGCTGACGCCGGGGCAGGGTCTGGTGCCGATTGGGTCGCCGATACCCGGAGCGGCAATGTTCGTGCTGGACAAGTGGCTGCAGCCGGTGCCGGCAGGGGTGGTCGGTGATCTGTACCTGGCCGGGCGCGGTGTGGGCCTCGGATACGTGCGGCGTGCTGGTTTGACCGCGTCGCGGTTTGTCGCATGCCCGTTTGGTGAGCCCGGGATACGCATGTATCGCACCGGCGACCTGGTGTGCTGGGGTGCGGACGGGCAGCTGCGGCATTTGGGCCGCGCCGACGAGCAGGTCAAGATCCGCGGGTACCGCGTCGAACTCGGTGAAATCCAGGTAGCCCTGGCTGCGCTGGATGGGGTGGACCAGGCGGCGGTCGTCGCCCGCGAGGACCGTCCCGGCACCAAGCGGTTGGTGGGTTACATCACCGGTACCGCCGACCCAGCCGAGATCCGCGCGGCGCTGGCTGATCGGCTCCCCGCCTACATGGTCCCCGCCGCGGTGGTGGTGCTGCCGGCGATTCCGTTGACGGTCAACGGAAAACTTGACAAGCGCGCCTTGCCCGCACCCGAATTCACCGCCGGTGAGTACCGGGCCCCGGCCGACGCGGTCGAGAAAATCCTGGCCGACATTTTCGCCCAAGTACTCGGGATCGAGCGCGTCGGGGCCGATGACTCGTTCTTCGACCTCGGCGGCGACAGCATCATGTCGATGCAGGTGGTGGCCCGCGCACGGGCGGCCGGCGTAATGTGCCGTCCGCGTGACATTTTCGTCGAACAGACGGTGGGGCGCCTTGCCCGGGTCGCGACGGTGGCCGATGACGAGGCCCGCGTCATCGACGAGGGGGTCGGACCGGTGGTGGCCACCCCGATCATCCGCTCGCTGCACCGCGTCGATGGCCCGATCGACGAGTTCAACCAGACCGTGGTGGTCGGCGCCCCGGCCGGCGTGACCAAGGCCGACGTGGCGGTCGTCCTGCAAGCGTTGCTCGATCGCCATGCCACTTTGCGGCTGCGCGTCGACGATGACGGCGCCGGCGGCTGGTCGCTCGAGGCACCCGAAGCCGGGTCGGTGGATGCGCGCGCATGCCTGCATACCGTCGATGTGCTGTCGGATGAGGCGCTGGTGCGTGCCCGGTCGAGGTTGAATCCGGCGGCAGGTCTGATGCTGAGCGCGATATGGGCGACGTCCGCCGGCCAGCTGGCATTGATCGTTCATCACCTGGCTGTAGACGGGGTGTCGTGGCGAATCTTGTTGGTGGACATCAACATTGCCTGGGCCCAGCATCACAATGGGCAGCCGGTGGCATTGCCGACGGGCGGGACGTCGTTTGCGCGGTGGTCGGAGCTGCTGGCCGGGCATGCGCGCCGCGACGAGGTAGTGGCGCACGCCGAGACCTGGCGACAGGTGGCGGCAATACCGGCTGCGCTGCCGGCGGTGCAACCCGACGCGGACACCTATCAATCCGCCGGCCAGTTGTCGGTATCGCTGGATGTTGGGACCACCCGCCAGCTGCTGGGCGAGGTGCCGGCCGCGTTTCACGCCGGTGTCGGCGACATCCTGCTGGTTGCATTCGGTTTGGCGTTCGCGGAGTTTCTCGGCACCGCCGCGGGTGTGCCGATCGGAATCGACGTCGAGGGACATGGGCGCCACGAAGAGCTGGCTCCCGATGTGGACTTGTCGCGCACGGTGGGCTGGTTCACCGCCAAGTACCCGGTCGCGTTGACGGTCAGTGGCCGGCCGTGGGCGCAGGTGGTCGCGGGTGAGGCCACATTGGGTGCTCTGATCAAGGACGCCAAGGAGCAGCTGCGCGCCTTGCCCGACGGCCTGACCTACGGCCTGCTGCGCTACCTCAACGCCGAGACGGACCTGGGCGGGCCGGACCCGACGATCGGGTTCAACTACCTGGGTCGTCTCAGTGCGGGCGCCGACCTGCCCGGCGAGCTGTGGCGGATCAACGAGGACAGTCTGTCGTTTGCGGGTGTGGCTGCCGCCGTGCCCCTGCCGTTGGCGCACACCGTGGAGCTCAATGCCGGCACCATAGACACGGAGACCGGGCCGCATCTACAGGCCAACTGGACCTGGGCGCCTTCAGCGCTGAATGTCGAGCAGGTCAGCCGGCTGAGCCAGTTGTGGTTTGAGGCTCTGGCCGGGATCTGCGCGCACGTGAAAGCCGGTGGGGGCGGGCTCACTCCGTCCGACATCGCCCCGGCCCAGCTCAGCCGGCAGCAGATCGACGAACTCTGCTCGAAGGGCGACGTCGTGGACGTGCTGCCGCTGACCCCGGTGCAGCAGGGTCTGCTGTTCCACACGAGCTTCGCGCCGGGTTTGGACGACCTGTACACCGTGCAGCTCGGTGTCGCGATCAACGGCGCCCTCGATGTGCATCGACTGCGCGAGGCTGTGCAGACGGTCGTCAATCGGCATCCAAACCTGGTGGCCCGGTTCTGCGAAGACTTCGGTGAGCCGGTGCAGGTAATCCCGGCCAACCCGGTAATCGGTTGGCAGGAAGTTGAATTGGAGCCCGTTGGCGGCGACGCCGATCAGCAGATTGAGCGACTATGTGCGGCCGAGCGCGCCGCGGTGTGCGACCTTGCTAGCAAGCCGACGTTTCGGGTGGCGTTGATTCGCACCGCAGAAGACCGGCACCGGTTGGTGCTTACCATTCACCACATCGTGGCGGACGGCTGGTCGCTGCCGATCCTAATGAAGGAGATGTTCGGCAGCTACTACGGCGAACGGCTGCCCGCGGCGCCGTCGTACCGCAGCTTTGTCACCTGGCTCGATAGGCAGGATCGCGTTGTCGCACAAGGGGTTTGGCGCGGCGTGATGGCGAGTTTCGAGATTCCGACACTGGTGGGCAAGCCTGGCCAGGTAGGGCGACGCGATGTCGCGTTCTTCCAGGTGTCCGCCGAGACCACCGCGGGTCTGACCGAGCTGGCCCGCACCTGCCACACGACTGTGAGCACCGTGCTGCAGGGCGCCTGGGCGCAGCTGCTGATGTGGCTGACCGGCCAGCACGATGTGGCGTTCGGAACCGCGGTCTCGGGTCGGCCGACGGAGTTGGCGGGCTCGGAATCGATTGTGGGCCTGCTGATCAACACGGTGCCGGTGCGTGCCGACACCACCATCAGGACCACTGTCGCGGATCTGCTGGAGCAGTTGCAGCGCGTCCACAACGACACCCTCGAGTACGAGCACCTGCCTCTGCCCGAGATTCACCGCGTCACCGGTCACGATCAGCTGTTCGACACGCTCTTCGTGTACGAGAACTATCCGATCGACGCCGACGCCCTGCTGGGCGCCCAGGACCTGACGATTACCGCGTTCGACAGCCGCGAATTCAACCATTACCCACTCTCAGTAGTGGCGACGCCGGGCCACCTACTGAGACTGCGCGTCGAATTCGACTCGGATGCATTTGACCGTGCCGGCATTGACGCGCTGATCGACCGGCTGCAGAGGGTCCTGGTAGCAATGATCGCCGATCCCGTAAGGCGGGTGTCGTCGATCGATCTACTCGACCCAGGTGAGCACGACCGCCTCGACAAGTGGGGCAACCGGGCGATGCTGGCCGAGCCGGAGATGTCCGCGGTCTCCATCCCTGAATTGTTCGCCGCTCAGGTGGTCCGCGCCCCAGAGGCTGTGGCAATCGGCTATGGGGATCGGTCGTGGACTTACCGCGAGGTAGATGATTCCGCTAGTCGCTTGGCGCACTTGCTGATTTCTCACGGTGCGGGCCCGGGGGCGCGGGTGGGGCTGTTGCTTCCGCGTACGCCCGAGGCGGTGGTGGCGATCCTGGCGGTGTTGAAGAGCGGTGCGGCGTATGTGCCGGTGGACCCGACGGTGCCGAGGGCGCGGATGGAGTTCGTGCTGGGTGATTCGGCGCCGATCGCGGTGGTCACCACCGCCGACGTGCGGTCCCGGCTGGACGGCATGGCGCTGCCGGTCATCGACATCGATGATCCGGCGATAAGCACTCAGCCCGACACCGCGTTGCCGGCACCGGCCGCCGATGACATCGCTTACATCATCTACACCTCGGGGACCACCGGGACGCCCAAAGGTGTTGCGGTGCCGCACCGTAACGTCACGCAGCTGCTGGAC
>NZ_JAFAUS010000203.1 GCF_019243155.1 Mycobacterium sp.
GAGGCCGTCGGCCGGTCGATGCGTTTCTCGCTGGTGTCGGTTCAGGTTGTCGTGTTGGCGGCCGCGTTGGCGCTGTACGGCGTCAACCCCAACTTCGCGCTAACGGTGTAGCCGCCATGACATCGCCGGTAAAAGTCAACGCCCCGCGCAGGCCGCCGTACAAGCTGATCGGCGTGGCATCGATCGTCGTCGCCGCAGTCGCCCTGGTTCTCGTCTACGGGCAGTTCCGGGGCGACTTCACCTCCAAGACCGAGCTGACGATGCTGGCGTCGCGGGCCGGGCTCGTCATGGACCCGGGCTCGAAGGTGACCTATAACGGCGTGGAGATCGGCCGGGTCGGCAAGATCTCGGAGACCGTGCGCGACGGTAAGCCCGCGGCCCGGTTCACCCTTGAGGTGTATCCGCGGTACCTGAAGCTGATCCCGGCGAACGTCAACGCCGACGTGAAGGCGACGACGGTCTTCGGTGGCAAGTACGTGTCGTTGACGACGCCACAACATCCGTCCGCGCAGAAGATCAACACGCACACCGTGATCGACGCCCGTTCGGTCACCACCGAGATCAACACGCTGTTCGAGACCATCACCTCGATCGCGCAGAAAGTCGATCCGGTCAAGCTGAATTTGACGCTGAGCGCGGCGGCGCAATCGCTGGCGGGCCTCGGCGACAAGTTCGGCCAGTCGGTGGTCAACGCCAACGCGATCCTGGACGATGTGAACCCGCAGCTGCCGCAGGCCAAGCGCGACATCGCGCAGCTGGCGGCGCTGGGCGACACCTACGCCAACGCCTCGCCGGATCTGATTGACTTCCTGAACAATTCGGTGGTCACGGCGCGCACGATCAACGCGCAGCAGAAGGATCTGGATCAGGCGCTGCTGTCGGCGGTCGGGTTCGGCAACAGCGGCGCGGACATCTTCGAGCGCGGTGGCCCGTATCTGGCCCGGGGAGCGGAAGACCTGGTGCCCACGGCCCAGTTGCTGGACACCTACAGCCCCGAGCTCTTCTGCACGCTGCGTAACTACCACGACATCGAGCCCAAGGCGGCCGCGTTCCTCGGTGGCAACGGCTACTCACTCAACAGCCACACCCAGGCGCTGTCGGGGTTGGGACTGGTGGCGAACCCCCTGTCGCTGGTGGCCGTCGCCGCGCTGACGTTGGGGCTCGGCGGGCTCGCCGGGCTGGTCGGCGGTGCGCCGAACCCCTACACGTACCCGGAGAACCTGCCGCGCGTGAACGCCCGCGGCGGCCCGGGCGGTGCGCCGGGCTGCTGGCAGCCGTTGACGCACGACCTGTGGCCCGCACCGGAGTTGGTGATGGACAGCGGCAACAGCATCGCGCCGTACAACCACCTCGACACCGGATCGCCGTACGCGATCGAGTACGTCTGGGGCCGCCAAGTAGGGGATAACACGATCAACCCATGAAAATCTCCGGGACCATCGCCAAACTCAGCATCTTCTCGGTGGTGCTGCTGCTCTTCACTGTGATGATCATCGTGGTGTTCGGGCAGATGCGCTTCGACAGTACCTACTCTTATTCGGCGGAATTCACCAACGTCAGCGGCCTGCGGGCGGGTCAGTTCGTCCGCGCCTCGGGTGTCGAGGTCGGCAAGGTCGATTCGATCCAGCTCGTCGACGGCGGCAAGCGCGCACGGGTGGATTTCAATGTCGACCGCGCGATTCCGTTGTACCAGTCGACGAGCGCGCAGATCCGCTACCTCGACCTGATCGGCAACCGCTACCTCGAGCTCAAGCGCGGCGAAGGTGACGGCGCCGACCGGGTCCTGCCGCCGGGCGGGTTCATCCCCGTGGCGAGAACGTCGCCGGCGCTTGACCTCGACGCCCTCATCGGTGGATTCAAACCGCTGTTCCGCGCGCTGGACCCGCAGAAGGTCAACACCATCGCCACGGCGCTGGTCACCGTGTTCCAAGGCCAGGGCGGCACCATCAACGACATCCTCGATCAGACCGCCCAGCTGACGAACCAACTCGGCGAGCGGGACCAGGCGATCGGCGAGGTGATCAAGAACCTGAACATCGTGCTGGACACCACGGTTCGGCACCGGCAGCAATTCGACCAGACGGTCAACAACCTCGAGGTCCTGATCACCGGCCTGAAGGATCACGGCGATCAGCTCGCGGGCGGGACCGCCCACATCAGCAACGCCGCCGGAACGGTCGCCGACCTGCTGGCCGAGGACCGCGGCCTGTTGCATAAATCCATCAACTACCTGGACTCGGTTCAGCAGCCGCTCATCGATCAGCGCGACCAGTTGCAGGACTACCTGAAGAAGGTGCCGGCAGCGCTGAACATGATCGGGCGCGCCATCGGGTCCTACGGGGACTTCGTGAACTTCTACGCCTGCGACATCACGCTGAAGATCAACGGCCTGCAGGCCGGCGGCCCCGTCCGCACGGTCCGGCTCTTCCAGCAGCCGACGGGTAGGTGCACGCCGCAATGAGAACGCTGGAACCGCCCAACCGGATGCGCATCGGCCTGATGGGCATCGTGGTGACGCTGCTCGTCATCGGCGTCGGCCAAAGCTTCACCAGCGTTCCGATAATTTTCGCCAAGCCGAACTACTACGGCCAGTTCACGGACTCGGGTGGCATCAACACCGGTGACAAGGTGCGGATCGCGGGGATGGACGTCGGAAAGGTGGAAGGCCTCAAGATCGACGGCGACCACATCCTGCTCAAGTTCTCGATCGGCACCAACACCATCGGTACCGAGAGTCGGCTGGCGATCAAGACCGACACCATCCTGGGTAAGAAGATTCTCGACGTCGAGGCGCTGGGCACCAAGCCGTTACGGCCCGGCGCGACGTTGCCGCTGGGCCAGAGCACGACCCCTTATCAGATCTACGACGCCTTCTTCGACGTCACCAAGGCCGCGCAAGGTTGGGACATCGACACCGTCAAGCAGTCGCTGCACGTGCTCTCCGAAACCGTCGATCAGACCTACCCGCACCTGAGCGCGGCGCTCGACGGAGTGGCCAAATTCTCCGACACGATCGGAAAGCGCGACGAGGAGGTCAAGCACCTGCTGGCCCAGGCCAACCAGGTGGCCACCATCCTCGGTGACCGCAGTGATCAGGTCGACCGGCTGTTGGTCAACGCGAAGACTCTGCTGGCCGCCTTTAACGAACGCGGTCGGGCCATCAACGCACTGCTGTCCAACGTCGCCGCGTTCTCCGAACAGGTCAAGGGCCTGATCAAC
>NZ_JAFAUS010000226.1 GCF_019243155.1 Mycobacterium sp.
GGGTGGCGGTGCCATCGGAACGCAACCGGTAGCACACGCCGTCGAGGATCACCATCTCGCCGTCCAGGTGGTTGAAGGTGCCCAGGCCGAAGTCACCGTGGCGCAGCAGGTCGGCGACGGTGGCGTCGCCGTCGTAGACCCCTTCCAAGAGAGCGCTGATCGTCGAGAACTGATACACCTCGGCGTCGTGGGCGTGTTGATGGTTGAGAAGCGTTGCGGCCCAATGCCGGAATCGTTCGTACGCGCCTGAATGTTTGTCCATGGTCCTTATTCGAATGGGTCGTCGTGTAATTCCGCGGCCAGGTCGACGTTGTGGCTGTAGTCGACCGGAACATCGATCAGGGAGGGTCCGTCTTCGGCCAGCGCTTGGCGCAACGTGGCACCGAACTCGTCCAGCGTCTTCACCCGGTAACCGCGCGCGCCGAATGCCGCAGCGTAGGAGACGATGTCGTAGTCCCCGAGTTGGACGCCGGATTTGCGGCCGTATTTGAGGAGTTCCTGGAAGGCGACCATGTCATAGGTGTTGTCACGCAGGATGATGTGGGTGAAGGTCAATCCCAGCCGGGTGGCCGTCTCGAGTTCCTGGGCGGAGAACAGGAATCCGCCGTCGCCGGACACCGACACGACGGGGGTGCCGGGCCGCACCAGGCAGGCGGCCATCGCCCAGGGTAACGCCACCCCGAGGGTCTGTTGACCGTTGGAGAACAACAGCCTCCTGGGCTCGTAGACGCGGAAGTGGCGGGCCATGTAGATGTAGACCGAACCGATGTCGCAGGTGATGGTCGCGTCGTCGCCGAGTTCCTCGCGGAGTCGCAAGACAACGGCGACCGGATTCAGCCCGGCACCGCCAGCATCTTCACTGCGCGCGGCGATGTCTATGTCGGCCAGCGCTTTTCGCTGCCGGGCGATCTCATTCTGGTAGTCATTGGTGAGGGTGAGCTGGTCCAGACTCTCGGTCAGCGTCGTGAGGGTGGCTGCGACGTTTCCGACCAGCTCGCAGGCCGGCTGATAGTTGTTGTCGATCTCGGCCGGGACGGAGTCGATGTGCACGATCGTGCGCTCGACGTTGTTGTTCCAGAGCACCGGATCGTATTCGACGGCGTCATATCCAACGGTGACTAAGACGTCGGAGTGGCCGACGATGAGGTCACCCGGCTGGTTGCGGAAAAGTCCCACCCGGCCCAGGAAGTGATCCTCCAGCGCACGGGAGACGACGCCGGCGGCCTGAAACGTCTCCACGACGGGAAGCCCGGTTGCGGCCACCAGCGCACGCAGGGTCCGGCAGCTGTCCGGGTCGGCGCCGCGGATACCGACCAGCAGCGCCGGGCGCCGCGCCGCGCGAATCAACTCGGCCGCCTTGGCGACCGCGGGAGCGGGCGCGCTCGCCAGTGGCGGGATCGGCAGCCGGGCCGTAATGCCGGCCGTCGTCGGTGCGGCAAGCACGTCGGCCGGCAACACGACGGCCGCAGCGCCGTGCGGTTCGCGCACTGCAGCCCGAAAGGCGCCGACGGTGGCCTCGGCGACGTCGTCGGGATCGCTGACCTCTCCGGTGAACTTGGTGACCGCCCGCAGCAGCGCGGCGGCGTCCATCGACTGATGGGTGCGCTTGAGCCGGTCCTTGCGGCCGACCGCCCCGCACAGCGCGACCACCGGGTCTTGTTCGGTGTTCGCGGTAAGCAGGCCGGTGGCCAGGTTCGTAGTGCCGGGGCCGGACGTCACGAGCACCACCCCCGGGGTGCCGGTGAGACGCCCGATCGCCCCGGCCATGAACGCCGCGTTTTGTTCGTGACGGCACACCACCACCTGCGGGCCACCGTCGAGGAGGGCGTCGTACACGGCGTCGATCTTCGCGCCGGGCACACCGAAGACGTACTGGACACCCTGCGCCGTCAACACGTCGACGACTTTTTGCGCGCTGCGCACGGGCTCGGTGGATTTCACACAGCCCAGTCTGGCCGCTGGCGCTACTTTCCGCGAGGCGCCGGTCCGAACCAGCGTTTCAGCGCTTGGTGCAGGCTCGTTTCGGCCGCCGGCCCGAATGTGTCTGTAGCCCAGGCAACATAGCCGTCAGGGCGGATCAGCATGGCCTTGGGAGAGGGCTCAGCGGGCCGGTCGGCCATGCCGGCGACGACGACGTCGACGCGATCGGCCCAGCCGCGCACCGCCGGTGCCACGCTGCCGTCCAGGTCGAGCAAGATCGGGCGGGCGTCATGGAGCAGTTCGGAGACGCGTCGGCCGTCGTCGAATGTCAGGTCCGGAACCAGCCGGCCCGACAACGGGTGATCGTCGCCCACGTCGTACCTCACATCAGAGCCGGCGAGCAGCTCCGCCATGTGCTTTTGCGCGTCCGGGATGGCGAACAGTTCACCCAACAGGGCTCGCAGCTGTGTGACTTCGGGCCCTGGCGCCATCAGCGCGGTCTGCGCGAG
>NZ_JAFAUS010000450.1 GCF_019243155.1 Mycobacterium sp.
CCACCGAGATGCCCACGATCAGCACGAAGGCGCCGATCATGTACGGAAGTAGCCGCTTGTCTTCCTGGCGCTGAATGTTGAACGCCTGCCACAACTGGGCGCGGCGCTCCTTGGCCGCGGCCTTGCGGGCGGCCTGCGCTTGTGCCCTGGCGGCCTTGTTCTCGGCGGCAGTGCGGGGTTTAGCCATAGTCGTTAAGGATACTTACGCGGATCGCCGTCAGGGTGCCGCGGTTTCGGAGGCTCGGGTGCGGGCGGCTTGCTCGTAGAGCCGACCCGCCCGGTACGACGACCGCACCAGCGGTCCGGCCAGCACCCCGGAGAATCCGAGTGCTTCGGCGTGCTGGGCGAAGTCGGTGAACTCCTCGGGCCGCACCCATCGCTCGACCGGGTGGTGCCGCGTTGACGGGCGCAGGTATTGGGTGATCGTGATGATGTCGCAGCCGGCGTTGCGCAGGTCGGCGAGCGCCGTGCGCACCTCGTCGGGGGTTTCGCCCAGGCCGAGTATCAGGTTGCTCTTGGTCACCAGCCCGAAGTCGCGTGCCGCGGTCAGTACATCGAGACTGCGCTGATAGGTGAAGGCTGGCCGGATGCGTTTGAAGATGCGGGGAACGGTTTCGACGTTGTGCGCCAACACTTCCGGGCGCGACTCGAAGACCTCGGCAAGCCGGACGGGCTCGCCGTTGAAGTCCGGGATCAGCAGCTCGACGCCGGTCGACGGGTTGAGTTCCTTGATCGCCCGCACAGTCTCGGCGTAGAGCCAGGCCCCGCCGTCTGGCAGGTCGTCGCGCGCCACCCCGGTGATCGTGGCGTAGCGCAGGCCCATGGTGTGGACGCTGTCGGCGACCCGTCGCGGCTCGTCGCGGTCGAGCTCGGCGGGCTTGCCGGTGTCGATCTGGCAGAAGTCGCAGCGGCGGGTGCACTGGTCTCCGCCGATCAGGAAGGTTGCCTCGCGGTCCTCCCAGCACTCAAAGATGTTGGGGCAACCGGCCTCTTCGCAGACCGTGTGCAGCCCCTCGCGCTTCACCAGGCTCTTGAGTTGCGTGTACTCCGGCCCCATCCGGGCCCGCACCTTGATCCACGGCGGCTTGCGCTCGATGGGGGTTTCCGCGTTGCGCACTTCCAGACGCAGTAATTTGCGTCCTTCCGGTGCGACAGTCACATGCCCGATGCTACGCGCGCGGCGAGATGTTCTTGGACCGGCAAGACGCCATCCAGCGCGTCGCCGACGGCGTCTGCGACCACCAATCGGATGTCGTCGACGGTGACCGTGCGCCGTAGCTCGGCGGACAATGAGGTCACCCCGGCGTCACTGATCCCGCACGGCACAATGGCGCCGAACGCACCGAGATCGCAATCACAGTTCAGCGCGAACCCGTGCAACGTGGTCGCGCGCGACACCCGCACACCGATCGCGGCGACCTTGCGGTCCGGCCGGCCATCATCGGCCGGAACCCACACCCCGGATCGGCCGTCGATCCGGACCGTGTCCAGGCCCAGGTTGGCGCAGACCTTGATCAGTGCCTCCTCCAGCCGACGCACGTAGTTGACCACGTCCAGCGGTTCGGCCAGGCCGATGATCGGATACCCGACCAGCTGCCCGGGCCCATGCCAGGTGATCTTGCCGCCGCGGTCCGTGTCGACGACGGGGATGCCCCGAAGGTCGGGGTCAGGACGCTCCTGCGGCTCGGTGCGCCGCCCGGCGGTGTAGACCGCCGGGTGCTCGAGCAACAGCAGCGTGTCGGGACCGCCGGCGACCCGGGCGTCGGCAAGCTCACGCTGCCGCTGCCACGCGGTGCCGTAGTCGACGATGCCGAGCTGGCGGACCTCGATCGGGGCCTGGCTCGAGCGGATGGAAGCGATCACGTTCGCGACGGTACTCGGCCTGCGGCCGTGGGGTGACGCCGCGTTCCGCCCGAAGTCCTAGTCGTGGTCGCGGCGGGCGGTCGCGTAGCCGAGTGCTTCGCCAATGGTGTTGTGGTGGAACTCAAATCCGGCCCGCTCCAGCGCGGACGGGATGGCGCGCTGCCCGATGAGCACACCCTCGTCGGCGAACTCTCCGAGCGCGGCCCGGACCGCGAAACCGGGCAGCATCAACGGTGTTGGCCGGTTGACCGCCCGCCCGAACGCGGTGGTGAACTCGGCGTTGGTGACGGGCGCGGGCCCGGTCATGTTCACTGGGCCGGACAGCGAGGGGTTCGAGATCGCGAACAGCAGCGCACGCACCTCGTCTTCGAGTGTGATCCACGACATGTATTGCCGGCCACTGCCAAGCCGCGCGCCGAGGCCCGCGCGAAACAGGGTCCGCAACCGCCCCAGCGCACCTCCCGAGGGGGACATCACCAGACCGGTGCGGGCCAGCACCACACGGGCACCGCCGTATTGGGCTGGCAGCGTGGCGGCCTCCCAGTCTTCGCACAGCTGGGCGAGGAAACCCGTTCCCGCCCGGCCGGTTTCGTCGACGACGCGGTCCTTGCAGTCGCCGTAGAAGCCCACCGCGCTGGCGTTGATCAGGGTCTGGACGCCGGCCTCGGCG
>NZ_JAFAUS010000242.1 GCF_019243155.1 Mycobacterium sp.
CTGAGCGAACACGACGGCCGCGACGGGGTGGTGATCTCGCGATGACGCGCCACCTGCTGGCCGCCGGCGACCTGAGTCGAGACGAGGCCACCGCCATCCTCGACGACGCGGACCGGTTCGCCCAGGCCCTGGTGGGCCGCGAGATCAAGAAGCTGCCGACGCTGCGCGGCCGCACCGTGATCACGATGTTCTACGAGAACTCGACGCGCACCCGGGTGTCGTTCGAGGTCGCGGGCAAGTGGATGAGCGCCGACGTGATCAACGTCAGCGCATCGGGGTCGTCGGTGGGCAAGGGCGAGTCGCTGCGCGACACCGCGCTGACGCTGCGCGCGGCCGGCGCCGACGCGCTGATCATCCGGCACCCGGCATCTGGGGCCGCGCATCTGCTCGCCGAATGGACTTCGGGCGGGAACGCCGCCCGAGAGGATCCAGGTCCGTCGGTGATCAACGCCGGCGACGGCACGCACGAGCACCCGACGCAGGCGCTGCTCGACGCGCTGACCATCCGGCAGCGGCTGGGCGGCATCGAGGGCAGGCGCATCGTGATCGTCGGCGACATCCTGCACAGCCGGGTCGCGCGCTCCAACGTGATGCTGCTGCAGACGCTGGGCGCCGAAGTGGTGCTCGTCGCGCCGCCGACGCTGCTGCCGGTCGGGGTCGACGGCTGGCCGGTCACCGTTTCCAACGACTTCGACGCCGAGCTACCGGCCGCCGACGCGGTGCTGATGCTGCGGGTGCAGGCCGAGCGGATGAACGGCGGCTTCTTCCCGTCGGTGCGCGAATACTCTTCCCGCTTCGGGCTTTCCGATCGCCGGCAGGCGATGCTGCCCGGCCACGCCGTGGTGCTGCACCCCGGGCCGATGCTGCGCGGCATGGAGATCGCGTCGTCGGTGGCCGACTCATCGCAATCGGCGGTGCTGCAACAGGTTTCCAATGGGGTACACGTGCGAATGGCGGTGCTGTTCCACGTGCTGGTGGGCACCGAATCTGCCGGGGAAGAGGGTGCGGCGTGAGCGTGCTGCTGCGCGGGGTTCGCTTGTACGGCGAGGGCGACCCCGTCGACGTGCTGGTGGATGACGGCCAGATCGCCGAGATCGGGGCGGGGCTGGCCGAGGCCGGAGGACTCGAAAAAGACCTAGACGTCATCGACGCCACCGGCCAGGTGCTGCTACCCGGGTTCGTCGACCTGCACACCCACCTGCGCGAGCCGGGCCGCGAGTACGCCGAAGACATCGAAACCGGCTCGGCCGCAGCGGCTTTGGGTGGCTACACCGCGGTCTTCGCGATGGCGAACACCACCCCGGTGGCCGACAGCCCGGTGGTCACCGATCACGTCTGGCACCGCGGGCAGCAGGTCGGCCTCGTCGACGTGCACCCGGTCGGCGCCGTCACCGTCGGACTGGCAGGCACCGAGCTCACCGAGATGGGCATGATGGCTGCCGGGGTCGCACAGGTCCGGATGTTCTCGGACGACGGCATCTGTGTGCACGACCCGCTGGTGATGCGCCGCGCCCTGGAATACGCGACCGGGCTGGGCGTGCTCATCGCCCAGCACGCCGAGGAGCCCCGGCTGACCGTGGGCGCCGTCGCCCACGAAGGTCCCACCGCCGCGCGGCTCGGACTTTCGGGATGGCCGCGGGCCGCGGAGGAATCGATCGTCGCCCGTGACGCGCTGCTGGCCCGCGACGCCGGCGCCCGCGTGCACATCTGCCACGCCTCCACGGCCGGCACCGTCGAGATCCTGAAATGGGCCAAGCAGCAAGGCATCTCGATCACCGCGGAGGTCACCCCGCACCACCTGATGCTCGACGACAGCAGGCTGGCCAGCTATGACGGGGTGAACCGGGTGAACCCGCCGCTGCGTGAGGCCGCCGACGCGGTCGCGCTGCGGCAGGCGCTGGTCGACGGGGTCATCGAATGTGTGGCGACCGACCACGCCCCGCACGCCGAGCACGAGAAGTGCGTGGAGTTCTCCGCGGCGCGGCCCGGCATGCTGGGCTTGCAGACCGCGCTGTCGGTGGTGGTGCAGACGATGGTGGTGCCCGGGCTGTTCACCTGGCGCGATGTCGCCCGGGTGATGAGCGAAAACCCCGCGCGCATCGTAGGCCTGCCCGATCAGGGACGCCCGCTACAGGTGGGGGAGCCGGCCAACCTGACCGTGGTCGACCCCGACGCCACCTGGAGCGTCGCCGGATCCGATCTGGCCAGCCGGTCGGCCAACACCCCGTTCGAGTTGATGAGCCTGCCCGCCACGGTGACCGCGACGCTGCTGCGCGGGAAGCTCACCGCCCGGGACGGGAAGTGCCCGGCATGAATTCCGGCACGCTGGTGGGCTCGCTGATCTTCGCGGGCGTCGTGGTGGTGATCATCGCGGTCGTGATCCAGCTGATGATGCGCTCCTGGCAGCGTCGCGCCCGCCAACAGGCGGACCTGATCGGGGCCCTGCCCGACGTGCCCGAGCTGCTCGGCACGGCGACCATCACCACGCCCGGCATGTATATCGGCTGCACGATGGCGCCGGCGTGGAGCGAGCGGATCACCGCCGGGGACCTCGGCTACCGCAGCAAGGCGGTGTTGAGCATGCACCCCGAGGGAGTTCTGGTGCAACGCATCCGGGCCATTCCGATCTGGATTCCCAAGGAGTCGATCAGCGCCATCCGCACCGAACGCGGCATCGCCGGAAAAGTCGCCGCCCGCAACGGAATACTCGCGATCCGGTGGCGGCTGCCGTCAAACGTCAAGATCGACACCGGGTTCCGGGCGGACAATCGCGACGAGTACGAGAGCTGGCTGCACAGCTGGCCGGAAGGAGTCGCGCCGTGAAAGCCCAGCTGGTACTCGAGGACGGCCGCGTCTTCACCGGCGCGCCGTTCGGCAAGATCGGCCAAACGCTGGGCGAGGCGGTGTTTTCCACCGGCATGTCCGGCTACCAGGAGACGCTGACCGATCCGAGCTATCACCGGCAGATCGTGGTGGCCACCGCCCCGCAGATCGGCAACACCGGCTGGAACGACGAGGACGCCGAGAGTCGCGGCGACAAGATCTGGGTCGCCGGCTATGCGGTGCGCGATCCGTCGCCGCGCCCGTCGAACTGGCGCGCCAGCGGCACACTGGAGGACGAACTTGTCCGCCAGCACATCGTCGGGATCGCAGGCATCGATACCCGGGCCGTGGTGCGCCATCTGCGGACCCGCGGCTCGATGAAGGCGGGGGTGTTCTCCGGTGACGCGCTCGCCGACGCAGACGAGTTGGTGGCGCGGGTGCGGGGCCAGCAGTCGATGCTGGGCGCCGATCTCGCCGGCGAGGTCAGCACCCCGCAGAACTACATCGTGGAACCCGAAGGGCCGCAGCGGTTCACAGTCGTGGCGCTGGACTTGGGGATCAAGACCAACACCCCCCGTAATTTCGCCCGCCGGGGCGTCCGCACCCACGTGCTGGGATCGTCGGCGACCTTCGAGCAGATTGCGGACATCAACCCCGACGGGGTGTTCTTGTCCAACGGGCCCGGCGACCCCGCCACCGCCGACCACGTCGTCGCCGTCACCCAAGAGGTGCTGGGCGCCGGAATCCCGTTGTTCGGCATCTGTTTCGGCAACCAGATCCTGGGCCGCGCGCTCGGCCTGTCCACCTACAAGATGGTCTTCGGCCACCGCGGCATCAACATCCCCGTCATCGACCACGCCACCGGGCGGGTGGCGGTCACCGCGCAGAACCACGGCTTCGCGCTGGAAGGCGAGGCGGGCCAGAGCTTCGACACCCCGTTCGGCTCGGCCATCGTCAGCCACACCTGCGCGAACGACGGGGTGGTCGAGGGCGTCAAACTCAAAGATGGCCGGGCGTTTTCGGTGCAATACCACCCGGAGGCCGCCGCCGGGCCACACGATGCGGAGTACCTGTTCGACCAATTCATCGAACTGATGGACGCCCCGAACAGCGAAAGGGGGCGCTAGTGCCGCGTCGTGCCGACTTGCGTCACGTTCTGGTGATCGGCTCGGGGCCGATCGTGATCGGGCAGGCCTGTGAGTTCGACTACTCGGGCACCCAGGCGTGCCGGGTGCTGCGCGCCGAGGGCCTGCAGGTCAGCCTGGTCAACTCCAACCCGGCCACCATCATGACCGACCCGGAGTACGCCGACCACACCTACGTCGAGCCCATCACCCCGGCCTTCGTCGAACGGGTGATCGCCCAGCAGGCCGAGCGCGGCAACAAGATCGACGCGTTGCTGGCCACCCTGGGCGGGCAGACGGCGCTGAACACCGCGGTCGCGCTCTATGAGAACGGGGCGCTCGACCGGTACGGGGTCGAGCTGATCGGCGCCGACTTCGACGCCATCCAGCGCGGCGAGGACCGCCAGCGGTTCAAGGACATCGTGTCCAAGGTCGGTGGTGAATCGGCCCGCAGCCGAGTGTGTTTCACGATGGAAGAGGTCCGCGAGACGGTCTCCGAGCTCGGCCTTCCCGTCGTCGTGCGGCCCAGCTTCACCATGGGCGGGCTGGGTTCGGGAATGGCGCGCTCCGTCGAGGAGGTCGACCGGATGGCCGGCGCCGGGCTGGCCGAAAGCCCGAGCGCCAATGTGCTCATCGAGGAATCGATCTACGGCTGGAAGGAATTCGAACTCGAGCTGATGCGCGACGGCAACGACAACGTCGTGGTGGTGTGCTCGATCGAGAACGTCGACCCGATGGGCGTGCACACCGGCGATTCGGTCACCGTCGCGCCGGCCATGACGCTGAC
>NZ_JAFAUS010000265.1 GCF_019243155.1 Mycobacterium sp.
CGAATCAGATTCGGGATGAGATTGACAGGCCAGGATGAGGCCCTCGTCGAGATCCTGTTGCTCGAGCACGTCGTTGACCTCCATGCTCACCTTGCCGCCGCGCAGGGTGCACGCACACGCGCCGCAGTGACCCTCACGGCAGGAGAACGGTGCGTCAAGACCTTTGGCCAGCAGCACATCGAGCAGCTTGGCGTTGCGTGGCCACGACACGGTGTGGGTTTCACCGTCCAGTTCGACGACCGCGGTGGCCGGCGGCTCGTCTCCCTCGTTGGTGTCCTCAATCTTGACCGCCGCGAACGGATCCGAGTCCAGCGACTTGAACACCTCGATATGCACTTGCGGCGCAGGCACTTTCAGTGACTCCAGCGCCTCGCGTGTCGACTCCATGAAGGGGCCGGGCCCGCAGATGTACACCGGCCGATCCGTGAACGGGGCGGCCAGCTTGGCCAGGGCGGCCACGCTCGGCAGTCCCTGCAGCGATTCCAGCCAGTGGACCACCGTCAGCCGGTCGGGATACTTGGCCGACAGTTCGCGCAGCGCGTCGGCGAAGATCACCGAGCGGTCGTCGCGGTTGGCGTAGATCAGCGTCACCTGTCCGCTGCCCTCGGACAGGGCCGATTTGCAGATCGACATGATCGGAGTGATCCCGCTGCCGGCGGCCATCAGCAGGAAATCGTCGTCGAGCGTCTTGGGCACGAAGTTGCCCGAGGGGGCCAGCACGTGGATGCGCATGCCTTTGTGGGCGTTTTCGCACAGCCAGTTGGACGCGTAGCCGTCGACGGTTCGTTTGACCGTGACGGTCAGCGCGTCGTCGGTGAACGGTGAGCTGCACAGCGAGTAGCAGCGGGCCACCGACCCGGTGCGCTCGCTGGGGATGCGCAGCGTCAGGAACTGGCCAGGCGCGTAGCGCAGCCGCTCGGGAGGGATGTCGGGATCCCCCTGCTCGTTCGGCGCGGCGAACACCAGCGAGCGCGCGTCGTCGGTCTCGGCGACGATCTCGGCGATCTGCAGTTCAAGGACGTGGTCACCGAGCGGCTCGTCGGAATTGACGTCGGTCAAGGCCCGTCCTTCCTTTCAGCACAACTAGAACATGTTACAGAAAAGTGGATTCCTACCGCTACCAGCCGCAGGAATACCCTGCTCGACACAAATCGGAACGTGTTCTAGTCTCTGGTGTAAGTCCACTGTGTAAGTCTGGCCCAGGAGGCAAACTTAAGTGACGTCCATTCAACAGCGCGACGCGCAGTCGGTTTTGGCCGGCATCGACGATCTCCTGCCGCAGATTGCAGAGCGCGCTCAAGCGACAGAGGACCTGCGCCGGCTGCCCGACGAGACCGTTCAGCAGCTCGAGGACGTCGGCTTCTTCACCCTCTTGCAGCCCGAGCAGTGGGGCGGTCTGCAGTGCGATCCCACGCTGTTCTACGAGGCGGTGCGGCGGCTGGCGAGCGCCTGCGGTTCCACCGGCTGGGTCAGCTCGATCATCGGCGTGCACAACTGGCATTTGGCGCTGTTCGACCAGCAGGCCCAGGAGGAGGTCTGGGGCGACGACCCCAAGATCCGGGTCTCGTCGTCGTACGCCCCGATGGGCGCCGGCGTCGTGACCGACGGCGGCTACCTGGTCAACGGATCGTGGAATTGGTCGTCGGGCTGCGACCACGCCACATGGGCATTCCTCGGCGGTCCCGTGATCAAGGACGGCCGCCCGGTCGACTTCGGCAGCTTCCTGATTCCGCGCAGCGAGTACCGCATCGACGACGTGTGGCACGTGGTCGGCCTGCGCGGCACCGGCAGTAACACCGTCGTCGTCAAGGATGTCTTCGTGCCACGGCACCGCTTCCTGTCGTACAAGGCGATGAACGACGGCACCGCGGGCGGATACCAGAACAACACCGCCCCGGTCTACAAAATGCCTTGGGGCACAATGCATCCCACCACCATCTCGGCGCCCATCGTCGGCATGGCCTACGGCGCGTACGACGCCCACGTGGAGCATCAGGGCAAGCGGGTACGCGCGGCGTTCGCCGGTGAGAAGGCTAAGGACGACCCGTTCGCCAAGGTTCGCATCGCGGAGGCGGCCAGCGACATCGACGCCGCATGGCGCCAGCTGAGCGGAAACGTCGCCGACGAGTACGCGCTGTTGTCCGCCGGCAAGGAGATCCCGTTCGACCTGCGCGCCCGTGCACGTCGTGACCAGGTACGCGCCACCGGGCGCGCGATCTCCTCGATCGACCGGCTGTTCGAGGCGTCCGGCGCCACCGCCCTGGGCAATGACCAACCGGTGCAACGGTTCTGGCGTGACGCACACGCCGGCCGGGTGCACGCGGCCAACGACCCCGAGCGGGCTTACCAGATCTTCGGGAACCACGAGTTCGGGTTGCCCCCCGGCGACACGATGGTC
Organism: Mycobacterium sp.; assembly: GCF_019243155.1. Classification (GTDB taxonomy): domain Bacteria; phylum Actinomycetota; class Actinomycetes; order Mycobacteriales; family Mycobacteriaceae; genus Mycobacterium. The sequence continues at coordinate 2,399 of NZ_JAFAUS010000265.1, forward strand.
TGATGACCTCGGCGACCGAAGAGATAACCTTCGAATCGACTTCGCGGTTCGCCGAGGTCGACGTCGACGGCCCGTTGAAGCTGCACTACCACGAGGCCGGTGTCGGCAACGAACAGACGGTGGTGCTGCTGCACGGCGGCGGCCCCGGGGCGGCGAGTTGGACGAACTTCTCGCGCAACATCCCGGTGCTCGCCGAGCAGTTCCATGTGCTGGCCGTCGATCAGCCCGGGTACGGCCACTCCGACAAGCGGGCCGAGCACGGGCAGTTCAACCACTACGCGGCGCGGGCGCTCAAGGGCTTTTTCGACCATCTGGGCCTCAGACGTGTTCCGCTGGTGGGCAATTCGCTGGGGGGTGGCACCGCGGTCCGGTTCGCGCTCGACTACCCGGACTACGCCGGCCGCCTGGTGCTGATGGGGCCGGGCGGTGTGAGTGTCAACCTGTTCGCGCCGGACCCGACCGAGGGTGTCAAACGGCTCGGCAAGTTCTCCGCCGAGCCCACGCGGGAGAACCTCGAGGCTTTCCTTCGCGTCATGGTCTACGACCAGAAGCTGATCACCCCGGAACTGATCGAGCAACGGTTCGAGTTGGCCAGCACGCCGGAGTCCCTCGCCGCGACCCGGGCAATGGGAATGTCGTTCGCCGGAGCCGATTTCGAGCTCGGCATGATGTGGCGCGAGGTGAACCGGCTGCGCCAGCCGGTACTGCTGATCTGGGGCCGGGAAGACCGGGTCAACCCGCTCGACGGCGCGCTGGTCGCACTGAAGACCATTCCGCGTGCGCAGCTGCACGTGTTCGGGCAATGTGGGCATTGGGCGCAGGTGGAGAAGTTCGACGAGTTCAACAGGCTCACTATTGATTTCCTGGGAGGCGCGCGATGAGCATCCGCTCTCTGGGCTACCTACGTATCGAGGCCACCGACATGGCGGCCTGGCGCGAGTACGGCCTGAAAGTCCTTGGCATGGTTGAGGGCAAGGGCGTAGGAGAAGGCGCGCTGTATCTGCGGATGGACGATTTCCCGGCCCGGCTGGTGATCGTCCCCGGCGAGCAGGACCGGCTCATCGAGGCCGGCTGGGAATGCGCGAACGCGGCCGGCCTGCAGGAGATCCGGAACCGGCTCGACGTGGAGGGCACGCCCTACAAGGAGGCCACCGCCGCCGAACTGGCCGACCGCCGGGTGGACGAGATGATTCGGTTCTCCGACCCGTCCGGCAATTGCCTAGAGGTCTTTCATGGCGCCGCGCTGGAGCACCGCCGTGTGGTCAGCCCCTACGGGCACAAGTTCGTCACCGCTGAGCAGGGCCTGGGTCACGTGGTGCTGACGACCCGTGACGACGAAGAGACGTTGCACTTCTACCGGGATGTGCTGGACTTCAAGCTGCGTGACTCGATGCGGCTGCCGCCGCAGGTGGTGGGCCGCCCCGCCGATGGCCCGCCGGCCTGGCTGCGGTTCCTGGGCTGCAACCCGCGTCACCACAGCCTGGCCTTCATGCCCGGACAGACCCCCAGCGGCATCGTGCACCTCATGGTCGAGGTCGAAGAGGCCGACGACGTCGGGCTGTGCCTGGATCGCGCGTTGCGCAAGAAGGTACCGATGTCGGCCACCCTGGGGCGCCACGTCAACGACCTGATGCTGTCCTTCTACATGAAGACGCCCAGTGGATTCGACGTCGAGTTCGGTTGCGAGGGAAGGCAAGTCGAAGACGACGACTGGATCGCCCGGGAGAGCACCGCGATCAGCCTGTGGGGCCACGACTTCAGCGTCGGTTTCAAGGGCTGAACATGTCGGCGCCGATCGATCCGCGAGCCTTCCGGCAGGTGCTGGGTCAGTTCTGTACCGGGATCACCATCATCACCACCGTGCACGACGACGTTCCGGTCGGCTTCGCGTGCCAGTCGTTCGCGGCGCTCTCGCTGGATCCGCCGCTGGTGCTGTTCTGCCCGACCAAGGTGTCGCGCTCCTGGAAGGCCATCGAGGCAAGCGGCCGGTTCTGTGTCAACGTGCTGACCGAACATCAGCAGCATGTCTCGGCCCGATTCGGATCGAAGGAACCGGACAAGTTTGCCGGTATCGATTGGCACCTCTCGGAACTCGGCTCGCCGATCATCGACGGGTCCCTGGCCTACATCGACTGCGCGGTGGCGTCGGTGCACGACGGCGGTGACCACTTCGTGGTGTTCGGTGCCGTCCAGTCGCTGTCCGAGGCGCCCAAGATCAAGCCGCGACCGCTGCTGTTCTACCGCGGCGACTACACCGGCATCGAACCGGACAAGACCACGCCCGCCCAGTGGCGCGACGACCTGGAGGCGTTCCTGACGACCACCACGCAGGACACCTGGCTGTAGCCGTCTTGTGGACCGGGGTCCGTGTCACGGTTGACTCACCGGGTATGTAATACGGCGAGATCAACCAGCCACCTCGGCCCGGCGAGACGGAGTTCGTCCATTGATTCGATTCGCATGTGTCGCGCTGCTGGTCGCTGCCGCTGCGGCATCGGTGGTCCTGGCGATCGCGGGATCGTCGGGCTGGTGGATCCTCGCAGCGGTGGTGGCCGTTTTCGCCGTGGTGGGCGTTTACGACCTGGTTCAGCGCAAGCATTCCGTCCTGCGCAACTATCCGGTCCTCGGGCATATGCGGTTTCTGTTGGAGGCGTTGCGCCCGGAAATTCAGCAGTACTTTATCGAGCGCAACTTCGACGGGCGGCCATTCGACCGAGACGTCCGCTCGTTGATCTACGAGCGCGCCAAAGGCGTGGCCGCCGAAATGTCGTACGGCACGGAGCGTGACATCGACGAGCCAGGCTATGAGTATTTGGTTCATTCGATGGCGCCGTTCGAACCTCCCCCGGAGCCATATCGGGTGCGTGTCGGTGGCCCTGACTGCAAGCAGCCCTATGAGATGGCGCTGCTGAATATCTCGTCGATGAGTTTTGGTTCGCTGTCTTCAAACGCATTGCGCGCGTTGAACAACGGCGCGCGCAAGGGTCACTTCGCCCATGACACCGGGGAAGGTGGGTTGACTCCCTATCACCTCGGCGGCGCCGACGTGGTGTGGGAGATCGGGTCGGGCTATTTCGGTACCCGACGCAAAGATGGTTCCTTCGATCCAGATCAGTTCGCGGACAAGGCCGCTCACGATCTGGTCAAGTGTATTTCGATCAAGCTCAGCCAAGGGCGCCAAGCCCGGCGTCGGCGGTGTGCTGCCGGCCGCCAAGGTGAGCAAGGAGATCGCCGAATACCGCGGCGTGCCGCTCGGCGAAAAGTGCGTCAGCCCTGCAGCACACTCGGCGTTTCACACGCCGCGCGAACTGATGGGCTTCGTCGCGCGGTTGCGCGAATTGGCCGCCGGCAAACCGGTGGGCTTCAAGTTATGTGTCGGTTCCCGCGTTGACGTACTGGCTATCTGCAAGGCGATGCTCGCCGAAGGGGTGACCCCCGACTTCATCATCGTCGACGGCGCCGAAGGCGGCACCGCCGCGGCGCCGCTGGAATACGAAGACCACGTTGGCCTTCCGCTCACCGACGGCTTGATGACCGTGCACAACGCCCTGGTGGGCACCGGCCTGCGGGACAAGTTGCGGATCGGTGCGAGCGGCAAGGTCGCAACGGGAAACGACATCGTCAAACGCCTTATCCAGGGTGCGGACTACACGAACTCCGCGCGGGCGATGATGATGGCAACGGGCTGCATCCAATCCCAGCGTTGCCATACCAACCGGTGCCCGGTTGGGGTCGCCACCCAGGACCCGCGCCGGGCGCGCGCGCTCGATGTCGCCGACAAAAGTGAGCGCGTGTACCGCTACCAGCGCGCGACCGTCGCACAGGCGATGCTGATGATGGCTTCAATGGGCGCTTCCGATCCGTCGCAGCTCAATCCACATATGCTGCGCAAACGCGTGTCGGCCACCGAGCAACGTTCCTATGCCGAACTCTACGAATGGCTTCCGGCCGGAGCGCTCCTCGATCATCCACCCATCAACTGGCGATCGGATTGGGAACTCGCCGACCCCGACTCGTTTGCTCCCGTCGGCACTGTGCGGCCCTCTAGCCTCTAGATCGAGCGCTGCAGCGTCGCCCCCGATGTTTCACGGCCGCCCTTGTGGGAAATTCGGGATCTATGCATTCGGCTGCACCGACTTTGATCCCCACAGTCCGGGGCACACGGGCGCTGGTCGACTACCTCAACGCACAGATCGATGGAATAGAGGCCGGCGACATCGCCTTGCGTCACGGCGAAGACGACGACACCATCCATGACACCCGGGTTGCGATCCGGCGGTTGCGCAGCACGCTGCGCATCTTCGCCAAGGTGCTGGACACGGCGGAAATCGGCGACATGGATGCCGAACTCAAGTGGTTCGCAGGACTGCTCGGTGATGTTCGGGATTGCCAGGTGCAACGCAGCCACTTCGCCGATGTGCTTGACGGCATGCCCGACGAACTGGTTTTGGGTCCGGTCAGGTCTCGGATCGAGGAGTACCTCAACGCGATCGAATTCCCCGCGCGCGAAGGCATCGCCGAGGCAATGGGGTCCGCGCGTTACCAGAGCATCTTGACGATACTGCGGCGTTGGCGCGCCCAGCCGCCGGCCGCAGGGGCCGTCACGAGCGGAACGCTGCGGCAGAGAGCGCGGCGCGCACAGCGCAAGGCGGACCGGCGGTTGGCCGAGGCGCTCGAATCGGCGGACGACGCCATGCTGCACCGGGCGCGCAAAGCGGCCAAGCGCGCCCGTTATGCGGCTGAGTTGTGCGAATCCCTGGGGCAGGGCGCTCGCGCGAAACGAACTATCAAGCAGTACAAGCAGATACAAAGCCTGCTGGGCGACCATCAAGACGCCGTGGTCGGCGCTGAAACGCTCCGCCGGATCGGAGTGACGGCCGGAACCACGGTGGGAGAGAACGGCTTTACCTTCGGCCTCTTGTACGCGCACGAACAGCAGCTTGCGCGTCAGTCCCGGCAAGAGGCGCGGCAGCTCTAGAACCCGGGCTACGAAGAAGACCCGATGGCCCGTTGAGGGGGCGGACCGTTGAGGGGGCGGACCATCGGGTCTTTTCGGACAAAAATCAGTTGGATTGCGCGGGACGGTTGTCCGCATCGCGATAGTCCGCCGGCGTGTGGCGCCCGGAGAGCCCGACATCGGTCACCTGCTCTCCACTCCACGCCTGCTCGGATGCGGATGGGTCCTTAGCCTCGTGCGCGCCGCCCTTGGCTTTCGGGTCGAGGGTGTCGGCACGCTCCCACTGTTCTTGGAGCTGCTCGCGAGACGTTTCCGCTTCGCTTTGATGGGAGGCGGCCCGATTCTGCAGTCGTGCGGCTTCCGCGGCTTTGGCTTCGGCCTCCGCCTGCGCGGCGCGTGCCTTGGCGGCGGTTTCCGAGGCGAGTGCTTCACGCCGTTCGACTTTGGCGCTTTCGAGTTTGGCCTGTTCACGGATCTCTTCGGCCTGCCGCCTCCGCCGGCGATTCTTCGCTCCGTTGATTGCGACGACCAAGACGACAACCAACAGGATCGCCGCTATCGCGGCCACCGCAATCCAGACGACATTGCTGGTACTCATGGTGAGCTCCATGGGGTAGTTCGGTATTTGCTTGTGCCGGCCCGATCGTTCATACCGATTCCCCGTATTCGACAGAAATCAAACACCTGATCGGCTGCTGGCAACTCCGAGAATTCGGTCATGCCAGGGATGCCAGGGGCTTCGGCCAGAATGGCCATATGGCACTGGACCTGACTGGATACTTTGCACGCGTCGGTTACGCGGGGCCGGCGGAACCGACCCTCGATGTGTTGCAAGCCCTCACGACCGCCCACACCAAGTCGATCCCGTTCGAGAACCTCGATCCGCTGATGGGAAGACCGGTCGGCGACCTGAGCCCAGAGGCCCTTTCTGACAAGCTCGTTCACCGGCGCCGCGGTGGCTACTGCTACGAGCAGAACGGCCTGATGGGTTATGTGCTGACCGAGATCGGCTTTCGGGTGCGGCGGTTGGCCGGCCGGGTGGTGTGGATGCAGCCACCCGACGCGCCCACACCGGCGCAGACGCACACGGTGCTGGCAGTGACGTTCCCCGGCTCCGCGGGTTCGTACCTGGTCGACGTCGGCTTCGGTGGCCAGACCCCCACCTCTGCACTCCGGATGGAAACCGGGACCGTCCAGCAGACCACGCACGAGCCCTACCGGCTGCAGGACCGCGGCGACGGGCTGGTCCTACAGTCCCAGCTACGCGGCGAGTGGCAGCCGCTCTACGAATTCTGCACACGGACCGCGCCCGCGATCGATCTGAAAGTCGGCAGCTGGTACGTCTCAACGAACCCATCGTCGTTTTTCGTCACCAGCTTGATGGCCGCCCTGGTCGTCGACGACGGCCGCCTGAACCTGGCCGGTCGCGACCTGACCATCCACCGCACCGACGGCAGCGAGAAGACCCGCCTCGCCGACGCCGCGTCTGTCGTCGACGTCCTGGGCGACCGGTTCGGCGTCAACGTCGGCGATCTCGGCGAGCGTGCCGCGCTCGAGGCCCGTCTCGGCCAAACCTTCGAGGTTTGATCGCGTCAGTCGGCGGACAGCCAGGAGCCGATCCGCTTGACGGCCTCCTCGATGTCGCTCGTCGGTCCCGCGAACGAGAGCCGGACGAACGAATCGCCGCGCTCGGTGTCGAAGTCGATGCCGGGAGCGATCGCAACGCCGGTGTCCGCCAGCAACTTTGAGCAGAACGCGCGAGAGTCGTTGGTGAGTTCCGAAACATCGGCGTACACGTAGAACGCGCCGTCGGTCGGGGCCAGCCGGTCGATGCCGATGCGGCGTAGCCCCTCGAGCAGCAGCGCGCGATTGGTCGCGTAGTGGTGCAGGTGACTGTCAGCCTCGGCCGTCGACTCCGGGGTGAACGCCGCCACCGCGGCGATCTGCGACAGAGTCGGCGGGCAGATGGTGAAGTTGCCGGTCAGGCAATCCACCGCGCGGCGCAGCTCGGGCGGCACGAGCAGCCAGCCCAGCCGCCAGCCGGTCATTGCGTAGTACTTGGAAAAGCTGTTGACCACGACGGCATTTCGCGATGTCTGCCAGGCGGAGCTGGTCTGGGGAGCCCCCTCGTAGACCAGGCCGTGGTAGACCTCGTCGCTAACCAGCCGCACTCCGGATTCCTCGCACCAGGTGGCGATGGCGGCCAGCTCCGAAGGTTCTATGACGGTCCCGGTGGGATTGGCGGGGCTTGCGACGATGACGCCCTGCACCGGCGGATCGAGGTCGGCGAGCATCGCGGCGGTGGGCTGGAAGCGGGTCTGCGCCCCGCACGGGATCTCGACCACCTCGCAGCCCAATGCCGAGAGGATGTTTCGGTAGCACGGGTAGCCGGGGCTCGCCAACGCCACCCGGTCGCCGACGTCGAAGCACGCCAGAAAGGCGAGCAGGAAACCGCCCGACGATCCCGTGGTGATCACCACGGCATCGGATTCGACGTCGATCCCGTACTTGCGTTGGTAGTCCGCGGCGATGGCCGCGCGCAGCTCGGGGATACCCAGCGACACGCTGTAACCGAGTTCGTTGTCGTGCAGGGCCGCCGCCGCGGCCGCGCGGATCGGTTCGGGTGCTCCCACGCTGGGCTGGCCGGCCGACAGGTTGACCACGTCACCGTGGCTGCGTTGGCGCTCCGCGGCGGCCAGCCAGACGTCCATCACATAGAACGGCGGGACGCCAGATCGCAGCGAAACGTGGTCGGTCACGGCGTCTTGAGTACCTCGGATTCGAGTCGCCCAACCAGCTCACGCGGAGATTCGAGCAACTGCGCGCTGCCGTGCGCGCGTTTGAAATACAGGTGCATGTCGTGTTCCCACGTGATGGCGATGCCGCCGTGCAGCTGAATGCCCTCTGCCGCCACGTTGCACAGCGCCTCGCTGGCGGCCAGGCGCGCGGTGGCGGCGTTGGTGGGAGTGGGGTCGTCGCACGCGTCGTTGACGACGGCTCGGGCCGCGGCGACGACGACGTAGAGGTCGGCCATCCGGTGCTTGAGCGCCTGGAAGCTGCCGATCGGCCGGCCGAATTGCACGCGGTTCTTTGCGTATTCGACGGTCAGGTCCAAACAGCGTTCGGCGGCACCGATCTGCTCGGCGGCCAGCAGGATGGCCGCGCTGTCGGCGATGCC
>NZ_JAFAUS010000273.1 GCF_019243155.1 Mycobacterium sp.
GGGCGCCCGGTGCTCACGACGGCCAGCGACCGCGTCGTCGGCACGTCCAAGGCGTGCATCGCCTCGCTGATGATGTATTCGCGCAGCATCGGGCCCACGGCGGCCAGTCCGTCGCCGCCTCGCGCGAACGGTGTTTGGCCGGAGCCCTTGAGGTGGATGTCGCGCAGGCGGCCATCGGAGTCGGTCAGCTCACCGAGCAGCAGCGCGCGCCCGTCGCCCAGCCGCGGGACGAAGCCGCCGAACTGATGTCCGGCGTAGGCCTGCGCGACGGGAGTGGCACCGCTCGGCACGTGGTTGCCGGCAAGGAAGCGGACCCCGTCGGGACTGCGCAGCCAGGTGGCGTCCAGGCCGAGTTGCGCGGCGAGTTGTTCGTTGAGCACCAGTAGCCGCAAATCGGGAGACGTCTCGGCCTGCCAGCGGACGGCCAATTCCGGTAACTCGCGAAAGAACCGGCCTTGTAAAGCGAGGGTCGTTTCCGGTGCAACGCTCATTCATCGAGCCTACGGAAACTCGGCCGGCGTCAACCGCTAGCCGATGGCTCGGCCAATGAGGTCGCGGGCGCGGTCGATCATGGCCGCGAACGGTCCGAGGGCGAAATTGAGCTTCGCCGACTCCACGCCGGGATGCGGGTGGGTTGGCGCGATGGCCTCGGAAGCGCGTACCGCGGCTCCCATCCGCTTGAGGTCGTTGGCATCGACTTCCCGCTCCAACACCGGGAATTCTTCGATCTCCTCTTGCCGGGCGTGTTCGAGCACGGCTTCGCGCAGCTTGGTGACTTCGTTGATGAACTGCTGCGAGGTGATGTCGAGTTTCTCGATTTCGGAGAGCAACTCCTTGGCTTCGTGCTCTTCTTTCAGCCTGGCGTCGACAATTTCATCGCCGCTCTTGTCCTCCTTGCGGACCCGCGGGTGCACCACCATTTCCTCAGCGGTCTCGTGCACGGCCAGCAGTTGGCGCAGCGTGGCGAACGGCTTTTCCCGTGCTTGCGGATCTGTAGCGTGCAGTACCTCATCGAACATGTCCTCGATGAGGTTGTGCTGCGCTTTCAGGAATGCGACGACATCGTCGGGCGTCTCGACAATCATTTCTGTCATTGCCGATACCTCCGGTAATAAGGGGATGGGATTGCGCACTGTGGGCTGAGTGCGGTTTAGACAGAAATACCCGACGTGGCAGCGCATAAACGCGTGCGGCCGTCGGCACCGGTTCTGGTGAGAATCGCTACGGTGAAGGATGACAAGCCGGACACTGACCCAGTGAAGAGACGACAGAGCAGCTGAAATGTACGAACAGGTCAACAGCAGCGCGATCGAACCCGAAGACATCGGTTCTCGCATCGACCCGGTCCTTGCCCGCAGTTGGCTGCTGGTCAACGGCGCGCATGCCGACCGGTTCCAGTCTGCGGTGCATTCCCGCGCCGACATCGTCGTTCTCGACATCGAAGACGCGGTCGCGCCCAAGGACAAGCAGGCGGCGCGCGACAACGTGGTGAACTGGCTGCAGGCCGGAAACACGGACTGGGTTCGCATCAACGGTTTCGGCACCCCCTGGTGGGCCGACGACCTGGCCGCACTGGCCGACACCACGGTCGGTGGCGTGATGCTGGCGATGGTCGAATCGGTCGACCACGTCACCGAGACGGCGAAGCGACTGCCCAACGTGCTCATCGTGGCGCTGGTCGAAACCGCTCGGGGTCTGGAACGCATCACCGAGATCGCCGCGACCAAGGGCACGTTCCGGCTCGCCTTCGGCATCGGAGACTTCCGGCGCGACACCGGCCTCGGAGAGGATCCGGCGACCCTGGCGTACACGCGGTCCCGCTTCACCATCGCCTCCAAGGCGGCCAGCCTGCCCAGCGCGATCGATGGGCCAACCATCGGCTCCAACGCGCGCAAGCTGATTGAAGCCACCTCGGTGTCCACCGAATTCGGGATGACCGGCAAGATCTGCCTCTCTCCCGAGCAGTGCACGGTGGTCAACGAGGGCCTGTCACCGTCGCAAGACGAAATCGCTTGGGCGAAAGAGTTTTTCGGCGAGTTCGAGCGTGACGGGGGAGAGATCCGCAACGGCTCCGACCTGCCGCGCATCGCGCGGGCCACCAAGATCCTCGAGCTGGCCCGCGCCTACGGCATCGAGGCGTCGGACTTCGACGACGAAGAACGGGATCATTCGCCCGCGCCGTCGGACACCTATCACTACTGATCTTCAAGGCGGGTCCGATGAGTGCTTCCGTGGATTTCCATTTCGACCCGATGTGCCCGTTCGCTTACCAGACTTCGCTGTGGATCCGCGACGTACGCGAGCAACTCGGCCTGAGGATCAACTGGCGGTTTTTCAGCCTCGAGGAGGTCAACCGCTCGGAGGGCAAGAAGCATCCGTGGGAGCGCGAGTGGTCCTACGGCTGGTCATTGATGCGGATCGGTGCGCAACTTCGCCGGACGGACATGTCGCTGCTGGATCGCTGGTACGCCGCGATCGGACGGGAACTGCACGCGCTGGGCGGCAAACCGCACGATCCCGCCGTCGCTCGTCGCCTGTTGAGCGACATCGGCGCCGGCGACGCGGTTTTCGAAGCGGCGCTGCAAGATTCGACCACCCACGACGAGGTGCGGGCGGACCACGAAAGGGTCATCGATGCGGGCGGTTTCGGAGTGCCGACGCTATTTCTGTTGGGGCAGTGCTTGTTTGGGCCGGTACTGGTCGATCCACCTACCGGCCGGGATGCCCTGACGCTGTGGAACGTCGTGACGGGCATGGCCGAGCTCCCGCACGTCTACGAGCTTCAGCGGCCGAAGGCGCCCGCCGACGCCGAGCTCATCGGCCGAAGCCTGCGTCCGTACCTCGACGGACGGGACTGGGTCAGCATCAACCGTGGTGAGGTCATCGATCTCGATCGCCTCACCGGCCGCGCGCAAGCTGGCCGTTGACACCGACCCGTGATTACCCTGACCGGGTGACCGCCAAAAAGCAGGTCCGGGTGGCGCGGGTCTACGACGAAGTCAGTCCCGACGATGGACAGCGGGTGCTGGTCGATCGCGTCTGGCCTCGGGGCGTGCGCAAAGACGACCCGCGAGTGGGCATCTGGCGCAAAGACGTCGCACCGTCGAAGGATCTCCGGGAGTGGTATCACCACCGGTCCGAAAGGTTCGACGAATTCGCTTCGCGCTACAAGGCGGAGCTGCGTGACAGCCCCGCGCTCAAGGATTTGCGCGAGCTGGCCAAACACGGAACCACAACGCTGGTCACGGCGACACGCGAGTTGGACATCAGTCAGGCGGCGGTGCTCGCCGGGCTCCTGAAAGCACGGTGAAAACGGTCTCGACCAGCAAGAGCTCAAGGGTAGGCTCGCCCGTTGAAATGACTGATACCGAACCCATACTGCCGCGGGAACTAAGCGATATTTCCGATGAAGTCCGCAGTGTCCCGGCGCCGCCGATCCCGGAATTGCCCGACCCGTACGGTATGCGCCTCGTCGATCCGGACGCCGATGCGGAGATGATCGCCGAGTGGATGAGCCGGCCGCACCTGGTCGAGGGGTGGGAGTCCGCGTGGCCGGCAGAGCGCTGGCGCCGTTACCTGACGGCGCAACTCGACGGCAGCTTTTCTCGGCCCTTCATCGCCAGCTTGGACGGAGTGGACCGCGGATACATCGAATTGTACCGGGCGGCAAAGGATTCCATCGCCCCCCGCTACGACTCTGATCCGCATGATCTCGGCCTGCACGTCGCGGTTGCGGATCTGGACTACGTGAAGCAGGGGCACGTCAGTTTCCTGCTGCCACACCTGGTGATCAGCATCCTCACGCTCGACCCGCTGTGCCGCCGAATCATGTTCGATCCCGACCATCGCAACGCGTTGGCGCGCAAGTTCTGCGAACGTGGCGGCTGCGTCTTTCTCGGCGAGCACGACATGGCCAACCGGCGGATGGCGCTGTACGTGTTGCCCCGCACGCGCGATGACGTCCCGGGCAGCCGCGAGGCCTGACGTCCGTCAACTCAGATGTGCTGGGCGAGTTGCTGTCCGAGTAGTGCCGCCGCGATGCCCAGGACGACGCTGACGATGATGTTGGCGACCGCGGCGCGCACCTGACGCTCCTCGCCGAGTCGCTGCGTTTCCAGCATCCAGGTGGAGAACGTGGTGTAGGCGCCGACGAACGCGGTGCCGGCCAGCAGGGCCGCATCCTTGCTCAGAGTGAGTCCTCCGAGGAAGCCCAGAAGTGCGGCACCGCTGATGTTCACGGCCAGGGTGCCGAACGGAAACGGCCGGGCCACCCGGCGCGCCACCGCGCGGTCGATCAGGAACCGCAACACCGATCCCACGCCACCGATGAGCGCGACGGCGCCCCAGACCAGAGTCGCCGTCATCCGCGTACCCGCACCCGGCGCACCAGCGCGGTGGACAGCTGCACGGCCAGCAGGCCCAGCACGATGCTGGTGACGGTGTAGGCGCCGGCAAGGGCCCAATGGCCATGTTCGATCATCCTGACGCTCTCGACTTGCATGGTCGAGAAGGTGGTCAGCCCACCGCAAAGTCCGGTGCCGAGCAGCGGACGCCGGTAGCTGGTGATCGGTAGCCGCTCGAGCAGCCGGGTCACGAAGTAGCCCACCAGGAACGCGCCGACGATATTGACCGCAAATGTCGGCCACGGCCAGCTCGCCGGGTCGGTGACGAGCAGAATGCTCAGCCCCGTGCGAGCCAGGGTGCCCAGCGCCCCACCGACGAATATCGCGGCCAGCTCTCGATAATCGTGTGCCACAGGTTATTCCCTTCAATGTGCGGGCCGACGGTAGCAGCCTAGGGCGAGGCTTGCCGGTTGGTGAATGCCGGAAGTATCTGAGGAGTCGGAAAGGTGCCTCGGGCGTCAGACCGGCCCGATTGCGGGCACAATCGGTAGACATGGTGGCCAACCCGCGTGCCGGTCAGCCGGCCCAGCCCGAAGACCTTGTCGACCTGCCCCATCTCGTCACTTCTTACTACTCGATGGAGCCCGACCCCGACGACGTCGCGCAGCAGGTGGCGTTCGGCACCTCGGGTCACCGCGGGTCGGCGCTGAATGGAGCGTTCAACGAGGCCCACATCCTGGCGATCACCCAAGCCATCGTCGAGTACCGCGCCGAGCACGGCACGAGCGGCCCGTTGTTCATCGGCCGTGACACGCACGGTCTTTCGGAGCCGGCATGGGTTTCGGCGCTCGAGGTGCTCGCCGCCAATGACGTGGTGGCGATGATCGACTCGGCCGACCGCTATACGCCGACGCCGGCGGTCAGCCACGCCATCCTCACGTACAACCGCGGCCGCACCGATGCGCTGGCTGACGGGATCGTCGTGACGCCCTCGCACAACCCGCCGTACGACGGCGGCTTCAAGTACAACCCGCCCAACGGCGGCCCGGCGGACACCGACGCCACCAACGCGATCGCCAAGCGCGCCAACGAGATTCTGCGCAGCGGCTCGGGTGTGAAGCGGGTGCCCTTGGCCCGGGCTTTGCAGACCGCCCAGCGTCACGACTACATGGACGCCTACGTCGCCGACTTGCCGAATGTGGTCGACCTCGACGCGATCCGCAAGGCCAAGGTGCGAATCGGGGCCGACCCGCTCGGCGGGGCCAGCGTGGATTACTGGGGTGCCATCGCCGAGCGGCACAATCTCGACCTGACCGTGGTCAATCCGTTGGTCGACGCGACATGGCGGTTCATGACGCTCGACCATGACGGCAAGATCCGGATGGACTGCAGCTCGCCGGATGCCATGGCTGGGCTCCTTGCCGTTGTCTCTGCCAACCCGGACCGCTACCAGATCGCCACCGGCAACGACGCCGACTCCGACCGGCACGGCATCGTCACCCCCGACGGGGGCCTGCTCAACCCGAACCACTACCTGGCGGTGGCGATCGACTACCTCTACACCTATCGGCCCTCGTGGCCCGGTGGCATCGCCGTCGGCAAGACCGCGGTGAGCTCATCGATCATCGACCGGGTGGTCGCCGGTATCGGGCGGAAACTCATCGAGGTGCCGGTCGGGTTCAAGTGGTTCGTCGACGGCCTGATCGGCGGCACCATCGGCTTCGGGGGCGAGGAGTCGGCGGGGGCGTCGTTCCTGCGACGCGACGGCTCGGTGTGGACCACCGACAAGGACGGCATCATCCTGGCGCTGCTGGCCTCCGAGATCCTGGCCGTCACCGGGCTGAGCCCATCGCAGCGCTACCAGGAGCTCACGGCCGAGTACGGCGCGCCGGTGTATGCGCGGGTCGACGCGCCCGCCGACCGCGACCAGAAAGCCCGGCTGTCGAAGCTCTCGGCCGAGCAGGTCGCCGCCACCGAATTGGCCGGAGAGCCGATCACCGCGAAGCTGACCAGCGCGCCTGGCAACGGCGCGGCACTGGGCGGCCTGAAGGTCACGACCGCCAACGCGTGGTTTGCTGCGCGGCCCTCGGGGACCGAGGATGTCTACAAGATTTACGCCGAATCCTTCAACGGATCCGAGCATTTGGCCGAGGTGCAGGAAGCCGCGCGCGAGGTAGTTAATAAAGTCATTGGGTGACCCTTTCCCTTCGCCTTGCCCGCCCGGGCGCGCGCGGTGCTGGTTCTGCACGGCTGCCACGCGAAGTCTGGATTCTCAGCTGGGCGAACGTGATGGTCGCGCTGGGCTACGGTGTCATCTCGCCGGCGTTACCCTCCTTTGCCCGTACTTTCGGCGTCGGCATCAAGGCGGTGACTTTCCTGGTCACCGCCTTCTCGTTGAGCCGACTGTGCTTCGCACCGATAAGCGGACTGTTGGCACAACGGTTGGGCGAACGGCGGATCTACATCGCCGGTTTGCTGATCGTCGGGTTGGCCACCGCCGCGTGCGCGTACTCCCAGGCCTACTGGCAACTAATGCTGTTCCGGATTATCAGCGGCGTCGGGTCGACGATGTTCTATGTCTCGGCGTTGGGGTTGATGATCCACATCAGCCCGGCCGATGTGCGCGGCCGGATCGCCGGGATCTTCACCACGTCGTTCATGATCGGCGCGGTCTGCGGTCCGGCGATCGGCGGGCTGACCGGTAGTTGGGGACTGACCGCCCCGTTCATCGTTTACGGCGCCGCGATGCTGATTGTGGCGGTGGTGCTGCACTACGGCCTGAGGCATTCGGCGTTGGCCGCGCCCCCGCCGGCGACACGATCGACGGTGACGATGCACGAGGCGTTGCGGTTTCGCGCGTATTGGTCGGCGCTGCTGTCCAACTTCGCGACCGGCTGGGCGGCGTTCGGGCTCCGCGTCGCGCTCGTCCCGCTGTTCGTCTCCGACGTCATGCACCGAAGCATCGGCATGATCGGCCTGGTGCTGGGCGCATTCGCGGCCGGGAATGCGGTGGCCGTCATCCCCAGTGGCTACCTGTCCGACCGGATGGGGCGACGGTCGTTGTTGATCGTCGGCCTGGCAACGTCCGGTGTGGCGACCATCTGTCTGGGTGCGGTGTCGTCGTTGACGGCGTTCATGATCGCGGCATTTGTGTCCGGTGCGACCACGGGCATTTTCATGTCACCGATGCAGGCCGCGGTCGCCGACATCCTGGGCAGCCAGGCGCGCGCCGGTATGCCGGTGGCGGCGGTGCAGATGCTCTCAGATCTCGGCGCCATCGTCGGCTCCGTGGCGGTCGGCTGGGTGGCCGAAGAGGTGAGCTTCGGTTGGGGCTTCGGCATCAGCGGGATCGTTCTGCTGATCGCCGCCGGCGCGTGGGTGCTTTCGCCGGAAACGCGGCCGCCGCTCGAGCCGGCGGCGGTTGAGCCGGAACCGAGGGCACCTGCCGTCGCAGACGGACGGGACCTCGCCTGAGCAGCAACTTTGAAGGACGGTTGCCGGTGGTGTAGCTTCGATTGGCACGACTTGGGGCTATGGCGCAGCTGGTAGCGCACCACACTGGCAGTGTGGGGGTCAGGGGTTCGAGTCCCCTTAGCTCCACCCAGATGGAAGTGCGGGTCACGTCCCGCGTCAATGCCTCCAGCAGCATTCCAGTGTGATCACGCCCGGCGTCAATCCGGATGCTGCAGCTGTGCTGCCAGATCAGACCGGTCGCGCGCCTCCAAGAACCCAGCGCACAAAATTCTCAGCTTCCTGGTACCGCTGGTACGCATGACCGACCGCCCGCGTGGGTACGCGGCTGAGTGAACGGTTGTTCGCAGCGAACCGGCGCCTCTGGTCCGGTTCGGTCGCGGGTCGAATCATTTCTCAACGGAAAGGATCGACCGACAGGCAACGGTCGGTCGGCGGGAGGAGCTTCTGATGCCCGAGGTCCAACTTCACCACGACGGACACCCGCGCTATCGCCGGATGGTCCGATTCGACTGGTCCGAGACGCCACTGCACTGGGTGCCCGACGACCCGTTCTCAACCCACATGATGAACGTCTTGCATCTGCTGCTACCTGAAGGGGAGCGACACTTCATCAAGGCCGTTCTCGAGGCGTCATCCCTGGTCGATGATCCGGAGCTGGAGGCGGCGATCAAACCCTTCATCCAGCAGGAGTCCTGGCATGCCTGGGCGCACCAGGTGGTGCTCGATCATTTGGCCGAACAGGGCATCGACACCAAGCCGTACACCTCGCGACTCCGGAAAATGCTGTCGGTGGCGCTGGGTGATCCCCCCAAGTGGTTTCCGCCGGCGATGGAGCGGTGGTGGCTGTATCGACGTCTGGCCGACGTAGCGGCGCTGGAGCATTACACCGCGATGCTGGGTCAATGGGTGCTGCAGAACCGCGGTCTGGATTATGCGGGCACGGACCCGATGATGCTGGATCTGCTGCGCTGGCACGGCGCCGAGGAGGTCGAACACCGCTCACTGGTGTTCGACGTCTACCAACACGTGTGCGGCAACTACTTCATCAGAGCGTTTTCCATGCTGATGACCACCCCGTTGTTTTACGGGTGGTGGATCGCCGGAGCGAAGTATCTGATGGCCCACGACCCGACGATCGACCAGAAGTGGCGTTGGCGCGACTGGTGGCGTGCGGCCCGTGAGTACAAGTTGCCCGGTCCGTGGCAGCTGATGGTGACGCAACCCGCCAGGTACATGAGGCCTTCTCATCATCCCGGTCCCGAAGCGGTGACGACGATGGCGGTCGAGTACATCAAGAAATCACCGGCAGCGAAGGCCGCCCGCGAACGGGCTCAGCTAGAAGGGAAGGCCGCGGTTCGATGAAGGTTTCAGTGGATCTTGACACCTGCGACGGCAACGGCGTGTGCATGAGCCTGTGCCACGAGGTATTCGACGTACGAGAAGACGGTCTGCATGTACTCCAGGAGCAGCCGCGGCGGGAGCTACGCGGTCCGTTGAGAGCCGCCGAAGTGTCCTGCCCCACCGGGGCGATCGTGGTGGAGGACTGACGCGATGCCCACACATCGACAGCTGCAGCAGGTCGTCGTCGTCGGTGCCGGCGTGGCCGGGATGGGGGCGGCGGAAACGTTGCGACGGGACGGCTATGACGGCGCCCTCACGATCGTCGGCGCCGAACGACAAGCCCCCTACCATCGACCGCCGCTGTCGAAGAAGCTGCTCAGCGGTCAGGTGCACCGAGCGGGCATCGACATGGCGCCGCAGTTCGACACGGACGCGCGGGTGCTCAGGGGGGCATCTGCGGTTGGGCTGGACCTATCCGCAGGTACGGTCCAGGTTCGCGACGACGGTCAGAACCTGTCCTTGGATTTCGATGGAGTCGTAATAGCCAGCGGCGCAGAGCCGCGCGAATGGCCGGGCGGCCAAGTCCCCGATGGGGTGTTTCTGCTGCGAACGGTAGAGGACTGTCTGGCGATTCGAAAACGACTCGGCTCGCGTCCTCGGGTCGTGGTGATCGGGGGCGGATTCATCGGCAGCGAGGTCGCTGCGACCTGCCGATTGCGGGGGCTGGATGTCGTGCTCGTGGAGAAGGCCGCTGGGCCGCTGGTTCAAGCGTTAGGCGCTGAGTTGGCGCCGTGTTGGGCGAAGTTGCATCGCGAACATGGTGTGGACTTGCGCGTCGGCGTGGGCGTCGACGAATTCGTCGGCAACGGACATATCGAAGCAGTTCGACTCGCCGACGGTTCGCAGGTACCAGCCGATGTCGTGATCGTCGGTCTCGGCGTTACGCCAGCCACCGGCTGGCTGGAAGGCTCGGGTCTGCATCTGGACGACGGGGTGGTCTGCGATGCCAAAGGAATCGCCGAGGGCAATGACGGCGACGGCATTGTCGTCGCGGCCGGTGACGTCGCGCGCTGGTGGCATCCGCTCTATGACCGACACCTGCGTACCGAGCACTGGGACGACGCCGGACGCCAGGGCGCGGCCGCGGCGCGCACACTGCTGGCCGGACCCGAGCACGCCGAAGCCTTCGACGAGGTGCCGTACTTCTGGTCCGACCAATACGACGTCAAGCTGCAAATGCTGGGCGTACCAACTGAATACGACGCCGTCGAGATCATCGAAGGCAGTCCGGACGGGTGGGAATTCGTCGGCGCTTACGGGCGGGGCGGTCGCACCATCGCGGTGCTCGGGACGATCCCGGGCCGGGTACATGCCTATCGAGAGGCCATCGAGAAGCGCGCCGAATTCCCGCCGAGCCCACCGGACTAGCAGACGTGGACTTCGTAATCCCCCATGACACTCGGGGCGACTCGAGACGCGCCTTTTTGGGTACAGCATCCACATGCATCGCCCCGACACGATCATCGAAATCCATCGCGAACGCGTGCAGGATCAGACGGTCGAGATGTTCAGCGGCGACAAGTACACGCAGTCCGTCGACGGCACCGGTTACTCCGCGACGGCCACCCTTGACCTCACCCTGGATCGCGTCTGGTTCGTCCTCGACTCTCGTGGGCGGCTGTGGCAGGAGGAAGCCGACGGTGAACTTCGCGACCCGCTGCGGCACTTCGCAATAGACCTCGCGATATTCGATTCCAAGATCGTTATCGACTCCGTTACCTGCATCCCGCTGGTATCGCTGCCCCCGGCTACTATCACGATCCCGGATGGTCCGCGTGCCGGAGAGTCGCGCGAGATTGCGTACAACGAGATCCCGCTGTTCGGGCGGCTGACAATTCACGATCAGCTCGAACCACACCAAATAGAGCCGGGCAAGCAGACGATCGCCCTGAACTTCACCTCCCAGGATGCTCCCGTGTTGGTGGCCACCCCGCTGCCGGACCAGCACGTCGGTTGGCTGTTCGCCCCGCACGTCGAGCGGCGTGAGGACGGTGTCACCATTTTCAAGGGCCAGGACCCGCGGATCAGCTGGGAACTCGACTACGCCGAAGCGCATTGGATAACTCACAGCATCGCCGGGGAGCTGATGGTGAACCTGGAGAAACTGCAGCACCCCGGCCTGTCCGACGACGAAGCCAGAACCCGGGTCCTCGACTCGCTTGCCGCCCAAATCGCCGATGCGGTCCGCCCGCAACTAGAGGCAATGGGAGACAACGGGATTCAGACGCTACTGCCGTCACCGGTAGATGTCGATCCGGAGGCACAAGACGACAGCACGGCCAAGGAACTCGACGCCGTCGTGCAACGCTTCGACGTCGGTGAGGTCACCGAGGAATCCATGGTGGTGCAGCTGCAGACACTGCGCGAGTTGCCGCTCGGGGAGGAACTACCCGCGTCCGTCCTTGCCGAAAACCCCCGCGAGAGGGCGGCTTTGGCCGTCACCGGGTGGAGCATTCTGCGGCAGGTCCGTGACACCGTGATGAACAGTTTCGATCTCGACGAGAGCGACTTTGATCCCGATGCGCCGTGCGCGCTGGCGGGCCCGAAGACCATCAGCATCGGTGGGCAAGACCGCAGCCTCGACGCCCTCGACGCCGACATTGTGCCGCGAACCGAGGACGGCCGATTGGTCGTCGATGGAACCGTGAGCGCCGACACCAAGCTCTACGACTTCAAGGCCACCTTCAAGGTGGTGTACGAGATGGGCCTGGGCGACATCCCGCGCGACCCAAAGGGCAAAGAGGTATTACGAGAGGACGTCGACTCCATCGAGTTTCTCGAGCAGACGCTGAAACTGGTTGGTCAGAAGAAGCGCACCGGTCACCTCAGCACCGAGGAGTACGAGGCGGAGGTCAAGCGAGTTCGCGAGCGATTCGATCGGCTGCCGCGAACCGTGGGGGTGCGTCCGGCGCAGAATTCTGAGCCGGACGTGAACGCGGACTTCAGCTTGACCACAGCCGGAAAGGTGGCCACCGCCACAGGCGCGGCGGCTGTCGTCGGTCTGCTCGCGCTGCCGGTGACCTGGATAGCGGGGGCTGCTGGGGTCGGCGCCGCCGGGGCGGGCGGATTGTTGACGCTGGCGATCGCGCAGTACATCACCACCGTCCTGACCATCGACTGGTTCGGCGCCGGCATCGGTTCCCGTCAGGTCAAGAAATCGCTGAACGACCAACCCGAGGGCACATCACTTCCTCCGATCGGAATGCCGGTCGACCTGGACCTCAACCGCCAGCGCCTCGCGGTGTACTTCCGTCCGGTGCCGGCGAAATTATGGGTCGATTGCGTCATGGCGGATGCGGACGAAGGCGAGGCGGGTGACGGCGAGGGCGTCCGGGTCATCGGTGGCCGGTGGCCCACCGATGGCCACCCGTGGAGGCTTTCCCACGATGATGCGGTGTTGTTCGTCGACTCCGGCGAACTGCAGCTTCTCGTCGATCCGGCCAGCGGGTCCGGGGACGAGTTATCGGTTGGCGTTGACGCCGAAGAGGACGGACGCCGCCGCCTGCGGGCCCAGAGCGATCCCGACACACTGCAGCGGCTTCCGCAATGCTCTCTTGACGCCGTCAAAAACCGAGAAAGAAACCGCAGTTAACGAGCGGGGCTGAACCGCCTGCGAGTCCTCTTGGCTGTCTCGCGTGTGGGCCGGAGGCCGCACAGACTACGAATACTGTTCTCGCACAACATAATCCGCATCAGCTATGGAATCTCGTACACCACCATCTTGTCGGCGATGCCGCGCAGCGCGGCCTCCTTCCGAATCGGTCTGATCGCCTCCTTCTCCAGGATGGCGGCCACGCCGGGCGCTTCGATGACGGGACCGGTGACGTGGATCTCCTGCGAGGTCGACAGGCTCTGCACCCGCGCCGCGATGTTGACGGTCTGGCCGAAGTAGTCCTGCCGCTCATTCAGCATCACCGCGAGACACGGCCCCTCATGGATGCCGATCTTTACGATCAGGTCGGACTTGCCGCGCTCGGCATTGAGCTTGTCCATCGCGGCCCGCATCCGCAAGCCCGCGACGAGCGCCTGGTCCGGCTGGACAAAGGTCGCCATCACAGCGTCGCCGATCGTCTTGACCACAGCGCCCTTCTCGGCCGCGATGATTTCCAGAAGCGCGCGGAAATGTGCGCGCACCAGGTCGAACGCGGCGAGGTCTCCCACCCGCTCGTAAAGCGCGGTCGACCCCTTCAAGTCGGTGAACAGAAAGGTCAACGAGGTGATCTTGAGACGCTGATCGATGTTGAGATTGTCGGCCTTGAACACATCGCGAAACGTCTGGTTCGACAGCATTCGCTTGGCGGTGAGGAAGGGCCTGCGCTTGCCCAGCAGACGGTGGAGAGCGTCGGCCGAGACAAAGACGGTGGGCAGCGTTCGCACGTTGGACTCATTGTCGAGAGCCAGCCGCAGCGGACCCGGACGCAAGGTGGTCGACCCGGTCGGGGGATGCGATTTGTTGAAGACAACCCCGAGCTGTTGAGGTTCTGTGGTCGGCTCGCCCTGGACGTCGATGAAATGCGCGGAATGCGTTACCGGCTCGAAAACGATGATGAATTGCGGCGGAAGCTCTATCGACAGCACCGCCTTGTGGCCGGCGGGAAGCTCCAGCGCATCGAGTGTCAGTTCCTCGGTCAGCGACGCAAAGGAATCCTCGTCGAGGTCGATGCCCGAACTCCAGAAGACCTGCTTGTAGTAATCCCATAGCGGCAGCGTGTTGGGATCGTGGGCGGCAATTCGCCTGACCTTGGGACTCACCGTAAAGGCCACCTCGACCTGCTCGTCGACGGACGGCTCGTAGCCACAGGCGCATAACCCACAGTGGTAGTCATCTTCGCGCAGCGATTTCAGTGTGTCGTGTGCGTCCAGCACGCCGCTGCAACCGGGACAAAGCACATTCCAGGTGAGATCGAACAGGCCAAGTCGCGAGGCATGCAAAAAGCCGGAGATCACCATTTCTTCGTCGAAGCCGGTGCGCTTGGCAAAGTCAAGGGCGTTGATCCGATTGAGCCCATGGTCTTCGCCCTGCTCGATGAGCCGTGCGATGGCATCCGCGACGGCCCCATCGGCCTTTTGCTTCAGAACCGACAACTGGGACCTGGTATTGCTCATGACTCCAACCTAAATCGCAGAGCCGCAACCCGGCAGTGCAGATTTCGCTGAGGGTAAGACAGGGGTTCGAGTCCCTTAGTGGATTTCTCGGACGAATTATTGCCGCGAAGTCACTTTGTGAGCTCCCATTTGCGGGCGAGGTGAGTGGGCAAGGCGAACGACGCCCGCGTGCCACCTCGCTCGAGGTCGAACATCCCGCGCAGCAGTTCCCTCGTGAACGGTCGGGCAATGCCCGACACGACTTCATAGCGCCCGGAATCCTGCCTGCCCGGGCGGCCAAAAACGCGAACGTAAACCCAGTTGGTGATGCGCTGGACTCGCCTGACCTCGCCCCCAAGATCGGACTGTGGCACGAGCAGCAGGTCCGCGGTGTTGTCGCCGATCAGATGGCGGATCAATGGGGGAATCGTCTCGTCGAACTGTCGCAAGGGCGTGAGCTGGTCGAGCAGTACAAGGAGCGCACGGGTCATGTGCTGCCCCTCGGGTGACGCCTTGAACTGCCTGCGCCGGATGAGGTCGATCAGCGCGTTGGCCTCGGAGACGTCAAACACCAATAGCTCATCGCACACGCCGAGCTGATGCCCGATGACGTTCCATAAGTGCAGGTATGCGTCCTTGTCCGCGGCGGGCACTGACACGCCCAGGTGCTCCATCGGTTCGCCGACGACAAACCAGAAAACCAGCAGCGTCGCGGCGAGGTCCTCCTGGTTGATCGGTGTGCCCCAATCGCGATGCCACATGTGCGGCTGCTGTTTGCGGCGCTCCTCGATCAGCAGGCGCACCGCGGCGTGCATCAGCCGAATCTTCTGGATGGTGCGCCGGCCCACACCGTTCTTGTCGAGGCTGCCGGGGTTGAGCACGTCGAACAGGAACTGGGCGGTCTCCATTACCCGTCGGCGTGCGTTGGTATCGAGCTGCGCGGTCAGGTACAACACCTTCACGGCTTTGGCTGCCGCGTACGCCGACGGGAGCGAGGCGCAGAACAGGCACAACGTGATCTCGATACCCATTGTCTCGAATAGCTTCTGTCCGCGTGCGATCTTGCCCATGTCGGCCCAGTCGGGCAGGTCCACGGTTTCTTTCAGGAACGTTTGGACCTCCGGGGGCAGCTCCGCCGGGACTGGCTGATCGACGCGCACCAGCTTGTGCAGCATGTCGTTGACAGCGCCGACACCGTCCCGCTTGAATACCGCCTTGACCGCGCAATCGGCTACCGGGTCGCCTTTCTTTCGCATTTCATCGAGCTTTGCCTTCGTCAAACCGGAGGCATTTTTTACGCGCGCCATGCGCCAAAGCATGACAGATTCTGCGCACGGCGTGGGGTTATTTCAGGACGAGATATGCCGGGGGACTTTAGTTTTGCTTCCTAGCAAACCACTGGACAGCGTGGGATGGCCGGCGAGAGAACTGGTGTAGAAGTGTTCGACAAAATGCGATGCCCACTTTCTATGGGGCTTCGAATCGTCGTGGATGTCGTTGGCGCCAATGTCGGCCAAAAACGTTGCGAGTACCGATATGTCACGTAGTCTTTGAGATTCTTGTTGCCACCACATTTGTCTGTGAATCGTGAGGACGGACGCGATGGTCGACGCCGATGACGAATTCATGCACGCACCGGGGCCACACCGTCACTGGCAGGAAAGCTTCTTCTTCAGTTGGTTCGACGCCGGATCGGACGCAACGGGCTTGGCCCGCATTGGATATCGGCCCAGCAATCACACTGCTGACGCGCTGCTGTACACCATGCGGAATGGCAGAGTTGAGGGCGGCTACGCCAGACTCAACACCCGCTACACCGGTACCCCCGATCCCAGCCGGCTAAAGGTGGGCGCTCTGGAGTTCCACATGAGCGAACCGATGTCGAAGTGGCGGCTACTGCTGCGGGGCCAAGACGAGGTGGACCTGACATGGACTGCGCTGCACGCGCCGTTCGATTTTCGTGCCGAAGCACCTCCTGGGCTGTACATCCCACCCGGGATCGCCGATGTGCACATGGAGCAGTCCGGACGGGTCACAGGCACCGTAAAGATGAGCGGAACGACCTACGAGATCGACGGCCTCGGTCAGCGAGACAAGTCCTGGGGGGACCGCGAGTGGAGCACCATCGAGGGCTGGAATTGGATCCCGATGCTGTATGGCCCAGACTTCACCATGAATTGCACCCAGCTGATCAACGGTGGTCGGAAATACCTGTGCGGCTACATCTTTCACAATAGCGCCAACGATCCGGTGACGGAGTTGACCGTGGATTACGGATGGGCCGGCCTTCACGTGCCGGGTACCTCGCGCATCGCGGTCACCGACACCAGCGGCTTGCGGCTGGAGATCCAGGGCAGCGCAACCGCCCAATCATGCTTGTACCGAAAGGGTTTG
>NZ_JAFAUS010000310.1 GCF_019243155.1 Mycobacterium sp.
GCAGGAACCCGTCGAGCACCCGGGATTCGATCATCGACTGCGTCGCCTCGAGGGTATTGGCGTCCTGCAGGCCGTATTCCTTGAACGTCACCGCAGCCAGTTCCTGAGCGACGCGCTCACGCGGCGTGCGTGGCTGTGGGAAGTACAGGGTGCCCTCGAAGATGTGACTGTTGTACGAGGTCGGCCAGTAGTGATAGGTCAGATACCAGCCCTGGCCCCAGAACAACACCACGAAGTTGGGGAAGACCTGAAACGAATCCAGGCCCCACGGATCGCATTTCGCCGGATTCAGCCCCGACGGCATCTCCCCCAGATCCTGTTTTTCCCAGGGCCCGAAAAGGCCGCTCTGACAGATGTCCTCGATGGGCTTGCGCATCTCGTCCGCCATCTCCCAGGCCCGGATTCCCGAGGTGCTGACCAGGCGGTGCGGGCCGTCAAGGCGGTAATGCGGGGCCTCAAATCCCGCCTCGGCGGCCGCCTTTGAATACGCCGTCGGCGATTGCGTCGCGTGCAGCACGGGCGCGTGGTAGAACTCCTGGAACGCGTCCATGTACAGCTTCCAGTTCGCCTTCACCTCCGAGCGGTAATAGAAGCGCGACGTCAACTTGTCGAACGGGTAGCCCTCAAGCCCCAACACCATCGGTCCGAGGAACTCGCGCAGCGACTGTTCGGGTTCCTTGGCGAAGTTGACGAAGATGAAGCCCTCCCAGACATCGCAGTGCACCGGCACCAGGCCGTAGCGGCTTTTGTCTAGGTCGAAGAACTCCTCCTCCTGCTGCACGAAGGCCAGGTTGCCGTCCAGGTCGTAGCGCCAGGCGTGGTACTTGCAGGTGAACTGGCGGCACACGCCGCTGGTCTCTTCGAGCGGCATGTCGTTCCACACCAGCTTGTTGCCGCGGTGACGACAGATGTTGTGGAACGCCTTGATCTCGCCGGAGCCGTTGCGCACCACGATGATCGAGGTGTTGACGACCTTGAGCTCCTTGGTGAAGTAGCCGCCTTTGCGCGAAATCTGTTCGACCCGGCCGACATTGAGCCAGGCGCGCTTGAAGATCGCCTCGCGCTCCAGGTCGTGGATCTCGGGGTTGATGGAGTCCTCGTAGGACACCGGCGCCGTCCCCAGTTGCGGATAGTGCTGCGTCCAACTGCCCTCAGCGGGTTTGGGGAAACGAGCCATTGCCTACCCCTCTCGACTCCGTGAGCTGGCGGAGAATCATCGCCGGAAGTGTGCAGCGCCGACGCTATCTGCTCCGTGGCACAATCGCAAGTAGTTGATATTGGAAGCCGCATGTCAAGAAAGGACGGGCGACCAGTGCACCAAGACCTTCGCCAAGACCAACTGTTCATCGGCGGGGCCTGGGCCCAGCCGAGCACCGACAGCCGGATCGAGGTGATTTCACCGCACTCGGAAAAGCCGATCGCGCAGGTGGCGGGGGCCGGGCCGGTGGACGTCGACGCCGCCGTGACCGCGGCGCGCCGCGCGTTCGACACCGGCCCCTGGCCCGGCATGGCGCCGGCCGAACGGATCGCGCTCATACGTCGGCTCGCCGAGATCTATGGACAGCGTCGCGCGGAGATGGCCGAGGTAATCACGGCGGAGATCGGTGCACCGATCAGCTTTTCGCAACGCGCCCAGGCCGGGCTGCCCGCAATGATGATGACCGCCTTCTGCGATCTGGCCGAAAGCTATCCCTTCGATGAGCTGCGGGCGGGGATGTACGGCTCCGACATCCGGATTCGCCGCGAGCCGGTAGGCGTCGTCGCCGCCATCGTGCCGTGGAACATGCCGCAATTCCTGACCATCACGAAGCTCATCCCCGCACTGCTCGCCGGCTGCACCGTCGTGCTCAAGCCCGCCGCGGAGTCACCGCTGAACGCCCTGCTGCTCGCCGAGATGATCGGCGAATCCGCACTGCCCGACGGGATCGTCAGCATCCTGCCCGGCGGGGCGGCAACCGGCCAGCACCTGGTCGCCCACCCAGGCGTCGACAAGGTGTCGTTCACGGGTTCCACCGCTGCCGGCACCGCCGTCGCGACGGCCTGCGCGGCCCAATTACGCCGTGTCAGTCTCGAATTGGGCGGCAAATCGGCCGCGATCGTTCTCGACGACGCCGATCCCGGCGCGGTGGCCGCCGGTGTCCGGTCGGCCAGCCTGTCCAACAGCGGGCAGATCTGCAACGCGTTGACCCGCGTGCTCGTCCCCGCCGGCCGCGCCGGCGAATTCACCGACGCGCTGGCGGCCGAGGTGGGTTCGCTGCGCGTCGGGGATCCGACCGACACCGCCACCCAGGTCGGTCCGCTGGTCGCGCAGCGCCAGCAACAGCGCGTGCGCGACTACATCGACCAGGGCCAGTCGGAGGGCGCGCGCCTGGTGACCGGCGGCGCGGGCATGCCGGACGGGATCGACCAGGGCTGGTACGTGCGGCCCACGCTCTTCGACCGGGCCGACAACACCATGCGGATCGCGCGGGAGGAGATCTTCGGTCCCGTGCTGACCGTCATCGAATACGCCGACGAATCCGAGGCCATCCGCGTCGCGAACGACTCGGACTATGGCCTGGCCGGCTCGGTATGGACCGACGACGTCGATCGCGGCCTGGCCGTCGCGGCGGCGATCCGTACCGGGACCTTCGGGATCAATCAGGGCTACACCATGGATCCGTTCGCGCCGTTCGGCGGCGTGAAGGCCAGCGGGTACGGCCGTGAACTCGGCCACGAGGGCATCGACGGCTACACCGACACCAAGTCGATCGCGGTGGCCGCGCGTTAGCCGTCCACCGCGCCGCAGCCCGGATATATCAAGTACTTAACATCTGCGGCGTCGTGCGCTATGACTATTGGGATGCTCGATTCGGAGAAGATCCTCATCACCGGCGCGACGGGAAAGATCGGGTTTCCCATTGCGCGGGCGCTCGCGGGACGAAACGAGGTCTGGGGCGCCGCCCGCCTGAAGAGCGCCGCCGACCGCGCCAAATTGGCGGGCGCGGGGATCACCCCGATCGCACTGGACATGAGTGCCGGTGACTTCTCCACGCTGCCAGACGATTTCACCTATGTCTTTCACGCGGCGGTGGATCCCGGCGCCGGCGACTGGTCAGCATGCCTGCAGACGAACGCCCAGCACTCGGGCGACCTGCTGTATTGGTGCCGTGCCGCAAAGGGTTTCGTGTTCTGTTCTACTGGATCGATCTACGGATACCAAGGCCAGCGACCGCTGGTGGAATCGGATCCGCCGGGCGTGCCACTGCGCGCCAACTACAGCTTCTCGAAGGTGGCCGCCGAGGCCGTGTGCACCTGGGTCGCCAAGCAATACCGGATCCCGCTCACGATCATCCGGATCTGCTCGACCTACGGACCGGAGGGTGGCGCGCCGGCAGACCGCCTTGATGCGATATTGGCGCACAAGGCGATTCGCCTGCATCCGGACCGGCCCAACAACTACAACCCGATCTACGAGGACGACTACGTCGAACTGGCCATCAGGGCCATGGAGGTCGCCGCGACACCGCCGGTCGTGGTGAACTGGTCCGGCAGCCAGACCGTCAGCGCCGAGGATTACTGCGCCTACCTGGGCGAGCTGGTCGGGGTCGATCCCGTCTTCGAATACACCGCCGACGCGCATACGCCGCTGTGGCCGGACACCACCCACATGCACGACGTGCTGGGCCGAACACGGGTCGACTGGCGCGACGGATTGCGGCGCATGGTCGCGGCTCGGCACCCCGAAATCACACTCGCACAACCCGATTCAACGTCGAAGGCCTGAAGGACGGTATCGATGCTGCTACCCGGCACCCCCTCGGACGAGGTCGCCGATGTGCTCGCCGCGGGCCGCGGGGACATCACCACCATGTTCATCTCGATGGCGACGCGCCACCCCGACGGGACGGACGCCGAGTACCTACGTTGGCACACCCTGGACCATCGGCCGGAACAGCACCGGTTGGCCGCGGTGCGCGCGTCGCTTCGTCTGGTCTCCACGCCGCAATGCCGCGAGGCGCGGGCCGCCGCCACCGACCGGTTCGCCGCCGTCGACCACGTGATGTCCTACTTCTTCACGGACACAGCCGGACTCGACTCGTTCAATCGCCTTTCGACGGCGTTGGGCGGCGCCGGTCGCAAGTTACCCCTGCTACCGCCCGTCGAGCGCGGCGTCTACGCCGTTGCGGCCAGGGCCGCGGCTGCTCGTGTCAAGATCGGCGCCGACGTGCTGCCGTGGTGGCCGACCCTGGGTGTGTACCTGCTGCTGGAAACGAACGCGGCGGCCCCGGTCGACCTGGCCGACATCGACGGCGTGGGCGGCGTCTGGTCGGCGACGTCGCAGGCGGTCGACGCCAGCCTGGCCAGTGCGCCTGCGGGACAGACGATCTCGTACTGCTTCCTCGACGACGACCCGGTGTCCGTCGCAAAGCGGCTGCGGCCGGTACTCGAAGAACGGTGGAGCGACGGCGCCGTCACACCGCTGTTCGCCGCGCCGTTCCACACCGTCGTCCCGCACGAATGGGACCGCTATGTGCCGTGAACGAAGGCTTCCATGAGGGTCGGCTTGATGGTGGGCTCCGACAAGGAACGCGCCCGCGCGGATCGCCTTGCCGGACTCCTCGACGACGGAAAGGCCGCTGAGGCACAAGGTTTCGCATCGTTCTGGATCCCCCAGGTACCTGGATACCTGGACGCCATGACGGCCGTCGCGCTACTCGGGCAGGCCACTCAGCGGATCGAGATCGGCACTGCCGTCGTACCCATCCAGACGCGTCATCCGCTCATCATGGCGCAACAGGCACTGACCACCCAGGTCGCGTGCTCCGGCCGGTTCACCCTCGGCATCGGCCCGTCGCACCACTGGATCATCGCCGACCAGCTCGGGCTGCCCTACGACCGTCCCGCGCCGCTGGTGCGCGATTACGTCGAGGTGCTGCAGGCGGCGTTCGTCGGTCCCGGCCCGAAAAAGGTTGACAACGAAAGCTTCCGGGTCAACAGTCCCCTTGACGTCACCGACGCTTTCGACGTACGAGTGCTGCTTGCCGCGCTCGGGCCCGCCATGTTGCGCATCGCCGGCGAGCGCGCCGGCGGGACGATCCTCTGGATGGCCGACGAGCGGGCGATCGGCGACTACGTGGTGCCGCGCATCCACGAGGCCGCAAAGGGGGCCGACCGCAGCGACGTTCGGGTTGTCGCGGGAGTGCCGGTGGCGCTCTGCGCCGACGGCGAGGTCGACACCGCACGCACCTACGCCAGTGAGGTGCTCGGTCACGCCGACTTCTCCCCCAACTACGTCCGGCTCCTCGAGCACGGCGACGCGCAAGACGTCGGGGACACGATGGCGGCCGGAGACGAATCGACGATCCGCGCCAGGCTGCGCCGCTACCGCGACGCCGGCGTCACCGACCTGGCGGCCCGCGTCGTTCCCTTGGGCGATGACGAGAAATCCCGCGCCGCGTCACGCCGTCGCACCCAGCAGTTCCTGGCGGCATTGTCGTCCGAGTTCTAGGTCAAATCACTCCCACCAGCGCATTCGCACATCGCGCGTACAGTAACGCATATCAGTTATATGGACTAAGTAATGCGCGTACGCATGGGAGGGAGTCGGGTTGTGACCCGTAGCGAAAACGACACGTGGGATCTGGCGTCGAGCGTCGGAGCGACGGCGACGGCGGTCGCCGCATCGCGAGCGACCGCGTCCAAGGGGCCGAACGCGCTGTTGAACGACCCGTGGGCCGATCCACTCGTCCGCGCCGTGGGCATCGACACGTTCATCAAGCTCATCGACGGCGAGATCGACCGTACCGACGACCCGCTGCTGAACCGCCAGGCTATGAACGAGCAGATTGCGGTCCGCACCCGCTTCTTCGACGACTTCTTCATCGAGGCGACCCACTCCGGCATCCGGCAGGTCGTCATCCTCGCCTCCGGGTTGGACACCAGGGCCTACCGATTGGACTGGCCGGCCGACACGGTCGTCTACGAAATCGACCAGCCCGAGGTCATCGCGTTCAAGACACAAACGCTGGCTGATCTCGGCGCCGAGCCCGCCGCGCAGCGCCGCACGGTGGCGATCGATCTGCGCGACGACTGGCCGTCGGCGTTGGCAGCGGCGGGATTCGACGCCCAGAAACCGACCGCCTGGAGTGCCGAGGGCCTGCTGGTCTACCTGCCGCCCGAGGCACAGGATCGCCTGTTCGACCACATCGTCGCCCTGTCGGCACCCGGCAGCCGGATCGCGACCGAGCACATGGATCTGGGCAAGATTCCGTCGGACTGGGCACAGCGGCTCACCGAACGGTCCCAACGGCTCGGCTCCAAAATCAATCTGGCCGAGTTGTTCTACACCGGCGAACGCAACACGGCCGGCGAATATCTCGCGGAGCACGGCTGGCGGGTCGACATCCGGACAACCGAAGACGCCTATGCGGCTCACGGCTTCGAGGTGCCCAAAGACGAGTTGGCCTCGTTCGGCGAGGCCTCCGGCTACCTGACGGCGACGCTGACCTAGCGAGCGCGATCAAATGGCCGATATCAAGACCATTGATATATATCAGTCTGGTTGATATTGTCGATGGCATGACTCAACCAACTCAAGAGATGTTCGAATCCGCCTACCGGGGCGAAGCTCCCGAGATGGGCGAGGGTGTGCGGCCGCCGTGGAGCATCGGCGAGCCACAGCCGGAGATCGCGGCCCTCATCGAGGCCGGGAAGTTCCAGGGCGACGTGCTTGACGCCGGCTGCGGCGAAGCGGCCGTGTCGCTGTACCTGGCCGAGCGCGGCTTCACCACCGTGGGCCTGGACCAGTCGCCGACCGCCGTCGAGCTGGCGCGGGAAGAGGCCGCCAAGCGCGGGTTGACCAACGCCACCTTCGATGTCGCCGACATCAGTGCCTTCACCGGCTATGACGGCCGCTTCGGGACCATCGTCGACAGCACGTTGTTCCACTCGATGCCGGTCGAGTTGCGCGACGGCTACCAGCAGTCGATCGCGCGCGCGGCGGCGCCCGGCGCCTCCTACTTCGTGCTGGTCTTCGCCCGCGGCAGCGTGCCCGCCGACGGCCCGGTCAACCCGGTCACCGAGGACGAACTCCGCGACGTCGTCTCCAAGTACTGGGTAGTCGACGAGATCCGCCCGGCGCGCATCCACGCCAACGTGCCCGACGCGTTCCTGGCCGCCTTCGACGACTTTGCCTCTGACATCCGCGACGAAGGCAACGGCCGCAAGTCCGTTGGAGCCTGGTTGTTATCGGCCCATCTCGGCTAGGCAGTGATGCCGACCGGGCTGTGATGCAAAGCACGCCCGGTGGGCGTCACCCTAAGCGGGCGGGCGCCCTGGCTGTCATCGCGCGCTGTTCCCTCGCATCGTGTTCATTCGCCGCGTGCAGATCTCGGTGCGGCGAGCTCTCTTAACGAAGACAGAAACAACTCATCCATCCGCGGACTCAACTCGGCCAGTGTCGCAGCGCACGCGTAGCTGGCCGAGCCGAATACGCGCCGGAGTGAATCGGTGGTCGCGGTACCGATCGCAAGGCAAAGGCAGGCAACGCCGTCCGCGCGCAGCTCTTCTAGGGCCTTGAAGGCGTCAGCCTCGGCGTACCGGCCTTCGTAGCCGTCGTCGTACGGAAAACCGTCGGAAAGGACGACCAGCAGGCGATTGGGCGTTCCCGCTTCGGCTTTGAGGATTTCCCCGGCACCACGGATGCCTGCGCCGAGCCGTGTGTAGCCCGAAGGTTCGAGCTGGTTGAGCCGCGCCCGCCCGATGGCGCCGAAGGATTGTCCAAACGTTTTGATCGCTTGCAAATGGACAGCTTGCCGACCGTGGGACCGAAATGCGTAGACCGCAACACGGTCCCCCAGCTCGTCGAGGGTGGCGGCCAAGATCGCGGCCGCTCGGCGCTGATGGTCGTGCACGGCAAGGCCGTCCGCATCGGTGTCGGTGGCCGACCCGGAGGCGTCCAGCAAGATGAGGACGCCGAGATTGCGAGCGAGCTTACGACGCTCCAAGTAAACGTTTTCCGGTGGCGAGTAGCCCGAGCGCAGATCGACGAACAGGTTCGTCAGCGCCTCGATGTCGAGGTCATCACCGTCGGGGCGCCCACGCAACACCTTGGGGCCCAGACCAATGCGCGACAACCGCTTTCGCAATACCTCATCGTGTGGAACGCCGGCGCTGGAGACGTCAGCCGCAACCGTCAACGGAAAGTCGATGACGCGACACCACTGCGGGCGATACCTGTTGTTGTGGACGTCCCACTCCGGATACAAGGCACCTCCTACGCCCACCGCAGCACCAGGCTTGCCGTCGTCGGTGAAGTGAATCCGGGTGGGGAGCGGTCGCGCATCGGCCCCGACCGCCGTGACGCGCCGAACCGAGCGAACCTGCAACTCGGCGCCGGCAGCGCCTTCCCCAGGGGCGCGCGAATTACCGAACAGCTTGCGGAAGTAGTCCGACAGCGCCTTTGAGTTGAACAACGGATTCTCAAACAGTTTGAGAATCTTGCTTTCCCGGGGCTGCTCCCGATCGCCGTCGTCATCGGTCTCGGGCAAGTCGAGTGGGTCGAATTCCAGGCGAAGCTCTTTGTCGGTCGCGCGTGAGCCCGGTCCGGGAGCAGACGTCAGCAGGCGCGACGGCCTGATGACCCCGAACCAACCCGGCGGGTCGGCGACATCTTCTCGGCCTCGCGCTACCTCCAGTGACTCATGGGCGCTCGCGGTGCTCGCCTGATCGGCGGGACGATTCGCCGCGGCGAGCGGGTTATCCGCGGCAAGTTCGGCGAGCACTCGGCGACCCTCGAGCGCCAGGTAGCGGCGCGCGACCACGGGACGTGCGCGCAGCGCCTTTACCATTCGCTGATCTAGACTGCCGGCACCGAGCAGTGCGCTTTGCATCAGCACCTCGCGACGTTGTTGCACGGTGGTGCCGCCCGCCGAGACGAAGATGGTCTGGCCGTCGGTGTATGCGGCCTCACCCGCTGGCGCGTCGGCGACTTCTAGGGCCCTGCCGGCGACGAAGGTGGCAAGGAACCGAAACCGGTCAGGGCCGTCCGAATCGGAGGCGGTCACATCGTCGGGGGCAGGACCGCGTCGACCAGTTCACCCAACGCACGCACGACATCGCGGTCATCCGAGAGGACTTGCACGACTGCGGACTGCACGGCGCTGCGCGCGCTCAGCCCTTCGGCGATGAGGCCGCCCGCCAGGATCAGCATCCGGGTGGACGACACTTCGCGAAGCGGCGACCCATCCAGATTCCGAATGGCGTTGCCCAACTTGACCAACGAGCTCGCTGTCTCGAAATCAATACCCGCCTCGTGAGCGACAACCTCCGTCTCGACCTCGGCCGGCGGGAAGCCGAGCTCGAGGGCGACGAATCGCTGCCGAGTCGATTCCTTGATGTTTTTCAAGACGCTCTGGTAGCCGGGATTGTAGGAGATCACCAGCTGAAACCCTTGTGTCGCTTGCAGTGTCACACCGAGCCGATCGACCGGAAGTTCACGGCGGTGATCAGCGAGTGGATGGATGACCACGGTAGTGTCCTGCCGCG
Source organism: Mycobacterium sp. (assembly GCF_019243155.1). Taxonomy (GTDB): domain Bacteria; phylum Actinomycetota; class Actinomycetes; order Mycobacteriales; family Mycobacteriaceae; genus Mycobacterium. Next base: position 9,529 of record NZ_JAFAUS010000310.1, read on the forward strand.
CCTCAACCACCTCGTCCAGATAACAAATGGCACCTTCGCGCACGGCGCGCGTCAAAGGTCCATCCACCCAGACGGTCTCGCCGCCTTTGAGCAGGAAGCGGCCTACCAGATCTGCGGACGTCATATCCTCATGTCCTGCGATGGTAATGAGATCGCGACCGAGCTCATGAGCCATGGCTTCCACGAAGCGGGTTTTCCCGCACCCCGTGGGCCCCTTCAATAGCACGGGAAGACCGCGGCGCGCCGCCGCGCGAAAGACCTCCACTTCGTCACCAACGGCCCGGTAGAAGGGCGCCCCCGATACGGAAAGAACAGCTGCGGGTTGACTATTCAAAATCTATTTCCCCCGGTCGAGCGGAACGGACTTCGGAAGCTCAACACCCGGTGGGAGTACGAGCTTGCCGTCCTGATTGATGTAGCCGGACCTCTTGTTGGGCACCGGTAGTGCGGGATCAGGGCATGGCCGGTCCGTCCCGTCACCACAGATACCCATCAGAAAGTACGAGCGCTTGAGGAGATCCTGCGGCCAGGGATCCTGGTGCAGCGCAAACCATTGCGCGGGAATGTTGTAGCACACGAAGAAGAATGCGCTGCACGCTGCGAAGACCGCCAAGAAGCGCATCAGTTGCTGCTTAGCAAAACCACCCTGGACACGTTCTAGGCCACGCTCCACGAAGGTCCGGCCCCGATCATCGGTGAAGAACCGCAGTGCACACAATCCGGCCTGCACGCCACCCCACATCAGCCCCTCGTAAACGGGCCACTGATAGTAGGTGCCAGCATTGATCGACAGCGACCTGATCGCGCCGGGATAAGTGAAAAGCCCCATCGGCATGAGGAATAGGCCCTCGATGACCAGATCGAAGAAGAAGGTCCAGATAATCAGAATGCCTATCAACCCGATGTTGCTGATGTTCGGCCAGCGCGACTTGGCCCGACGCATGACCCAACATCCCAGGATCGTGCACAGCAGGACGCCGTAGGAGTATCCCGGCGCATTCATCAATAACGGTTCCGCCATCATGTGGCCCGGTTGCCCGAACGACAGCCACCCGGGAACGTCTTGTACCCACGATCCCCGGTTGAACATCCAGGTGTTGTAGGTGCTCCAGGTACTGATGTAGTTCAGCAGCGGGTCTTGGAAGAAGATCAGTCCGCAGGCCACCAGGAGCATGCCATCCAGCGTGATTCGCCGCTCCCGCCGCCAGGGCCGGATGATGAAGTAGTAGATCCCGACCGGCAGGCCCGCAACGATGACGGCTGTCCAGGTAGTGAGAATCACCTTCATGAATGTCGGCGGATCACTCGGCCCCCCGGGCACCCGCACAAAGTAGGGCCCGGTGATCCACCGGATCCACACGTATAGCTGAAAGGCCAGGATTACGCCCCCGACCAGTGCCCAGATCCGTACCGGCGCGGACTTAGATTTGGGTTGGCCGCCAAGCGAAGCCACATCGCTGAGCGATTCCGTGACGGGGGGCGCATTCTTGTTCGACAGTTCGGTCATGACGCCTGTGTCCTTACATCGAATTCAGTTGCAGCGCAGGGATCTACGGCCCTAGTGCGCTCGTCGATCGCTGGCCGATGAGCCAGGCTTCGACAAATATACCAGCCGGTATCTTAATGACCAACTGTTTTCTCAGATCCTGTGACACAATCTCGACATGGTGGAGCGCTGGACCCGGGAGCGACGCCTCGAGCACACGCGTTCGCTGCTGCTCGACGCGGCCGAGGAGGTGTTCGCCGAGAAGGGCTTCATGGCAGCTTCCCTCGACGACATCGCAAGTGCCGCAGGCTATACCAAAGGCGCCATCTATAAGCACTTCACGGCGAAGGAAGACCTCTTCCTGGCGGTGAGCGATCGGTACTGGCGCCGCTATTTCGACAACTTCGCCGAGGTGATGTCGAAGGCGACCCACCTCGGGGCCCGTGAGCTCGACCAGGTCGCCGAACGGTGGCGACAGCTGGGCCGTGACCGCGGCGCCGAGCATGCCGCCCTGGGGCACGAGTTCACTCTCTACCTGCTTCGCAACCCCGATGCACGAGAGCGGGTGGCCGCCAAGAGGGCCGAAGTCGTCGAAGCCCTGGCGAAGTTCATCGCGGAGGGCATGGACCGCCTCGGCGCCGCCCTGCTGATCCCGCCAATGACGTTCGCACACATCCTCGTTGCCACCACCGACGCCGTCATGTTGGGCAGCCAACTCGATGACATCGACCTGTACAGGCCCACGCTCGAAATGTACGTCTCGGTTATCAAACTGCCCTGATTTCCCGCACTATGGCCAAAGCAAATCTATTGCGGCAGAATCGAATACTTGGCTTCTGTTCGGAGAAGGGCTGACAGCATGAACGGATCCGATACTCCGCTGTCCGGTCGCGTCGCCTTCGTCACCGGCGCCGCACGCGGGCAGGGCCGGTCGCATTGCGTGCGGCTGGCTGGCCGAAACCGCGCACCTGGTGAACTCATTTGTGCACGCGCATAGCCAGGTAATACGAGTGCTGTCGAGCGTGGTTGACGGTGAACCCGATCGCCTTGCGGACCCCGTCGCTGTCGGATTCCAACCAGCGCTCGGTGCGCTGGTGCTCGAATTCGGTCCAGGAAGGCACGGTGAACCTCTCGAGGAACGTATCGGGGTGTCCAACGCTGTGATAGAGCCGCCAACTATGTCCACCTGTGCGCAGTCGTGACTGCCTGACTGCGCTCATGGCCTCGACGAAGGCATGGAGGTTCTCGTCGGGCACTTCGTAGCGGACGGTGACCAACACTGGTCCGTCCTCGGGAGACGGCTCGAACAAGACCATCGGTGTCGGCCAGGCGGTGGAGACGTCCACGCTCAGCGTTCCAGTGCAGGGCCGCAGCGGTAGGACGACAACGCTGAGGGCGACAACGCCCAGCGTCGCCGCCGAGCCGAGCAGCGCTGTGTCGAGCCCCGCCCGCGTGGCGATGGCGCCCCACGCGTAGGAGCCGACCGCCTGCGCCCCCGTCGCCACGAGCAGGTAGATCGCCAACCCGCGGGCCCGCACCCAACGCGGCAGTGACAGCTGCGCTGCGGCGTTCAACGTGGTCAACGTGATCAACCAAGACATCCCCGAAAGCACCAAAAGGGGCGTCGCAGCCGTGAACGGCAGCCAAGCGGCGGCGAACGGCGCCAGTCCGTAGGTGGCGGCCGAGACCGCCAGCAGCACGTTGTCGGATACTTTCTGGCGCACCCGTGCGGCGAACATGACGGAAAGCACGGCACCAAGACCGATGGCGCCCAACGCCACACCGTAGCCCGCGGCTCCCAGGTGCCATCTGCGTGCGGCCGCCACCGGAAGCAATGCGAACAGGGCCGACGCGGGAAACAGGAAAAGGGCTGCACGCAAAAGGATCCGGCGGAAGATCGGGCTGTTGCTGACGTAAAGCACGCCGGTGACCATCGCCTGACCGAAATGCTCTCGTTCGAGCGGTGCAACCTGCTTCGGCCGCTTCCACGCCATCAACGCAACGATGATCCCCGCATATGACGCTGCGTTGAGCGCGAAGACAGCCGCGGGCCCGGCCAATGCCACGACGACACCACCGATTGCCGGCCCAATGGCGCGTGCGGCGTTACCCGAGACGCTGCCCAACATCGAGACGGCCGGTATCTGTTCGCGGGGGACGACCTCGGGTTGGATCGCCTGCCACGCGGGTGCGGCCAGGGCCGCGGCGCAGCCGAGGGCCAAGGTGAACATCAACAGTGACAGCGCGTTCAGACGACCGAGGTAGGTCATCACCGCCAGCGCCAGCGCCACCACCACCGCGTACGACTGCAGGTAAATCAACAACCGCCGCCGGTCGAACAGATCCGCGAGCACGCCGGCGAACAATCCGAACAGCAGTGTCGGTCCGAGGCTCGCCGTCTGGACCAACGCCACAATCACATCGCTGCTGTGCTTCTCCACCAAAAACCATTGCGCCGCCACGCTTTGCATCCATGTTCCGATGTTGGAGACGAGGCTGGCGATGAACAGGTTGCGGTAGACGGGGTTGCGCAACGGCTCCCACGCCGACGGCTTCTCACTGTCGGCATGCTCCTGATCCTGGATCACCACTGAGTCGCTGATCGCCCGTCCATCTACTCGGCCAATGCAAGGAATAGAAGTTTAAAACACCCAGTCGTTCCGGGCACTCAGGTAACGAGCGGGCGGGACCGATCACCCGGACATGCGCCCGGGTGCCACCACTGCGAGGATGTGGCCATGACGACATCAGAGGGTCCGGTCGTGCGGGTGAGAAAGAAACAATCGAAGCGCGCAGCGGCTTCGGCTCGGATGAAGGTCGACATGGCGATGAGCGCGCCCATTCGCGCGGGAGCGCGGATCAAACGAGTGAAGCGCGGTAGCCTACCGACTTTTCGGTTGCGCTCCCGCGTGTCCAGCACCTTAAGACAAGGTAACGGGAAGCCGAAAAGGTCCGGCTCCGTTGGCCGTCAGCGGACCAATCGCGCCAAGCGAACGCTCCGGGGCACCCGCATCGCCAGGTAATACTCGTGCCGCCGGTTGCGGTCGACCGTATAACTGATGGCCTTGGCGACGCCGTCCTTGTCGTATTGCAACCAGCGTTCGGTGCGCTGGCGCTCAAATTCGGTCCAGGACGCGACGGTGAACCTCTCGATCAAGGTGTCGCTCTGTCCGACACTGTGATACAGCTGCCAACTGTGACCACCGGAGCGCAGTCGTGATCGCCGGACTGCGCCCATGGCCTCGACGAATTTCTCCAGGTTCTCGGGCGGCACCCGGTAGCGCACGGTTACCAGCACCGGTCCGTCGTTGGGACATGGTTCGAACACGAGCCTCGGTGTCGGCCACGACATGGAGACATCGACATTGACCATCCCGGTGGACGGCCGCAAGGGAAGGACCGCGACGCTCAGGGCGACTGCTCCCAGCAGTACTGCGGAGCCGATCATCGCGACGTCGAGCCCGGCGTAGGTGGCGAGCAGACCCCAGGCGTACGAACCAATGGCCTGAGTTCCCGTGAAGACCAACAGGTATATGGCCAGTCCCCGGGCCCGCACCCAGCGCGGCAACGACAGTTGTGCCACCGCGTTCAATGTGGTCAACGTGATCAGCCAGGACATTCCCGCCAAAACCAAGATCGGTATCGACGCGTTGAACGGCAACCAGACCACAGCCAGCGGTGCGAGTCCGTACACAACGGCACACGCCGCAAGCAAAACGTTGTCCGAGTACCTGCGGTGCAACGGTGCCGCTACCCCGACGGCAAGCACCGCACCAAAACCGATGGCGCCCAACGCGACACCGTAGCCGGTAGCCCCTAGGCGCCAGGTGCTCGCGGCGGCCACCGGCAGCAGTGCCAGCAGGGCCGAGGCCGGAAGCAGGAAAAGCGCTGCGCGCAACAGGATCCTGCGAAAGATCGGGCCGTTGCGGACGTAGTGCAGTCCGGAGATGATGGCCTGGCCAAGGCGTTCTCGTTCGATCGGCCCCAATTGCGTGGGGCGTTGCCACTGATCCAGGGCAACGATGATTCCCAAGAACGAGATGGCGTTGATGGCAAAAACCGCTGCGGGTCCGACCATCGCCACAACCACCCCGCCGAGCGCCGGACCAACCGCCCGGGCAACGTTGACCGAGACGCTGGCTAACGTTGCGGCGGCGGGTATTTGCTCACGCGGGACGACCTCCGGCTGGATCGCCTGCCAGGCCGGTGCGGTGAGTGCGGACGCACAACCGACGGCCAAGGTGAAGACGAGCAACGCTGCCGGGCTCAGCCGGTTAACAGATGTCAACCCCGCGAGCGCCAACGTCACCAGCACCGCATACGACTGGAGGAACATCAGTAGGCGACGCTGGTCGAACAGGTCGGCGAACACGCCGGCGAACAATCCCAGGAGCAGAGTCGGCCCGAGGCTCGCCGTCTGGACCAGTGCCACCATGACATCGCTGCTGTGCTTTTCCACCAGGAACCATTGGGCCGCGACGCTTTGCATCCAGGTCCCGATGTTGGAGACGAACTGCGCGATGAACAAGACTCGGAACACACGGTCCCGCAACGGCGCCCACGTCGACGGTTGACTGGCGTCGACGACTCGATCTCGCTCCCGGGTCACCATGGCCGGCGCCTGGCGAGCGAAGGCATACAGGTGCTGATGTTCGACATACAAGCAAGACCTTTGCGTGGATGCGGTCTGTTCCTAGTCACGAGCGCGGGCCATCGGAACCCGTGCGCAACGGTACTTTAACTCGACGCTCCCGAAAGTCACCGAGCTTTCCGGCTGTGTATAAAACTATTGGCGCAAAAGATTATTCGGTGCTCATGCTCGTTCTGGCTAACAATGAATGCAACACACGAGCTTTCAGCGATGTTCCCGCGCGCTCTCGGGCCCGTAGACGCGGGCGATATCGGGTGAGTCCAGCCAGCCGGAGTAGGTCGGGCGCGACGGCCAACCCGCGGGGGAATCGAGCCACTCCTCCTGACGGCCCCACGGCAGGATGTCGATCAGGCCGAAGGAGTGGCTGAGTTGCTCGGTACCGCGCCCCGCGGTGTGCCAGGTCCGGTACACGGTGTCGTGATCGCGCAGGAAGACATTGACCGCGAAACCGCCGCCGGGCGGGGCATCCATGTCGGCGCCGAACGGGCTTTCCGATGACGAATACCAGTCCATCCGGTTGCCGACTTTCCGTTTGTAGGCCAGCGCCTCGTCGATCGGCCCGTTGGTGACGATGACGAACCGCGCGTCGTAGCTGTCCAGGAACTCGAGTCGGGTGAATTGCGAAGTGAAGCCGGTGCACCCGCCGCACTGCCATTCCGCGCCGTTCGACCACATGTGGTTATAGACGATGAGCTGGGAACGGTCGCCGAACACGTCGACGAGACGGATGGGTCCGTCGGCTCCAATCAGGGTGTATTCCGGCAACTCGACCATCGGCAGACGCCGCCGCTGCGCGGCGATGGCATCAAGCTCCCGGGTGGCGGCCTTCTCACGGACTCGCAGTTCGGCGAGCGCGGCTCGCCACGTCTGGTCGTCGACTATTTGCGGCAGGGCGTCTGGCATGAGGATCTACCTTCGCTTCGGCGATTCTTTGGGATAGCAGGTATGACTCCCGCGACGACCGCGTTTCATCGCTTACCGCCGCTTGGGCGAGACGTGCATCGTGATCTCTGCCTTCACTGCGACGGTTCCATCGGCGGTGACGATCTCCACCGGCACCGTGAGCTTGCTCGGTTCCTCGCCGACCTCGGGCAGGGGGTCCAGCGTTGCCGTTGCCTTCATATCGGTGCTGCCCGTCGCCAGATATTCCACGCTCATCGCGACCGGGATCCAGCGGTGCGTGGCGGGGATGGAGACGTCGGTCATCATGCCGGCGGCCAACTCGGCCAGGTTGCATGACGCGATGGCGTGATAGGTGCCGATGTGGTTGTGGCTCGAGCGCCGGTTGGGGGCGTGCACTTCGCAGCGGCCCGGACGTAACACGGTGATCGTCGGGTGCACGCTACGAAAATACGGCGCCTTGAAGCAGACCGCCTGGCTGAAAATCTTGTTGCCGAACGGCAAGCGGCGCAACCGATTCCAGATCCGTAGATTCGCACTCGAGGTGGCGGTGGTGGTACTCATCAGTTCGGTGCTTCCTGATCGTCGGTCAAGGCTTTGGCGACACGGCCGAACATGGTGTTCTTGATCGCGCCCAGCGTCCCGGCGTCCTTGGCCCCCAGCGGGCGAAGCAGGTCGATCGCGGCGCCGGGAAGCGCGCTTTCGTCGGCGGTGGCGTCGACGATGCCGAAAGCCTGGGCGTCGGGCCCACCGAATCGCCGCCCCGTCGTCATCGACGCGACCGCCGCCTGGGGGGTGAGCTTGGCCTGGATGAGCGCCGCCATGCCGGGATTGAACGGGATTCGGATGTCCACCTCGGGCAGGCAGAAGTATCCGCGGTCCGCACGCATGACGCGGAAGTCATGGGCCAACGCCAGCATCGCGCCGGCGCCGAAGGCGTGACCGACGACGGCCGCCGCGGTGGGCATAGGCAGGGTCAGCACGCGTGCCAGGAGTTGATGCACCCGACCGATGTACCAGCGGCCTTGATCGGCGTGGGCGCCCAGCCACTCGAGGTCCAGGCCGTTGGAGTAGAACTTGCCGCCGGCGGTGGTCACCAGAGCTCGAGCGTTCTCGGCGATGACTTCGTCGATCGCGGCCTCGATGTCATCCAAATATGCTGGCGAGAAACGGTTTTCGTCGCCTCCGAGATGCAGGACCGCTATCTTGTCGTCGTATTCAATCTCTACTGCCATCGAACTCTCCTTGTCAGGTCAGGCCCGGCGCCGCCGCGGTGGAGGTGGCCCCACCGTCAGCACCGCGCGCACTGCGGCGTGCAATTGTTTGCGCGCCGTCGCGTTTCCCAGTCGTTTGCGGTGCAGCAGCATCGCCGTCGGCAAATCCACAACGCAACTGGTGATGACGTCAACTGCCGCAGCGTCTTTGCGGTCCCACAACTGCAACGCCAGTCGGATCATCAAATCGACCAGCAGCCGTTCCAGATCACGCAACTCTCCGGCGACGTCGTCGGGAATGTCCCCGGCGAGCACCTCCTCGCGACGCACGCTGAACACAAGACCGGCCGAATCCGGAAACTTCTCGGCGAACGCCACCGGCGCATCCGCGGCCGCTACGACCGCGTCCTCGCCCTTGCCTGACTTGGTGAGGACTTCGTCGACCATCGCGGTCTGCAGCGCCAAGAACCGCCGGCCCGCTCGCAGCCACGCGTGGCCCATCAACCCGCCGCGAGAGGAGAAGGTGTGATACACGGCCCCGTTGGAAACCCCGACTTCCGCGCTGATCGCGCGGATCGACACCGCCGCCGGTCCCGAGCGGACCGCAAGGCTCTCTACCGCATCGAGCACGGTGTCGGGGTCGTACAAACGCGGGCGGGGCACGTCACCAACCATAACAGAGCGTGTGCTCTGTTATTCCTCCGTGCTGCCCTGAGGCTTTCGCGGCATCGCGAGTCCGGTGGCCAGGATCCAGGCGAACAGGAAGATCGGGATTCCCGTCGTGGTCGAGAGCCCCTGAAGCGAAAGCGGGCCATTATCGGCGATGAACGCGGCTAGCAGAATGGGATGTGCTGCTGCGGCCGCGATCGCGAGGTGAGCGGTGTGTCGGGGCAGCACCTGATAGGTGTAGACCGCAATGGCGAACGAGGCCAAGGAAACCGCGGTCGGAACTCCCGACATCGCTAACGAACCGAAGGCGAGATCGTATAGCAGCGTTGATAATTCAGGCCTACGGTCTCGGTATAGCAGGACATCGAATGCGGTGAACCCGGCGAGGATCAGGGTTGCGAATCCGACGAGTCCAGCAGCGAAGCACGCCGGAAGCATCGACCGCGCAGGAAGCCGATCACGCAGGTAGGTCCATACCGCGGCGCCGAAGACGAACCAGAGCATGACGCCAGTGGTGTTCAACAGCATCATCACGACCAACCGGTCGTGGTGAGTTGCCGCCCAGTGGGCCAGGTCGGTGCCGGACGTTTGGGTGCCCGGCATCGACCAGATCGGATACGCCGCCAGCCCGCTCAAGGGAAGTGCGGTTCCTGCCGCGCCCGCCCATCGGGCCACGCGTGCCGAACCCCAGGGCTTGGTTTTCACGGATGCCACGGCGTCCCCTCAGGTTGTCTGTCTTACCAATGGATAGTTTCTCACCACCGGTAAGTTTGCCGCATGGCGCGGAACTTATCAATGGTCAGATTGGGGTAAGGTGCCCGATCATGACGTCGAGCGCCAAGCGGCCGTATCACCACGGGCAGCTGGAGCGGGCGGCGATCGACGGCGCGATTGAAGAAGTCGAGACGTTCGGGGTCGCTGCGGTGAGCATGCGTCGCATCGCTCGCCGGGCCGGCGTCTCCCACGCCGCGCTGGCCTACCAATTCCGCGACAAGACGGGAATCTTCACCGCAGTGGCGACCGAAGGTTTTCGTCTGCAGACGGAGACGATCAGCGCGGCCGCGGTCGGCCCGGACGCGTTCGCGCTCGGTGGCCAGGCCTACATCGCGTTCGCGCTTACCCACCGCGGCCACTTCGAGGTGATGTTCCGGCCCTACCTGTACCGCGGCGATGACCCGGAGTTGATGCTCGCCAAGACCGCGGCTTTCGACATTCTTCATGACAGCGCCCGGGCCAGCCTCACTTCGCGCCGCCGGAAACCCGCGATCGATGACGATGTCCGCGGGCTTGCCATGGCGGGTTGGTCGCTTGCGCACGGGTTCGCCACCCTCGCGCTGACCGCCAACATTTCGGAGCAATTCGACTCCGACACCCCTGCGCTTGCCGCCCTGATGGCCCGCGGCGTCATCACTATGGGTGAGCTTGTCGAAAAGCAGATCAACTCGGCGCCGCACGAGGACTGAGGGTGGGGCGCGCGGGTGCCAAAGATGTTGACAGCGTGGCCCGCCGGCGGCCATTGACCTGCACGGCGCGTGGATCATCATCAACCAGGGCGGCGGCCCTACCGACGACAAACCAACGGTGGTTCTCGAGACGACGCCCGACCCGGACCGCGTCAGTGCGTTTCTCAACATTCGCGTCCGGGACATCGCATCCACGTACGCCGAATGGCGTGCGCGTGGCGCCGACTTCTTGACGCCGCCGAAAACTCACCAGTACGAGATACGTTGCTATTTACGCGATCCGGACGGTCACCTCATCGAAGTCGGCCAGTCCACCGATCCGGACGGTGAGTGGTCACCGATAGACGCCGAGGCGTAAGCCCCTAGCTCGGCTCGGCCACCTTCGCCTGCCAGCGGGCGCGGCGTTGCGCGTCGGTCTCCTCCCACCACGGCGGGGTGCCACGCTACCCCAAGGCAACCTTCGCGGCGTGCACACCCGCCCAGGCGCTCGACTCCTGCTGTGTTCCCTTGGTGCGGCGCACTTCCCGGCGCCATGCCATCAATATTCGGACCAGCTCGGTCCGGCGATCTTCGGGAATCGACGGGTCGGTGGCGCGCCAGCGGCGACCGTCGATGACGACGTAGTGCCCGTCATCGGTGGCCTCCGGTTCGCGCACCCGACGAACGTACTACCGTCTCACGCCGGGAAGATCGGCGGCGGCGTTGAGAAGTAGCGCTATGGCGGCCGAAGCCAGACTTTTCGCGCCGAACCGAAGGTACGTGATACGAAGTCACAGACGCTTTAATAATTTCGCTTACAGCCGGGCGAGGAGCGGACATGGACAGGCGCAAGTTCGGACTTGTCACGATCGGCTTGTTCATCGCCATTTTCGCCGGTTGGCTGCTACTGCGGAACCCTTCGCCCCAGCCAGCGACGACAAGCGTTGATACACCGACGTGCCCGTTGGCCACCTTGCCGCCCGAGGCGGCCGAAACGGTTGGGCTGATACATTCCGGCGGCCCATTCCCGTTTCCGCGCAACGACGGCGCGGTCTTCGGGAACCGCGAGGGTCATCTGCCGGCTAAGAACCGGGGTTACTACCACGAATACACCGTCGTCACTCCGGGTGCACGGGACCGAGCAGAAGCGCATCGTCACAGGTGGAACACCAATAACCCATCCTGCTCAATACTTCTACAGCGGCGACCACTACGACTCGTTCTGTCTGGTGACCGGCACGGAAGGACGATGATGGCGCGCGAACCAGACGCAAGCTCACCCGTCGTCTTCCATATCGACGGCCGAAAGATCAAGTCAGCCAAGGACTTTTACCGTGAGATAGGGTCCGCCGTCAACGGGCCCGGTGGGTACTTCGGGCGCAACCTCGACGCGTTAGCCGATTGTCTGCGCGGCGGATTCGGCACGCCGGAGGATCGGCCTTACGCATTCGAGTGGCAACACAGCGCCTCATCACGGCGCTACCTCGACGACGTGCGCCAAGGACAGCGCACGTTGTTCAATGCGATACGGGAAGTCTTCGATGACGCCGGAGTAGCGCTGCACCTTCGGTGATCGCCAGAGATCCCTGATCGCCGGAGTCACGGTTCGGCACATCAGCGCACTACAAAAATCCTCGACAGTCGCTGGATGAAATTCCTCGGCCCTGCCGGGTGTTATGCCACGCATGCTTGCCACGAGCGCACGGCCTTTGCACTTCAACGCGTTCATCTGGCCCAACGGGTATCACGAGTCCGCGTGGCGTGTCGTCGACGACGACGTCCACGATGTCCTCGGCCTCTCCTACTACACCGACATCGCGCGCATCGCCGAGCGCGGTCTGATGGATTCGATCTTCCTCGCCGACAACATCGCCATCGCCGAGTACCGGGCCACGCACCTGCCGCAGACGCAATTCGACCCGATCTCGGTACTCTCGGCTCTGGCCGCCGTCACCGACCACATCGGGCTCATCGGCACCGGCTCGACGACCTACAACAAACCCTGGGAACTCGCCCGCCGCTTCGCCACGCTGGATCACCTCAGCGGCGGGCGCGCCGGCTGGAACATCGTCACCACGGTCACGCCGCTGGCCGCCGCCGCCATGGGTGAACCCATGCATCCCGACCATGCCGATCGTTACGCGCGGGCACACGAGTTCGTCGACGCGGTGACGCAGGTATGGGATAGCTGGGGTGATGACGCCGTCGTCGGTGACCGTGTACGCGGCGTGTGGGCGGACCGCAGCAAGCTGAACACACCCCACTTCCATGGCCGCTACTACGACGTGGAAGGCATCCAGCCCTTTCCCCGTCCCCCGCAAGGACATCCCGTGCTGGTGTTGGCGGGCCAATCCGGCGCGGGCGTCGCGCTCGCCGCGCGGTATGCGGAAATGGCCTTTTCTGGGCCGCCCTCGCTGGACGCGGCCGTCTCCTTCCGGGCCGACCTGCACGCCCAGGCGTCCGCCTTCGGCCGTGACCCTGAGCAGTTACTGGTCCTACCGGCGTTGATGGTGACCCTGGGCGGCACCGAAGCCGAAGCCCGCGCCCGGGCGCAGCGGCTCGAGGAACTGGCCAGTCCCGAATTCCGTTGGCAGAACGCCCTTTATACGGCCGGC
>NZ_JAFAUS010000500.1 GCF_019243155.1 Mycobacterium sp.
CCGGGCGTCGACCTGATGGTGGCCGCCGAGTCCGGCATGACCACCGGGATGCCCACGCCGACCGGCAAGCCGCAGATCATCCCGTTCCAGCTCGTCGACGCCGCCAGCGGTCACGTGCTGGCCCAGGCGGTGCTGGGCGCGCTGCTCAACCGCGAACGCCACGGCGTGGGCGACGTGGTGCACGTCGCGATGTACGACGTCGCGGTCAGCCTGCAGGCCAGTCAGCTCACAATCCACCTGAACAAGCCCAGCGAAGCGCCCAAGCCGGATGGCGAATCAAAACCTAAGCGGCGCAAGGGAGTCGGCTTCGCGACCCAACCGTCGGACGCGTTCAAGGCAGCCGACGGCTACCTGGTGATCAGCGCGTATGTGCCCAAACACTGGGCGAAGCTGTGCGAGATCATCGAGCGGCCCGACATGCTGGACGACGAGCGGTTCATCGACCAGCGCTCCCGCGCCGTGAACTACCCCGAGCTGACCGAGGAACTCGAGAAGGCGCTGGCCGCCAAGACCGCCGCCGAATGGGTTGAGCTGCTGCAGCAGGGCGGCCTGATGGCTTGCCTGGCTTACACGTGGAAGCAGGTGGTCAGCACCCCGCTGTTTGCCGAGAACGAACTCGCCCTGCAAGTCGGCCGCGACGACGACGCGATCACGGTGGTGCGCACCCCGGCTCGCTACGAGAGCTTCGACGCCGCGGCCACCGACCCCCCGCCGGCCGCGGGCCAGCACAACGACGCGTTTCTCACGGCAGCGCAAACCACGCCGTAGCGTCAGATGCCGGGCAGCCGCACCACCTGAACGAAGAACTCGTCGATCTGCCGGACCGCCTTCATGAACTGGTCCAGGTCGACGGGCTTGGTGACGTACGCATTGGCGTGCAGCTTATAGCTTTTCAGGATGTCCTCCTCCGCCGAGGAGGTGGTGAGCACCACGACCGGGATGCGCGCCAGGTCGGGGTCGGACTTGATCTTCTCGAGGAGCTGCCGTCCGTCGTACTTGGGCAGGTTCAGGTCGAGCAGGATGAGGTCGGGCCGTGCCGCCTCTTCGAACCGACCTCGCTTGTACAGGTAGTCCAGACCCTCTTCGCCGTCGTGCGCGACATGCAGCCGGTTCTTGAGTTTGTTGTGCTCGAACGCTTCTCGCGTGATGAGCTCGTCTCCCGGATCGTCCTCGACGAGCAGGATGTCAATGGCTCGACCGTCGGCAGATGTCATTCGTGCGCTCCTTCCAAAGCTGCTGAGCGTGCGGCGCCTTCCCCCGTGTCGGGCTCGGCCAAGGGCACGGGGAGAGTGAATTCAATTCTTGTCCCATCGGTTTGAGACGTGTCGATCCAAATCGTGCCGCCGTGGTGTTCGACGATCTTCTTGACCAAAGCAAGGCCCACACCGGTTCCGGCGTAGACCTCTCGGCCGTGCAGACGCTGGAAGATCACGAAGACCTTGTCGGCGAACTCCTCGGGGATGCCGATCCCGTTGTCCGAAACACTGAGCAGCCATTCGCCGTCGTGATTCTCGGTGCCCTGGGCGCAGTCGATGACGACGCGGGGCCGACGGTCGACGTGGCGGAACTTCACCGCGTTGCCGATGAGGTTCTGCCACAACATCGTCAGCAGCGTCGGGTCGCCGAGGACCTGCGGAAGCGGCTGCTGCGGGCGCACGATCTCGGCGTCGGACTCTTCGATGGCGGTGGCCAGATTGGACAGGCCGGCGTCTAGCGTCGCGTCCAGGTTCACCTCGGTTTCGGTGGTGCCCAACCGGCCGACCCGGGAGAAGGTGAGCAGGTCGTTGATTAACGCCTGCATGCGTTTTGCACCGTCCACCGCGAATCCGATGTACTCGTGGCCACGCTCGTCGAGCTGGTCGCCGTACCGCCTCTCCAGCAGCTGGCAGAACGAGGCGACCTTGCGCAGCGGTTCCTGCAGGTCGTGCGACGCAACATAGGCGAACTGCTCGAGTTCGGCGTTGGAGCGCCGCAATTCGGCGGTCTGCTCGTCCAGCTGGGATTTGGCCATACGCGACACTTCGAGTTCCTCGACGATGCGCCTGCGCATGTCCTCCATGTCGATGGCCATGTTGCGAACGTCTTTGGGCCGCTTCGGCGGCTCGATGGTCTCACCGAAATTGCCCTGGGTAATCCGCCTGCATGCCGCGGCCAGCGCCGCTAGCGGGCGGGCGACGGTGTCTCGCACCAGGAATCCCAACAAGGCGGCCGTGATGAAGAACAGCAGCACCATCCCGCCCAGCACCCTGTCGCGCCACGCGTCAGTGCTTCTCAACTCGGCTGTGGAATTCGACCGTGCCGCATATAGATTGGCGTTCTGCCTATCGAAAAGGCCTCGTAGGTGGTCGAATTCGGCCTTACCGCGTTCTGCCGACGGTCTGCTGGTGACGTTCTTGCCGTTCGGGAGCACGGCCGCGATCACCGGCTCGGCGTAATTCGCCCGCCAGTTGGCGGCGGCCCGCTCGATCTCGTCCAGATCGTTGATCAGGTCCGAATGCGCCCCCAGCCGGCGCCGGATCTCGTCGGCCGCCGCCTGCTCGGCATGTTGCCCGTCGTAGTAGGGCGTGAGGAACTGCCGGTCTGCGGCGATCAGGTAGCCGCGGATGCCCGTCTCCTGGTCGCGCAGCGCGGACTGCATCTGGTAAGCCGCCACCCGCGCCGGTTGGATGCTGTCGGTCAACTCCCGCGACATGTCGTCGGTGCGGTCGAGCAGAACCGACCCGATCAGCGCACCGGCCAGCACCATGCCGCCCATGCTGAGCAGGACCAGGGCCTGCCAGCCCCGAACGGTCAGCTGCGACAGCCGCAGGCGGCGCAACCAGGGGGGCGTCACG
>NZ_JAFAUS010000291.1 GCF_019243155.1 Mycobacterium sp.
CGGCGGGCACATCGCGGTGAACGGCCGCCGCAGCGCCGAGTCGCTGTACGACTTCAACCTGGCCACCTACGACGAGGGCGACACCTTCGACCAGTCCAAGGCCAAGGGCTTCGTCTACGTGCACGGGTTGTCGTCGAAGCTGGCCGCACGTCGGGACCTGGCCTTCGAAACAGGCTCGGAGCAGGGCCAAGCCCAGCCGTGAGCACCCGCGAGGGATCGCTGTGGGGCGGGCGGTTCGCCGACGGCCCGTCCGACGCGCTTGCCGCGCTGAGCAAGTCCACCCACTTCGACTGGGTGCTGGCGCCCTACGACATCGTGGCTTCGCGGGCCCACACCGTCGTGCTCTTCCGCGCCGGGCTGCTCACCGAGGAGCAGCGGGACGGGCTGCTGGCCGGGCTGGACAGCCTCGCCGAGGATGTGGCCGACGGCAGCTTTTCGCCGCTGGTCACCGACGAGGACGTGCATGCCGCCCTGGAGCGCGGTCTGATCGACCGGGTCGGGCCGGACCTGGGTGGGCGGCTGCGCGCCGGACGGTCCCGCAACGACCAGGTGGCCACCCTGTTCCGGATGTGGCTGCGCGACGCGGTGCGGCGGGTCGCGCGCGGTGCGCTCGACGTCGTCGCCGCCCTGGCCGCGCAGGCCGGCGCACACCCGACCGCCGTCATGCCCGGCAAAACCCACATGCAGTCCGCCCAGCCGGTGCTGCTGGCCCATCACCTGCTGGCGCACGCCCAACCTCTGCTGCGCGATGTCGACCGCATCGTCGACTTCGACAAGCGCGCAGCGGTGTCCCCGTACGGCTCGGGGGCCCTGGCCGGATCGTCGCTCGGCCTGGACCCGGACGCGATCGCCGCGGACCTGGGTTTTGCGGCCGCCGCCGACAACTCCATCGACGCGACCGCGGCCCGCGATTTCGCCGCCGAGGCGGCGTTCGTGTTCGCGATGATCGGCGTCGACCTGTCGCGGCTGGCCGAGGACATCATCATCTGGAGCTCGACGGAATTCGGGTACGTCACGCTGCACGATTCGTGGTCCACCGGCAGCTCGATCATGCCGCAGAAAAAGAACCCCGACGTCGCCGAGCTTGCGCGCGGTAAGTCGGGGCGGCTGATCGGAAACCTGTCCGGGTTGCTCGCGACCCTGAAGGCCCAGCCGCTCGCCTACAACCGCGACCTGCAGGAGGACAAGGAGCCGGTCTTCGACTCGGTGGCCCAGCTCGAGCTCGTGCTGCCGGCGATGGCGGGCCTGGTGGCCAGCCTGACCTTCGACGTCGAGCGGATGGCGGCGCTGGCCCCGGCCGGGTACACGCTGGCAACCGACATCGCCGAATGGCTGGTGCGCCAGGGCGTGCCTTTCCGATCCGCGCACGAGGCCGCCGGCGCCGCGGTCCGGGCCGCCGAGCAGCGCGCCGTGGGACTCGACGAGCTGACCGATGACGAGTTGGCCGCCATTAGCCCGGAGCTGACCTCGCAAGTTCGTGAGGTGCTGACGATCGAGGGTTCGGTGGCGTCGCGCGATGCCCGCGGCGGTACCGCGCCGGGCCGGGTGGCCGAGCAGCTCGAAGCCGTCCTCGCAAACGCCGAACAGCTCAGGAACCGGCTGCGCGCCAGCAAATGAGACGGCAGCAGTTTCCCTGCCAGGTAAACCCCGGCAGACTAGACTTTCGCACTTGGATCCGCATGAACGTCTCACGTCGGACTTTCGTGACCAAGGGGTGGGAGCAATGAGCGTCATCGCCGGCGTATTCGGTGCACTGCCGCCGCATCGCTATTCCCAGTCGGAGCTCACCGACTTCTTCATCAGCATCCCGGAGTTCGAGGGCTACGAAGACATCGTTCGGCAGCTGCACGCCAGCGCCAAGGTCAACAGCCGTCACCTGGTACTGCCGCTGGAGCAGTATCCGACCCTGACCGACTTCGGCATCGCGAACCGCGTCTTCATCGAGAACGCCGTGAACCTGGGCTGTGAGGCGCTGTCGGGCGCCCTGGACGAGGCGGGCCTGCAACCACAGGACCTCGACGTGCTGATCACAACGACCGTGACCGGTTTGGCGATCCCGTCGATCGACGCCCGGATCGCCGCGCGACTCGGGCTGCGCGACGACGTGCGGCGGGTGCCGCTATTCGGCCTGGGTTGCGTCGCCGGGGCGGCGGGCGTGGCCCGCGTCAACGACTACCTGCGTGGCGCGCCGGATGCCGCCGCGGCGCTGGTGTCGGTTGAGCTCTGCTCGCTCACGTACCCCGGATACAAGCCGTCGCTGGCCGGTCTGGTGGGCAGCGCCTTGTTCGCCGACGGAGCCGCCGCGGTGGTGGGCGTCGGCGAACGCCGCGCCGAGGGGATGGCCGCCGCCGGGCCCGACGTCATCGATTCGCGCAGCCACCTCTACCCGGACTCGCTGCGGACCATGGGTTACGACGTCGGCGCCACCGGGTTCGAGCTTGTGCTGTCGAAGGACGTGGCCGCCGTCGTCGAGCAGTACATCGAAGACGACGTCACGACGTTCCTGGGCGCGCACGGCCTGACGGCCGACGACATCGGCGCCTTCGTCAGCCACCCCGGTGGCCCTAAGGTCATCGAGGCGATCAACGCGGCCTTGAGCCTGCCGCCGGAGGCCCTGGAATTGACTTGGCGATCGCTCGGAGAGATCGGCAACCTGTCGTCGGCTTCGGTCCTGCATGTCTTGCGCGACACCATCGCCAAGCCGCCGCCCAGTGGAAGCCCCGGCCTGATGCTCGCGATGGGGCCGGGATTTTGTTCCGAACTCGTGTTGTTGCGTTGGCACTGATGGGTGTCCGCGCATACCCTTTCGTATAAGTAAAGGCATAGTTTTTTGGCCCCTCGACTCCTCGAAATACTTCGCCTGCAAGCGCTTTCGCAAGAACGCTGCGGAGGTTTCGCTGTGAGCGTCACGAACGCCGCGCGCGGATGAGCGGCAATCAGGAAGAGCTCGTCAAGGCCCTTCGCCACGCCCTGAAAGAGAACGAGCGGCTCAAGCGCGAGACACACGAGTACCTCGCCCAAATCGCGGAGGGGACGACCGAGCCCGTGGCCGTGGTGGGCATGGGTTGCCGGTATCCGGGTGGCATCGACTCCCCGGAAGCCCTGTGGCAGATGGTGATCGAGGGCCGGGATGTGGTCTCGGCCTTTCCGGTGGACCGCGGCTGGAACCTGGCGGGACTGTTCGACGACGACCCCGACGCGGTGGGGAAGTCGTACGCCCGGTGCGGCGGATTCCTCGCGGAGGCGGCCCACTTCGATGCCGCGTTTTTCGGTATCGCCCCCAGCGAGGTGCTGGCGATGGATCCACAGCAGCGCCTGCTGCTGGAAGTGTCCTGGGAGGCTTTGGAGCGGGCCGGAATTGACCCTGTCGCCCTGCGCGGTTCGGCCACGGGTGTGTTCGCCGGGATTTTCCACGGCTCGTACGGCGGCCAGGGCCGGGTGCCGGGCAACCTGGAGCGCTACGGACTGCGCGGTTCGACGCTGAGTGTGGCCTCGGGCCGGGTGGCCTACTCGCTGGGGCTAGAAGGCCCTGCCGTCTCGGTCGATACGGCCTGTTCTTCGTCGTTGGTGGCGATTCATCTTGCGGCGCAGTCGTTGCGGTCCGGTGAGTGCGACCTGGCGCTGGCCGGTGGTGTGACGGTGATGGCCACACCGTCGATGTTCATCGAATTCAGCCGGCAGCGAGCACTGGCCGCCGACGGTCGGTGCAAGGCGTACGCGGGCGCCGCCGACGGCACCGGTTTTTCCGAGGGCGTAGGCGTGCTGGTGCTGGAAAGGCTCTCCGACGCACGGCGATTGGGGCATCCGGTGCTGGCCGTGGTGCGCGGTTCCGCGGTGAATCAGGACGGCGCCTCCAACGGACTGGCGACGCCTAACGGGCCGTCGCAGCAGCGGGTGATCCGGGCCGCGCTGGCCAACGCGCGACTGAACGCGGCCGACGTCGACCTGGTGGAGGGGCACGGGACGGGCACCACGCTGGGGGATCCGATTGAAGCCCAGGCGCTTTTGGCGACCTACGGGCAGGATCGGCCGGCGGATCAACCGCTGTGGCTCGGGTCGATCAAGTCCAACATGGGCCATACGTCGGCGGCCGCGGGCACCGGCGGGGTGATCAAGATGGTGCAGGCGATGCGCCATGGCGTGATGCCCAAGACGCTGCACGTGGATGTGCCGACGCCGCATGTGGATTGGTCGGCAGGGGCGGTGTCGCTGTTGACGGACCCGCGGCCCTGGCCGGACGTGGGCCGGCCGCGTCGCGCCGGGGTGTCGTCGTTCGGGATCAGCGGCACCAATGCGCACGTCATTCTCGAACAGCCGCCGTCGGATTCGAACAGCCCCGCGGTGACGGGCGACGACACGCCGGCGCCGTGGGTGCTGTCGGCCCGTTCGGCCGAGGCGCTGGCGAACCAGGCCGCGCGGTTGCTGGCACA
>NZ_JAFAUS010000321.1 GCF_019243155.1 Mycobacterium sp.
AAGCGCGGTGGTTCGCGCCGCGCTCCCGATGGGGGGCTTCGTCACGACCACGCCGCCGCCACGGCCGCGTTTGACGGCCACGACGCCGTCGTCCTCGAGGATCCTCAATGCCTGGTCGAGCGTCGGCGCGCTCACGCCGTAGCGGTCAGCCAACTCGCGCTCAGGCCCCAGATAGGCCCCCGCCGGCCAGTTCATCTCCATTATTTCGAGCGCGACGCGCCTGGCGATCCTGGTCGGGAGGCCTTCATGCGCGGGGTCGATGAGGGTCCAATTCCGGAGGGGCGGGTCGACTATCATGTGTATAATTTAATTGCTGTGTTCGAATGTTCACCAATAAACGCCATACCCCGGGGTCTTTCATTCCAAATAGTCTCTGGCGCCCGAACCAGTGATGGGTAAACGTCCGACGAGATCGCTTCAATATTCAAGCGGGTAAACCGAGCGGGCCGACACGCGTGGCGGTGGCATATCGGAGCCTGCGCTTGGTAAGAGAAAAATCATCGAATTTCCACCCAGTTCCGGCCTGCAAGGGGGGGGTGGCTACACCGCGCGTCCATCCACCCGGAGGATACCCGTTGGATATTTAAGGCGCCTATCGCAGAAATCGACCAAGCTCGCGCCAGGGCGGGCGTCGGCCCTCCGCAGGAAACGAACCTGGCTTGCGACCAGCAGCCCCGAGGTCCGGTTGTCTGATCGCGCATTTTCGATTAGTAAAATCCTGGCGAATCCAGGTTCACCCATCAGCTAGAGCCGATCTCCAGCGACGCCGGGGTCAGGGTCGGTGAGCTGCCAAGGAAGCGCCAGCTGACAAGGGAGAACGGCGGTTATTTCGGGCCGCCTGTCTCTTTGAAGAGCCGGGACGCCCGGCGCCAGCGGGAGGAGGGATCGTCGTGACCTACATGCCGCGCTTGTCGGATCTCGAGGACAAGAGCTTTGACCCGTTCGTGGTCGAAAAGCTTTCCACCGGCGATTGCCCGGACCCCTATCCGAAACTGCGGGAGATGCTGGCCGAGGGGACTGTTCACAAAGGCAGCTACCGCGACCTGTTCACCGACGTTCCCGACGTGCAGATGAACAAGTTTCAGCACTACATGGTGCTGGGCTACGACGCCCTGCAGCGTGTGCTTACCGACGCCGAAACCTTCGGCAACCGCGACGCCTTCCTCCCCAACCTTGGAGTGTCCTTCGGTCACACCGTGTCGGTGATGGATCCGCCCGAGCACACCCGATATCGGCGGGTCTTCCAGAAGGCGTTCTTGCCGCAGGTGGTCTCCACCTGGGGCGAGAAGTACGTCGATCCCGTGGTCACCGATCTGATGAGCCGCTTTATCGATCGCGGCCGCGCCGACCTCATCGAGGAATTCACCCACCACTACCCGTTCCAGGTGATTTACCGGCAGCTCGGGCTCGGCCCCGAACAAGCCCCGACGTTCCACAAGCTGGCGATCGCGCAGCTGCTGTCGGTCATTGGCGCGCCGCAGGGCCTGGAGGCCACCGAGAAGCTTGGCGAGTTCTTTCAGGAGCTGCTGAACGTTCGGCGCGCCAATCCAGGCGACGACCTCGTGAGCCACCTCGCCATGGTGGAAGTGGACGGCGAGCGTCTCCCGGACGACGTGCTGATCTCGTTCCTGCGCCAACTCATGAACGCCGGCGGCGACACCACCTTTCGCGGCACCAGCAGCCTTCTGGTGGGGCTGCTCACGCATCCCGACCAGCTCGCCGCGGTGTACGCCGATCGCAAGCTGATCCCCCAAGCCATCGAGGAAGCGCTGCGCTGGGAGGGGCCGGTCAACATGTCGTGGCGCTACGCCTTGCGGGATGTCGAGCTGGACGGCGTGCCGATCCCGCAAGGCTCGATAATCAACGTCGTGCTCGGCTCGGCGAACCGCGACCCTTCCAAGTACGACCGTCCCGATGTGTTCGACATCTTCCGGGACCGGACCGTGCGTAATCTCGCCTTCGCCACCGGCCCGCACGTGTGCATCGGTCAGCACCTGGCCCGGGTCGAGATGACCCGGGCGCTCAACGCGTTGTTGGACCGGCTGCCCAATCTACGGCTCGATCCCGACATGCCGCCGCCGGACATCCGCGGCCATCAGCTGCGCGTTTCCGAGCACCTCTACGTCCGCTTCGATCCGGCGTGATCCGCGCGGAGACGGGGTATTTCCGGCGCTAGTGTCCCGAGTCCGAAGTTCGCCAGTGGATGAGATGGGCGCCGAGCGAACTTCAAATTCGCCACACGTCCCCGCCGCGCAACGGTTACTGTCCGTACATCCGCTCGACGCCCGCCCACCGCTCGGCTAAAGCCGCGCGGCGCTGATCGGGCGACACCACCGGCGTGTCCGGCGGCAGGTACTTGCGCACCTCGCTCGCCTTCACCCGTTTGACGACCACTGGGATCGGGGCAGCGTCGCCATAGTACCAGCGGAACTGGATGGTGCCGCGGTCGTCGTCGGCCGGATCGAGCCAGTTGGGCACGCCGGGGTCCACGTGCGAAAGCACCACCCTGAGCTTGCCGTCCTTATCGATCACCGCCGTGTGGGCGTTCAGACTAGACTGATGGAACTTGTAGTCGCTGGTCTGCCACCAGACGTCGCCCAGCTGCACGCCCCAGTACTTGGCGTGCGGAATGTCCGTCTCGATGATCAGGGCGTCGTCCTTGCCGATGTCGAAGATGGCCATCGGATGCGACGAGAAGCGGCTGCCGCCCTCGTCGGAGTTCGGGTGCTCGGTGAGCGGTCTGAAGCTGTTGAACACCTGCAGGCCGGGCGAGAGGCGCTCGTTCATCCGGTAGATGAAGTCGACATTGTGCGTGACGAAGTCGGCCGCGCGGCGCAGCCGGTCGGCGTATTCCTCCGGCGAGTACATCAGCGGCGCGCCGGCCGGCCGGTCGACCTCGTCGATGTGGATATCGACGGGCCGGTCGTGGGCCCAGTCGATCATCGCCTGGCGCATTTGGATGACGCTGCTGTGCGCGGTGGGATCGGTCTTGATCCAGTTGCCGGGATGCGGCGTCGGGCTGAGGATGACCTCGAAGGAGCCGTCGGGCCCGGTCTGCAGGGAGTCGATCAGGGTGTTGCTGAGGACGCTGAAGGTCTGGTCGCCCCAGAAACCGCTTTGCAGCTGCAGGTCGACGAAGGTGGGATCGTTGCGCCTGCCCCAGATGCGATAGGTCTTCGCCCCGTCGATGAACGCCCAGCGGTAGAGGAAGTCGGGGTTCGGCAGGCCCCAGCCGTACATGTTGTTGAGGAAGATCGGCTGGATGTAGAGCGAGGGATAGTCCTGCCTTGGGCCGACGTACATGTTGAAGCCGACGACGGCGGCCTCGGAGATCAGGTACAGCGCCTCGGCGCGCCGCTTTGGCGTGTCCGCGAATGGATGGGCCAGGAGCTTGGCGCGCGCCGCATCGAGCGTCCGATGGTAATAGGCCCAGGCCGCGTCGACGGCCGACCCGCTGGCCGCCGCCGCCGCCGGAGGCGCGGTCGATTGGGCCCGCGCCGGCGAGCCACCAGCCACAAGCGCTCCGATCACCAGCCCCGCAAGGGCGGCTGACGCCGCTTTCGATCCGCCCATTCATGTCCTCCTCGACTGCCTCGCGAACGACCTCTTGAGGGTCGGCGCCTTGGTTATTGGCCTCCGCTGGCCCCGAAGCGATATTTGAGGCCGAAGCCGAACATGCGCGGCGGGGCATAGATGGCGGCGTAGGAGCCCAGCGAAGAGGCCTGCTCCAGGTCGTCCACGCCGGCCTTGTAGAGCTGGTTCGTCACGTTGGTCATGAAGAACGACAGGTCCACCGGGTGACCGTAGATCTGATGCCAGGTCGCCCGCAGGTCCAGTGTGCTGTAGGCAGGCTGCGCCGCATGCGGGTCGAGGTTGCTGGTGGTGATCAGCCACACCTTGCTCTGGTAGTTCCAGGTTCCGCCGAAGGTGATCATACCGATGGCCGGATCGAGCGGCAGCTCATAATCCGCCGACAATCCCAGCTTGTTGCGCGGCACGAAGCCCATGGCGTTCTCCCCGCAGAAGCCGACGACGACGGAGGCGAAGGGGTTGCAGGGGCTGGTGGGGTTCGAGAGCGGGTCGGTCGGCAGGTGCTTGAACGCCGCGTCGGTGTAGGCGTAGTTGAGATCGAGCGTCATGCCCCGGAACGGTATCAGGATCCCCTCGAACTCGGCGCCCTGGACCACTGCGTCGTCGACGTTGCGGACAAGCGCCCCGACGCTCGGCTGGCCCGGAACCGACGGCAGGACGACGTTTTGCTGAATGTTGGTGTAGTTGTCGTGGAACAGCGCCACGTTGGTCCGCAGCCGCACGCCATTGAAGTCGAAGTCGGCCTTGGCGCCGATCTCCACAGATAGGTCGTATTCGGGGTTGTAGGCGGGGTCGAGCCCCGGCGGATTGGAGCTGTTGTCCCCGCCCGGCCGATAACCCCGGCTGACCTTCGCGTAGATCATCTGGTTCGGGTTGAATTGGTAGGTCGCGCCGGCGGTGTAGGTGATGGCGGTGAAGGTGGCGTGCAGGTCCAGGCAGGGATTGTTGTTGAACGTGACGCAGACGCCGTGCGGAAGGGAGCTGAGGGCTGTAGAAATACCGGGCGCGGCTATTGGCCCGTTATATTTGGTGACGCGCGTGTGATTGTCGTCGATCGTGTAGCGGATGCCGCCATTGATCTTCAGGCCGGGCAGGAAATCGCGTAGGTCGTATTCGGCGTTGCCATAGCCGGCCGTCTCCCACGTCTTGGTGTACTGCAGCGGGAGGTTCTGGCTGGCGCCGGACTGCAGACCCGCGTTCTCGAACGCGCCGGCGGGCTTCTGGGCGTCGGTGTAGGCGCCCGCCGACCAGACCAGCCGGTTGTCGAACAGCTTGCCGGAAAGTCGGAACTCGTCGCTGAACTGCTCCTGGAAGTTGAAGGGCAGGGAGGGGAGGCCGGCGCCGAAGGGGCAGGCCGAGTGGCAGGGCAGGATCAGCTGGCCGTTGCCGCCAGAGAAATTCTGCGCCTCGAAATCCTTCGTCCAGATGAAACCGAAGACGTTCTTGATGGTGACGACGCCGAGGTCCGCCGTAGTGGTGTTGGCCACGTAGAGGCTGTCGCGACGGTCGAACAGCGGGTTGGCGTCAAAAACCTGCCGGGGCCCGAGGGCGAGTTGGTGGGTGACCTGGGATTGGAGGTCCGCCAGATAGTTGGCCGGGTTGAAGGCCATGACGCCCAGCGCCGCCGGGCCCACGTTGCCGTTGGCGTCGATCCCGTAGAAATGGGCCGTCGCTGCATTGCCCACCGCGTTGGCGATGGCGCTCACTTTCGGAATATAGAGGTACTCAAGCTCGACCGAGGTGCCGTTCTCGTGGGTGTGCTCGTAGGCGATCGAGGTGTAGTTCTCGATGTGCTCCGTCGGCCGGATGACGATCCCGAAACGGTAGGATTCGTAGGCGACGTTGTCGAGGTCACGGCCATTGTAGAGGTTGGTGGTGAAGCCGTCGCGGCGGTTGATGTCCACGGCGCCGCGCACCATCAGCTTGTCGGGAATGATCGGGATGTTCAGGGCCCCGGTTAACTCCCTGAGGCCGTAGTCGCCGACCTTGCCTTCCACGTAGCCGTCGAAGCTGTTGGACGGCTTCTTCGGATAGATCATCACGTTGCCGCCGTCCGTCACCCGGCCGAACTGGGTGCCCTGTGGGCCGCGCAGCACCTGCACGCTGTCGACGTCGAAGAACTGCCCGTGGCTTAATCCCGTCGGCGAGACGATCGGTACGTCGTTGTAATAGGGGATGACGGCGTTGAACTGGTTGCCGAAGGAGTAGGATTGACCGCGGATCGCGAAGATGACGTTGTTCCGGTCCGACGTCACCGCCGGCACCGTCAGGCCTGGAGTGAAGTTCGCCAGGTTCTGCGGGTCGAAAACGCCGACCGAGTCGATATCTT
The DNA here is from genome assembly GCF_019243155.1 of Mycobacterium sp. GTDB lineage: Bacteria > Actinomycetota > Actinomycetes > Mycobacteriales > Mycobacteriaceae > Mycobacterium. The sequence continues at coordinate 5,921 of NZ_JAFAUS010000321.1, forward strand.
TCTGCGAAATCGCGGTGACTGCCACCGGCACCTTCTGCAGGTTCTCGGAGCTGCGCCGGGCCTGCACCACCACCTCCTGCAGGGTGCTGGCCTGCTGGGCCGGCTCAGCGGCCCATGCGCTCGCCGTGTCCAGGCCGACCAGCGCCGAGGCGCAGAATAGTGAGATAAGAGCCGGCCTAGTCATCAAACCTCCCTGATCATGATGGCCCGAGGGAATGTTCGAACGGCTAGACCTTTTCCCTCAGAGCCTTCGTTATCAAGCTCTCCGCATCGATCGTCAATAAAAGTCTAACAAGTGACTGAATAGTCCCTTGAACGCGGCGGGAATAACTTGCAATCTCAGCGTGTCGGAAAAAGCGTGTCGCTCCTCACGTCAGCGGAGGCCCATATGCCATCAGCCTCGGACGCAAGCCGCAAGCAGGGCGAGCGCCACACCAAAGCCCAACTCGTCGAGGCGGCGGAGCGCCTGTTCGGCCGACATGGCCTGGAGGGGGTTTCGCTGCGGCAGATCGCGGCCGCTGCAGGCTCCTCCAATCCGAGTGTCGTTCAGTACCACTTCGGCGACAAGCTGGGCCTGGTTCGCTCGATCTTCTCCCACCGGCTGGCCGGTCTGGAGGCCCGCCGCGGGCTGCTGCTCGCCGAGGCCCAGCGGAAGGGCAAGATGGGCGATCCGCGCACCCTGCTTCACGTTCTGCTGGATCCCCTGAGCCAGGAATGCGATCGCGACGGGCAGCGGAGCTACGCCGCCTTCCTGCTCGGCATCCGCGTCTACAGCGTCGCTGGAGCGCGGGATCTCGTATTCTCCCTGGCGCCGCTTTCCGAGCATATCGTCAACCTGCTCCGCGCCGCTGTCCCTGCGACGCCAGAGAGACTCTTCCGCTTCCGTCTCAAAGTCGCGAGTTGCATCTATTGGCAGGCGCTGGTCGACCTTGACGCAGAACGCCAGAACGCGGGCGACCTGTTCGGGCCGGAGGAGGCGGTGCTCGCCGAGGCGCTCGATGCGGGGGCGGCCATGCTGACGGCGGCGGTGTCGGCGCAGGCCGCCGAAGCATTCGCGGCCGAGGCCAGCTAGAGCGGCTCGCGAGCGATTTCGGCCGCTGGCCTGAACCCCGGAGCGCCTTTCACCAGGGGCTGAGGTGAGGGCGGCGCGAGACGTTGGAGCTCTGCATCGCGGCTGACGAGTTCAGCCCATGGATGATCCACTGCCGCGTATCCGCCGGATCGATGACGTCGTCGAACTCGTAGGCACGGGCGCGCCTCAGCGCCTTGCCGGCCTGGTACATCTGTTCGACGTGCTCGTCGTAGAACCGCTTCCGCTCGGCCGGCTCCTCGATCGCCTCCATCTCCTTGCGATAGGCCAAGCGCACGGCGCCTTCGAGACCCATGCTGCCGAACTCGCCGGTCGGCCAGGAGACGTTGAAAATCGGCGCCTTCAACGCGCCCATCATCATCGCCAGCATGCCGATGCCGTAAAACTTGCGCAGGATGACGGTGAAGGCCGGAACCCGCAGCTTGGCGCTTGCCACCAGGAACCGCGACGAGCGGCGGACCAAGGCCGTCTTTTCCGCCTCCGGACCCACCAGAATGCCGGGCGTGTCGCACAGGAAGAGCACCGGCAAGCCGAAGTTGTCGCACAGGGCGAGGAACCTTGCGCCCTTGTCGGAACCGTCGCCGTCGACCGCGCCGGCCAGGTGCATGGGGTTGTTCGCCAGCACCCCTACCGCCCGTCCGTCGAGGCGGATCAGGGCGGTGATCAGGCCGTGGCCGTAGCCGGCGCGCAGCTCCGTGACGGAGCCTTCGTCGGCGAGGGTCTCGATGACCGGTCGCACGTCGTAGGCTCGTCGCCTGTCCTCCGGCACCAGGCCCCGCAGCAGCCGCTGGTCCTTGGGCGGCTGGGGCGCGATGTCGCCCTGGAAATAGGCGAGGTAGCGCTTGGCGCTCTCGGCGGCCTCGGCCTCGTCCTTGACCAGGATGTCCACCACGCCGGTCCGGTAGTGCATGGGGGCCGGACCGATTTCCTCCGGCGCGTAGACCCCCAGACCGCCGCCTTCAATCATCGCCGGTCCGCCCATGCCGATGTTCGAGGTCTCGGTGGCGATGATGACGTCGCAGGAGCCGAGGAAGGCCGCGTTGCCGGCGAAGCAATAGCCGGCGGCGATCCCCACCAGCGGAACCTCGCCGCTGAGCGCAGGGAGGCGGTGAAAGCTGTCCAGCTCGCCGCGGTATTCGGTGTCGCCGGGCCGCCCGCCGCCGCCTTCTGCGAAGAACACCACGGGCAGCCGAAGCTTCGCCGCCAACTGAAGAATGCGGGAGTCCTTCCGGTGGCCCTCATGCCCCTGCGTTCCGGCCAGCACCGTGCCGTCGTAAGCCAGGACCACGGCGCGCGACTTCTGGGGCCCGAACAGTTCGCCGTTCACCGAACCGACGCCGACGACGAGACCGTCCGCGGGGGTGTTGCGGATGAGGTCGTCCATGGTGCGGCGTTTGCGTTGGGGCGCCACCACGAGCCCGCCGTATTCCTGGAACGTGCCCGGATCGCAGACGGCGGCGATGTTCTCGCGGGCCGTGCGCATGTTGCGGCCGCGCCGCTTTCGGACCGCCTCGGGGCGCGCCTCGTCCATCCGCACCGCGCGCGCCTCGAGGACGGCGGCGAGGTCGGCTCGCACATGGTCCGGATCACGGACCCCTTCGG
>NZ_JAFAUS010000015.1 GCF_019243155.1 Mycobacterium sp.
GATCGCGCTGATTTGTGCGGCCGCCGTGTTCTCCGCGATCACCTTCCGCGACTTGCGGATCCCGGCCATCGGCCTGGTCCTGCTGCTGCTGTCGTCGCTGATCGTCGGCGCCGGCTGGCCGCTGATCGTCGAGCAGATCAGCGTCAAACCCAATGCGGCGCAAAAGGAAAGCGAATACATTAGCCGCAGCATCGCCGCGACGCGGCAAGCCTACGGCCTGACCTCCGACCAGGTCACCTACCGCAACTACACGGGTGACGCAGGGGCCACCGCCCAGCAGGTCGCCGACGACCGCGCGACCACCTCCAACATCCGGTTGCTCGACCCGACGATCATCAGCCCGGCGTTCACCCAGTTCCAGCAGGGCAAGAACTTCTACTACTTCCCCGACCAGCTCTCCATCGACCGGTACCTCGACCGCAACGGGGCCTTGCGCGACTACGTCGTCGCGGCCCGGGAACTCAATCCCGACCGGCTGATCGACAACCAGCGGGACTGGATCAACCGGCACACGGTCTATACCCACGGCAACGGGTTCATCGCCTCGCCCGCGAACACGGTGCGTGGAATCGCCAACGACCCCAACCAAAACGGTGGCTATCCCGAATTCCTGGTCAACGTGGTCGGCGCCAACGGCAACGTGGTGTCCGACGGTCCGGCGCCCCTGGACCAACCGCGCGTCTACTACGGGCCCGTCATCTCCAGCACGGCCGCCGACTATTCGATCGTCGGACGCAATGGCACGGACCGCGAATACGACTACGAGACCAGTGCCGAGACCAAGAACTACACCTATACCGGCCTCGGGGGCGTCCCGGTCGGCGACTGGTTGTCCCGCAGCGTGTTCGCCGCCAAGTTCGCAGAGCGAAACTTCTTGTTCTCCAACGTGATCGGCTCCAACAGCAAGATCCTGTTCAACCGCGATCCCGCGCGCCGCGTCGAGGCGGTGGCGCCCTGGCTGACCACCGACAGCTCCGTGTACCCCGCGATCGTCAACAAGCGGCTGGTGTGGATCATCGACGGCTACACCACGTTGGACAACTACCCGTACTCCGAACTCACCTCCCTGGAGTCGGCGACCGCGGACTCCAACGAGGTGGCGTTCAACAAGCTGGCGCCCGACAAGCGTGTCTCCTACATCCGTAATTCGGTGAAGGCCACGGTCGATGCCTACGACGGCACCGTGACGCTGTATCAGCAAGACGAGCAGGACCCGGTCCTCAAGGCGTGGATGCAGGTCTTCCCGGGCACGGTCAAGCCCAAGAGCGACATCACCCCCGAGCTCGCCGAGCACCTGCGCTATCCCGAGGACCTGTTCAAGGTTCAGCGGATGCTGCTGGCCAAATACCACGTCAACGACCCGGTGACGTTCTTCTCGACATCCGATTTCTGGGACGTGCCACTGGATCCGAACCCGACGGCCAGCAGCTACCAACCGCCGTACTACATCGTCGCGAAAAACATTGCGAAGAACGACAATACGTCGTCGTATCAGTTGACGAGCGCGATGAACAGGTTCAAACGCGACTACCTGGCGGCCTACATCAGCGCCAGCTCGGACCCGGCCACCTACGGCCGGATCACCGTGTTGACCATCCCCGGTCAGGTCAACGGTCCCAAGTTGGCCAACAACGCGATCACCACAGACCCGGCGGTGTCCCAGGATCTGGGTGTGATCGGGCGCGACAACCAGAACCGGATCCGGTGGGGGAACTTGCTCACGCTGCCGGTCGGCCAGGGTGGGCTGCTTTACGTCGAACCGGTTTACGCCTCGCCGGGGGCGAGCGACGCGGCGTCCTCGTACCCGCGGCTGATCCGGGTGGCGATGATGTACAACGACAAGATCGGCTACGGACCCACCGTGCGCGACGCCCTGACCGGATTGTTCGGTCCCGGCGCGGGTGCAGCCGCAACGAGTATTCAGCCGACCGAATCCGGCGGTACTGCCGCGGCGACCCCACCCGCCAGTCCGCCGGCCCCCGCTGGGACACCGGGAGCGCCGCCGCCGGTGGCGGCTGTGCCGCCGGCGCCCGACGGATCGGTAACCCTGTCCCCGGCCAAAGCCGCTGCGCTGCAAGACATTCAGACGGCTATCGGCGCGGCCAAGGACGCCCAGAAGAAGGGCGATTTCGCCGGCTACGGTGCCGCGCTGCAGCGGCTGGACGACGCGATCAACAAGTACAACAGCGCCAAATAGCTTTCAGGCTGGTTGGTCAGGCATACGCCGTTCGGAACCGATCGCGGTAGGCCTTCGGGCTGATGCCCAGGTGGCTGGCGAACACCCGCCGCAGCGTTTCGGTGCTGCCGAAACCGGCCACGCCCGCGGTCTCGGCGACCGTACGGCCGTCCTCGAGTGCGGCGCGGGCGAAACCGACCCGGACCGATCCGACATATTGCGCCGGAGTCATGCCAAGCTCGGACGCAAAGAGCCGAGTGAGCTGGCGTGTGCTCAAAGATGCATGCGCCGCAAGCTTTTTCACGCTATGGTCGGCGCTCGGGTTCGCCGCGATCGCGTCGGTGACCGCGCGCAGCGGGGACTGCGGCGGTGGCTCGGCCTCGATCAGCACCGAGAATTGGGATTGGCCGCCCGCGCGTTTGAGATAAACGACCAGCCACCGAGCCACGTCGCGGACAAGCTCAGTCCCGTAATCCATTTCGACCAATGCCAGCGCCAGGTCGATGCCCGACGAGACCCCGGCCGACGTGAAGACGTCGCCGTCGCGGACGAAGATCGCGTCCGGCTCGACGGTGATATCGCGGAAGGCCCGCGCCAACGACCGGGTCTCGTGCCAGTGCGTGGTGGCGCGCCGGCCGCTGAGCAGGCCGGCCTGCGCGAGGATGAACGAGCCCGTGCAGATGGACGTAATCCGCCGGCTCCGTGCCGCCACCGATCTGATGTCCTCGACGAGCGCGGGATCGATCGGGCGCCTGGGCAGGGCGTCGCTGCCGGCGACCACGACGGTATCGGCGGATGCAATCGACGAAATGCGATCGGTGACACCCAGGCGGGTCCCAATCGAGGTTGTCACGTCGCCGCCGTCCAGCGACGCGATCTTGAGCTGGTAGTTGGCGCCGAACCGGTTGGCCTCGACGAAGACCTCGCCCGCCCCTGCGACGTCCAACAGCGTCACCTCGTCGAAGACGACGATTACCACGACCCGCGGACGCACTCCCGTTTCAGCCACAGCGTCATTGTGTCGCTTTTTGTGGGATGGATGGCCCGGCAGCCACGATCGGTCTGCCCCGCGGTGCCGCAAACTTGCTTCAGTCAAATTAAAGGAGACCCGATCATGGACACTCAATCGATGGAAAGCATCGCCGACATCGTCATACCGGACACCGCGCTGGTGCGCGAGATTACCGAGTACATTCGCGACGCCGAGGACGATCTGCTGTTCGACCATTCCCGCCGAGTGTTTCTCTTCGGAGTGCTGCAGGGCCGCCGCCGCGGGCTGGAACCAAACCTGGAGCTGCTTTACGCCGGGGCGATGTTCCACGATCTGGGACTCACCGAGCGCTACCGCACTTCGCAACTGCGGTTCGAGGTGGACAGTGCGAACGCGGCGCGAGAGTTCTTGCTGCAGCGGGGTATTGATCAGGCCGACGCCGACAAGGTGTGGCTGGGCATCGCGTTACACACCACTCCCGGGATCCCGGAATTCCTGGAGCCCGAAGTCGCTTTGGTGACGGCCGGCGTGGAGACCGACGTGCTGGGGATCGAGCGCGACGACCTTGCCCCGGAGGCTCTTGCCGCGGTGACCGCCGCGCACCCGCGCCCACAGTTCAAGCAGCGCATCATCCAAGCGTTCTACGACGGCATGAAGCACCGCCCGCAGACCACCTTCGGCACCATGAACGACGACGTGCTGGCGCACTTCGACCCCGCATTCAAGCGGGAGGACTTCGTGGACATCATCCTGAACAAC
>NZ_JAFAUS010000053.1 GCF_019243155.1 Mycobacterium sp.
CCCACAGCCGAGCGCCAACGGCTACCCCCAGATGAACATGTTCGACCAGCCCGAGTTGGAAGCGATGATGCGCGCCAACCTCAAGAGGTACCCGGACGCACTGTTTCGGGGCAATGTCGAGGTCACCAGCGTGACGCAGAACGCGCACGGCCGAGTGCGGGTGAGCTTCCTTGACCGCGTGCGCGGTGGCGAACAGTCCGTGGAGGCCAGCTATGTACTGGGCTGCGACGGTGCCAACAGCGCGGTGCGCGCATCGATCGGTGCGCACATGTACGGGTTGTCGTTCCAGCAGGACTGGTTGGTCATCGACGTCGACACCGACGCCGAACTCAACCAGTGGGAGGGCTGCCACCAACTCTGCAGTATTGAGCGTGCCGGCACTTATATGCGCGTCGGGCCGACCCGCTACCGCTGGGAATTCCAGCTGAAAGCCGGTGAAACCGCTGCGGATTACCAAAAAATCGCCGACATAGAGCCGTTGATCAAGCCGTGGCTGGGCGACACACCTGCCGAGCAATTGCGGCTGGTCCGTGTCACCGCCTATACCTTCCGCGCGAAGGTGGCCAGCAGCTGGCGCGACCGCAACGTGTTCATCCTCGGTGACGCCGCCCATCTCACTCCGCCGTTTGTCGGCCAGGGCATGGCGGCGGGTTTGCGCGATGCCTTGAACCTGAGCTGGAAAGTGGCCGGCGTGCTGAACAAATCTCTGCCCGAAAGCGTGCTGGAAACCTACGAGCAGGAGCGCAAAGCCCATGCCGCGGCGATGATTTTGATGGCCGTATCGGTGGGGACAGCGATGACCGGGGGTGGTCGAACAGGTGACCTCATCCGTAAAGTGGTGTTTCCGCGGATGGGTAACCTGCGCCTGCCCGGCACCCGCACGAGTGCCGCAGAGGGAGTCGCCCCGGGCTTGCGTAAGTCGGCGCTGGTGATCAAGTCCCACTCCCCGGGGCAGCTGGCCGGAACTCTGTGCCCGAACTCGGTGCTGCAGGACGGAACCCGCTTCGATCAGGTCGTCGGCAATCGGTTCGCGCTGGTCACCTCAGTTCGGCTCAGCGATGCGCAGCAAAGCCAGCTCAGCTTACGTGGAGCGGCTCTGGTATCCGTCACTGCCGAAAGCGAATTGGGTCGCTGGCTCAAGCGCGGCCGGGCGACCGCCGCCATCGTCAGACCTGATGCCGCTGTCATGCAGGCGGGCCGGAACGTCCAGGCCCTCTGCGATGCCCTGCCCTCGTTCCCCGCCGGTGAGACCGCTCGGGCCAAAACCGAGAGGATAAGCCGATGACCGAGCTGCTGGTGCTCAACGATGGCAAACAGGAATTGCAGGCGGTGTCTTTGGATGGCACTCGAGTGCGCACCTTGATCACAGGAATCGACGAGAGGGCCGACGGCATCCTCGTCGACCCGTCTCGGGGCCATATCTACTGGACCAACATGGGCGCTCCCGATCCAGGGAGAGGCCCACGTGCAGAAGAGGCCTACGCCCGCAACGGATCACTGGAACGCGCTGACCTCGACGGCAACAACCGCCTCACCATCGTGCCGCGCGGGGCCTTCACGACCGGCAAGCAGCTCGCCGCCGATTTCGAGGCGGGCGTGCTGTATTGGTGCGACCGGGAAGGCATGCAGGTGCTGTCCTGCAACCTCGACGGAAGTGACCTGCGCCCATTGGTGGTGCCGGCGGTCGGCGCAGATGCCGCGCTCACGATCAGTAACCAGCCTGTCGGCATCGCCGTTGATCTGGATCGGCGCCTGCTGTATTGGACACAGAAGGGTGCGCCAAAAGCGGGGGAGGGCAGGATCTTTCGCGCATCGCTTGATCTGCCGGCAGGCGCGAACCCTCAGCACCGCGACGATATCGAACTGTTGTGGAAGGACCTGCCTGAGCCGATCGATCTGCACCTGTTCGGTGGCTCGACGCTGGTGTGGACCGATCGGGGCGCCGAACCAGACGGCAACACGCTCAACCGTGCGACCGTGCAACCTACGGTCGGTACACCCGAGATCCTGTCCCGCGGATATCACGAGGCGATTGGTGTCGCTGCCGTCTCCGAAAGCGAGCTGTACGTCGGAGATCTCGGCGGAAGTATCCGCTACATCAATCTCGAAACCGGCGTTGACACCGAACTGGTACACCTGGGTTTCGGTCTCACCGGCATCGCGCTAGCCCAACTCTGAGTCGGCAGAAATGGTTGATAGGCAACAGATCTCGTGTCTGGTGCCTATCAATAATAACTGTGAAATGAACTTCCGAGGCACTGGATAGGCAGGGATGAGCGTGTGGTTCGACATCTGGCATAACATTACCGCCGGACAGGGCACGGTCCTCGGTGGTGCGTTCGTCCTCGTAGCGGGGGCCATAGCGTTCGGCACCGGATCACTCGACCGAAGATCGCAGCAGAAGCGCTTTCACTATGAGGAGATGAAAAGGCTTTACGCCGAGGCTTTGAGAGTTGGGAGGGACCTGGAGGTCCTCAAAGCTCTTCCGCCAGAAGTTCGCAGGGAAGTGCTGACTGAAAAGGCGGATGCGATCGACAGGGTGATAAGCGAACTAGCGCTAACCGGAAATTACCAAACCGCGGATCTAGCCATCGCTTATGCGTATCAACAGTCGGTGCAATTAGGCGAATGGGTGCGACGGGACGAAGCCGATGACAACGGCTTTGCGAACCGCATCGATAGGTGGTTGGCCACCATGCCCGAACATCAGCGAGCCGCGTTGAAGAAATACGAGAGCGTGGAAGTCAATCGTCGCGACGTGGTACAGGCGGCACGCACGGAATTGGGCCGATACGTCCCGTTGTGGTCACGCCATCGACGTGTGCTGCGGACGGCGATCAAAGCCGAGCAGTTCCCCTTAAACTGAGCAGCACGTCAGCACGCAATGCGCACCTGCAAATGCGGGCTTTGATAGCTCGATCATCGGTGCCAGAAGGTTTGCGGCAGAACCAGTCTTGACGACAACAATGCCGTTTGGTGCCCAATGAATTTCGGCGTCCTGATTTGACGTCGCACGAAATCCGCCTCGAGCGAGGCCGCACCGCGAACACCTTGCAGTCGATATACGGGAATCGTCGTGACCAACAAACTGCGCAATCAGTCGTTGATAGCCGTCGGCGTGGAACCAGAAGGTCGCCGGCTATGGGCGCATCACGGATTTCCCTGTACTCGCCCCAGGCGGTCCGCTGGCATCCGCAGCAACGCATCGCTGACAGTTTCATCGCGTGATTCGGCGGAGCCGTCGGTTGGCGATTATCCGATGTACTGTTGCCGCGGAAGCATGTTCAGCCGCATCAACGTTCGCAGAGTTGTCCCTTCCGGCTGGTGGCCAAACTTACCGCGCACACCCGCCTCAGCGGTCATGCTTCGCGGACCGCTTGCCATGACCGGGGGCGGCATCCCCGCGGGGTCCCCGGTGGCACCCGCAGCGCTTACCAGGCTCGCCTTCGGGGTGCCGCCGGCCACCGAAGTGAGCGTGCCCCAGGTCGATGGCACGGATAGTGGTCCGACGGTGGCCGCGCGGCCGATCGAAGCAGATACCGCACCGGTGACCTGAGCTGGGCCGACCGATCCCAGACTGCTTGCCACCTTGTTTAGACCAGTGCCCACGTCAGTCAATGCCGCCACCGTGACATCGGCCGCGGTCGTGGCGGAGCTCGATGTCCCACTAGAAAGGCCGGAGAGTGCCGACACGATGATGGATGGAATCGTTGCGTAAGCGCTGATTCCCGAGTTGACAACGTCAGGCTCCAGCGCCTTATTTATATTGTCGAGAATCTGTTGGATGACTGTTTCGGTCGACGTCCCGGCCGACATCCCATTGGAATTGGCGACCGCGGCGCTTTGAGCCGCCAAGCCGCCCGCATTCGCGTTCTGTTTGGGCGGGGTCAACGGCGTCAGCGTCGCTGCAGCGGCCGAGGAGCCGGCATAGGCGTACATGGCGGCGGCGTCCTGCGCCCACATCTCGGCATAGTGACCCTCAATCGCCATGATGGCCGCGGTATTTATGCCCAGGAAATTGGTCGCAACCAACGCGGCCAAAAGCGCGCGGTTGGCCGCAATAATAGGCGGCGGCACCGTGGCCGCGAACGCTGCCTCGAATGCCGCGGCCGCCGCCCTGGCCTGATTGGCCGTCTCCTCAGCACGCGTCGCGGCCGCGACCATCCACGCGACGTGCGTTGTCGCCGCGGCCGCCATAGATGCTGACGCCGCCCCTTGCCAGCTGCCCCCGGTCAGCCCGGACACAACCGAAGAATACGAAGCCGCGGCCGAATACAGTTCTCCGGATAGCTTGTCCCAGCCCGCTGAGGCGGCCAGCATCGGTCCCGATCCGGGACCCAAGTACATTCGGCCGCTGTTGATCTCCGGTGGCAGCGCTCCGAAATCCACTGTGCTGCCCTATTCTCAGCGGGTGGCCGCTACGTTGGCGGCCTCAGTGGCGGAATACGAACCGGCGGAGGTTTGGAGGGTGGCCACGAATATCTGGTGAATCGCTGCGGCTTGCGCACTGACCTCTTGGTACACCACGCCATGGGCGGCGAACGCCGCCGCCGTCAGCGCCGACACCTCGTCGGCGGCTGCGGCAGTCAGCCCAGTGGTTGGAGCAGCCTCAGCCGCGTTCGACGCGCTGATCGCCGATGCGATACCCGCCAGGTTGCCCGCAGCTGCTGTCAGCGCTGCCGGCTGTGTGATCAAGAAGGACATGTTCTCTTCTCCCAAAGACATATTGGTGCTCGGTTGACGTGGCGTCTCACGTCCGACCAATGCTCGACAACTGAGTCTCAGCACTAGGTTGTCTCGCGCGCTGCGCTGATGTCGTCGGGGCTAGCGTCCATTAGGCCCCCTGCTAGCCGTAATACGTTCCTCCACGCCGAGTTACGCGCGATGGGTTGGTCTTGCGGTGGCATACTGGTTGCCGCGCGAAGGCGAGTTCGCCGAAATAGCGCGGCAGGATTAACGGCCGTGCCCTACACGGAAGACCGGCCAGGCGCTTGCTATGTCGCCAATACGGCAGCGTCACAATGCATCCGAGCAGCCGCTCGTGGTGGTGGAACAATCATTTCGTTATGCCTTTGTAACGTGATTATCCGGGGGATAGCGCCTATTCCGAACTAACGGCTAGCCGGGTATATCGATTGGGGCTGGCGGTAACGACACACGTGTTTGGACGCGGCATCCTGAAAAGATGCTGGTACAACGCACGGCGTGATACGTCAAAAGTGTTGATCTGCAGGCATGCTCAGAACAACTGATCGGAATAGCTTGCATTTGGCAGGTTTCGATGCGTAAGTGATGCAATGATTCAGGCGCCATCAGACCAGAGAGCTGGGAAAGGACTGATGTCAGTTAACGACCTTGGCGGGCGCGTCCCGCTTCAGCCGGAACGCCACCTCCCCGCGCATCTATGACGCTTCGCCATAAAGACTGCGCGTGATACCGGCTAGCCCGACATATCAATTCGCCTTATTGCCAATGACCTACGAGTGCGAACGCGCGATCCTGAATGTTTGCCGTTTTAACCGTGGACGAGCTACCGCGGCAGCTAGAACGTCCTTTGGCGGCGAGGTAGTGCTCGGACGTTCCGTTATCCGGCCAGTCCCAGTACGTCCCGGATCGCGCTGCCGGACAGGGAGGACTTGGGAATGAAAGCCAGAGCGGGACTGGCGGCGACCAATTCGGCGAAATCCTCCTCGGCGTGTGTGGAGATCAAGATCGTCGGCACCGAGGCGCCCGATCCCCCGTTCCGGTGAAGCTCCTCGGCCACCTCGAAACCGCTCTCCTCGCCGAGATCGATGTCCACGAGCGTCACGTCGGGCCGAAGCTCCCTGACGCGCTGCAGCCCCTCTGCAGACGAAGTGGCTATTGCCACCACGTTGATTCCCTGATGCTCAAGTAACCGGGCCGCCGCATCCAGGAAGTCGCGGTTGTCGTCGAGAATCACGCAACGCGTGCGCTTAGCAGGGCTCACTAGGTCAGTGTGGGGCAGGAGTGGATCCATCGCATGGAAGCTAGCAGGAATCTGGGGCGAGCCGGGAAGGATGGCGCGGCCCGCGGCGTGGGATTAGGCCGGCTCGGACTGCGGCCCCGCTAGCCGGGAGGCGTGGACTGCGGCTGACCGGAACCCTCGATGGTTGCCAGCGGTGCAGACGTGGGTCGTCCGGCACGCAACGCTAAAGGCATGGAGCCAGACAGGCGCCGTCAGCGCGAATCGTCGAGAGGTGCATCATGACTCTGCCGGTGGAACTGCCCGCCGACCCAAGCTCCGTGGCCGGGTTTCAAAGCCAAGTCGCCCCCGCTATTGCCGGCTTATATGTACAGGCGCGGCGGCTGACGGAGCAGCACGCCGACGCGGAGGATCTGGTCCAGGAGACGCTGGCGAAAGCCTTCGCTGGGTTTGACTCGTTTCGACCTGACAGCAACATCCATGCGTGGCTCTACCGAATCCTGCATAACACCCACATCTCCAATTGCCGCAAGACCCAGCGGCGCCCGGCGCACGATTTGGCGCAGCACATAACGGACCTTCAACTGGTGACGAGCGCTGCCCATTCGGCCATGGGACTGCCCTCGGCGGAGGAACAGGCGCTGGAAGGCCTCGGCGACCAAGAAGTCAGGGCCGCAATGCACGCCTTGCCCGAGCAGTTGCGCACCGCGGTGTATTACGCGGACATCGAGGGGCTGCGGTGCAAGGAAATCGCCGCAGTCATGAACACGCCACTCGGAACCGTGGTGTCACGCTTACATCGCGGACGTCGCCGATTGCGCCTGCTCCTTGCCGAGGCAGGCCGCTGCGCGGGCTATGCCGCCCCACAGCCCCTCGCGCAGATGGTTTAAGGCGCTCGATACAACTACGAGTCAACGGGAGTCGAGAAATGTGACGACCGCGCGGACGCGACGATGGTCGTCGTCGGTCTCGGGTAGACCCAGCTTGGTCAGAATGCTGCGGACGTGCTTTTCGACAGTGCCTTCGGTTACCCACAGCCGCCGCGCGATGCCGGCATTCGAACGGCCCTCGGCCATCAACTCCAGGACCTCGATCTCCCGCGGAGACAGCACCGCCAGGGGATCGTCGCGGCGCCGCGCGGATACCAGCTCCTGGACCACCGCCGGATCGACCACCGAGCCACCCTTTGCTATCCGCTGCAGGGTCTCGACAAAATCGGCCACGTCGGTGACGCGGCTCTTGAGCAGATAGCCGATACCGCGGCCGCTGGCGAGCAGCTCCATTGCATGCTCAACGTCGACATGCGCAGACAGCACCAGAATGCCGGTGTCGGGTAGCTCCTCGCGGATCACCCGGGCGGCCTCAAGACCCTCGGTAGTTTGGGTGGGTGGCATCCGAATATCCACCACCACCACATCGGGCTTGGCTTCGCGCACTAGCGCGAGCAGCTCGACAGAGTTGCCGACCTGCCCGACGACGCTGAACCCAGAGCGGTTCAGCAGGCTGGCCAAACCCTCGCGCAGCAGGGTTTCGTCGTCGGCGACCACCGCGCGCAGCGGGGTCGCCGTCGTGCCTGACTCGGCGGTGCTCGTTTCTGTCGTCAACGCCTGGCCCTTCCGCGTTGTCTGCTTGAGCAACCATCTTGCACCGCACCGTAGCAGTTTGCCAGCAATTGCCCATCCCTGTTGTGCGCCAGCACATTCGTTTCGCTGACGCATATATCAAGGAACGCTGCAGTCAGACGCCGCGAACGTCGCGCTATCCAAGAGACGGTCCAGGAACTGGGCCCCGCCGCGACTGATGATCCGATTTGCAAGCCGATGACCCGACTGGTGCCGAACCTACCGATGGAGATGCTTCGATGTACTCGACGGAATCCTCGCGGACAGCTCCCAGCTTGAATTAACAAACGACGAGAAAAGCGGACTGTAAATCCGTCGCGAAAGCTTCACTGGTTCGAATCCAGACTTGCCACCATCGTTCGCAGTAAGCAAAAGCGCCGCCCAGCGAGAGTGTGGGCGGCGCTTTTGACGAAGGGTCAGCCAATGCCCTTTCGGAAATCGATGCCTTCCTGACCGGCCTGCACCCAGTCGGCCACGTCGACCACCGGGTGGCACGTGTACTGCACGTAGTTCGCAAGCTTGGCCGTGCCTTCGAGGATGTCGGCCGGGTTGTCAGCCTCGCAGACCATGAACCCGCCCTCGGCATCGATGCGGCCGACGAACTGCAGGATCGACACCTTGGGCTGCCACTTCGAGTACAGCTCGACCGCGCGCTGTGTATCGGCCTCGGCCTGCTGGCCGCCGATGCCCGGACGAATGCGCCACTCCAACACGTACTTCATGACTTTGACTTCCTCTCTCTGTAGCCCCCACGACCAATTTTCTGGCGGACCCTCTTCGGGCACACGAGTAATCCGGTACTCGTTTACGGGTTAACGCAAGGGAGCTACCCGGTGTCTGAGCCCGGCCACGCGTCGGATGGGCTTCGAATCGGCTGAGCCATGTGCCGTGCTGCGATCCCGACAGGTGGTGCTCTATCGCACAACAGATTTGACAGGTACGCCTCAGGCCGCGATCACCACTGTCATCCGGCCGCCCGGTGTGCGGTCGACCCGGAAGCCCCCGTCGTGTCGTATCAATGCGCCATCGATGCCGTCGCGTCGACGGGGTTCCCGTCCTTGCGTGCCTGACTGTTGCGCCGTTAGAGCCGAGGATTACCCGGGACAAGTGGGTAACCCACGCAGTAACGCGCCGGGACGCGTCGGTCAATGAGGTCTCAAGCGAAAAGGCGGCATCAGATGGCTAGTAACGAGGGGGGCCGATGGGACGTCGGCGCCAAAGACAACGCGGTATACGTTTCGCGCATCTCGGGCGACGACGAAAAGGTATTCGAGGATTTATTGTCACCCGCAGAGGCTCGTGACCTGGCGGGCCTCCTGACGAAGTACGCGGACAAGTCCGAGAAGTCCGAAAAGTCCGAGGACGCAAAGGATTCCAAGGATTCGGACGATTCCAAGGATTCCAAGGATTCCGACGACGACGACTCCGACGACTCCGACGACTCCAAGGATTCGAAGGACTCGGAAAAGTCCAAGGACTGACGCGCTACGCCGGATGCAGGCTGACGGGTATGCCGGAGTAGCGGACCATCCCGGTCACCACGTCGATGTCGTCTTTGTTGGTCAGGCGATTGACGTTGGCCACGTGGTGGCCGTGCGGAATCGACACGGCCCCACGGCGGATCGAGTCGTCGATCTTCGCCAGCCCGGTCAGTTCGCCCCGCTCGGTGCGCACCGTCACCCGTTGGCCATTGACGACGCCCGCGGCGGCGCCGTCGTCAGGATGGATGAAGATCTCGGGCGCTTCGCCGAGAAAATCGAGCTGGCCGTTGAGCTTCTTGCGCTGCCGGCGCGGCACCATCACCAGCGGTGCGGTCGGTTGGAGCGCGGCGAGCTGATCGACGAGTAGTGGTGGCGCGAGGCGCCAGCCGCCCATTCGGCCGATGTGGTCCTCGACCCACTGCGCGGGCAGCTCTCGGGGAACCTCCGCCCAACCCTCGGTGATCACCTCGTCGTACTTGGCGCGGGCGCCGGCCAGCAATACGGAAAGGACGTCGTCGTCGGTGCTGGTGTCCGGATCGCCGAGACTGCCGAGCTCGTAACCGAGCCGCCGGCCGAGTTCGGCGAAGACCCACCACATCGAGCGTCGTTCACCGACCGGGCTCACCACGGCGGGGCTGTATTGCACGGACACCCGGGAGCTGAGGATGTCGTGAATGGTGATGTCGGGCCGTTCCAACGGATCCTTGGTCGGCAGGACGTGGGTGGCCAACTCGGTGGTCTCGTTGTTAATGATCTCCGTGGTGGCGAAGACCTCGAGGTTCTGCAGGGCCGGAATCAGCTTGCCCGTCTCCGGGAACGAGGTGACCAGGCTGCCGCCGACGTTGATCAGCGCCCGGATGTTGCCGGCGGCGATTTCGTCGGGCAGCACGGCGCACGGCCACTCGTTGATGAACGCCTGCGCCTCCGGTCGGCTGCTGGGCCCCGGACCGAACGACCCCTCAATCGGCGTGATCGGCAGGAACTCGCCGAAAGCCTCCAATTGGTAAGCGAATCCGGGATGGAACCACGTCCCGCCGGGCTGGTTCATCGCGCCGGTGAGAATCATCAGCACCCATGCGAGCCACTGCGTGACGTTGCCTCGGTCGGCCGTCATCGTGACACCGGTTCCGGTTTCGACGGCGACGCACTTGGCGGCGCGCACCGCCGCGCACAGCCGGGTCAGCTCCGCCTCCGGCACGTCCGCGAGCCGCGCGGTGTGTTCGAGTGTGAAGGGTTCGACCGCGGCGGCCAGTTCGTCGATACCCTGAACCGGCACATCGGTTTTCATGCCGTCGCGCAAGATCTCGCGGACCAGATACCCGAGTACCGCATGGTCGGTGCTCGGCCGCGGCGCCAGGTGACCGGTGGCCAGGCGCGCGGTCTCGGTGCGGCGCGGGTCGATCACCCACACCTGTCCGCGTTTGGCGATCTCGCGCACCGTGCCGGTCGGATTGGGCATCGAGATCGCATGACCGTGCGACACAACGGGATTGGCGCCGACAAGCATCAGAAAGTCGGCGTTGTCCAGGTCCGTTCGGCCGGACAGTCCCATGAAGCCGCCCACCAGATCCGAGACCAACGGTTTGGCGGTGCCGTCGATGGTCAACGGGCTGAACTTGGCCGGCGTGCCGATCGCCGCGTGCAGGGCTTCGGCCATCCGGAAGCCGGCACTTTCCATGGTGCTGAAGTAGAACGCGACCGACTGCGGTCCGTGGCGGTCGATGATCTCCTTCAGCCGGATACCCAGATCGTCGAGACAGACGTCCCACGCGGTGTCCTGCAACCGGCCGTCGACGCGCATGCGCGGATGTTCGAGACGGTCGGGGTGGTGGTGCAGCAACGGCAGCGCCCGGCCCTTCGGGCAGGTGTAGCCGCGCGAGAACGGGTGGTCCTGGTCGCCGTGGACGCGGACCACTTCGTCCCCGTCGACGTCGACCAGAATGCCGCAGACAGAAGTGCAGATGCGGCAAAAACTGCGGACCGTTTGCATACCTCGGTAACGTACTCTCGCAATTCGAGAATCACTATCGCATTTTCGAGAACGCAGGCGCGATTTTGAGAATGACACTTCCGCAGGTAGCGGGCCGAACTGACGGCCCTCTCGCACGGTTAGGGCACCCTCAGCTTAGAGTGCAACTCCGGGGCGCCCGGGAATTCGCCAAGGCGCGGGGGACACGTGAAGGAGTTGGGACGGGTTGACCGAGACAACCACACCGGTGGCGGACGAATCCGACGGTCGGGCGACGGTCTCGCTGCGCGTCCGCGGCCGGTGGCTGCGATGGGGCCTGCTGTCTGTCTGGGGTCCGGGCCTGGTGGTGATGTTGGCGGACACGGACGCGGGGTCACTGATCACCGCGTCGCAGTCCGGTGCCCAATGGGGCTACCGAATGGTGCTGCCGCAACTCATTTTGATGCCCGTCCTCTTCGTCGTGCAGGAAATGACCGTGCGCCTGGGCATCGTCACCGGTCGCGGGCATGGTGCCCTGATCAGGGAGCGATTCGGCCGCGGCTGGGCGTGGCTTTCCGCGTTCACCTTGTTCGCCTCGGCAATCGGGGCCTTGCTGACGGAGTTCGCCGGCGTCGCCGGTGTGGGTGAGCTCTTCGGCGTCTCTCGCTTTGTGAGCATCCCCATCGCGACCGTGGCGCTGCTGGCGCTGGTGCTGACGGGCAGCTACCGGCGAGTGGAACGCATCGGCCTGATCGTGGGCGCCGCCGAGCTGGCGTTCCTGGTCGCCATGGTCATGGCACGGCCGAGTCCGGAGGCGCTGATCGACGGCCTGTCATCGATGCCGCTGGGCGACCCGTCGTATCTGCTTCTGGTCGCGGCCAACGTCGGTGCCGTCATCATGCCGTGGATGGTCTTCTATCAGCAGGGCGCGGTGGTTGATAAGAGGTTGTCGGAGAACACGATTCGCCAGGCCCGGTACGACACGGCCTTCGGGGCGGTGCTGACGCAGCTGATCATGATCGCGGTGGTGGTCACCATGGCGTCGACGGTCGCGGGCCACAGCGGCGATGCGCCACTGGAAACCGTTGGCCAGATTTCCAATTCGCTCACCCCGTACCTTGGACGCGTCGGTGGGACGGTGTTGTTCGGCCTCGGAATGCTCGGCGCGGCGCTTGTCGCCGCGATCGTCGCCTCGCTCGCGGGCGCGTGGGGACTCGCGGAGGTGTTCGGCTGGCGGCACACGCTCAACGAGCGGCCCAGTCGCGCCACCGCGAAGTTCTACCTGACGTACGGGCTCGCGCACGTCGTCGGCGCGGCGCTCGTCCTGGCCAGCGTCGACCTGATCAACCTGGCCGTGGACGTCGAGGTGATGAACGCCCTGCTGTTGCCCATCGTGCTGGGCCTGCTGCTGGCGCTGGAAGCCAGAGCGCTCCCCGAGCAGTGGCGGATGCGCGGACTGCACAAGTACGTCACGCGCGCGCTATGTCTCGTGGTCATGGCGTTCGGGCTGTACATGGTTCCGCAGGCCCTCGGCTGGGTTTAGAACCAAGGGCCGGGGTAGTGGCCGTCCTGGTCCTGCACCATGACGATTTCCTTGCACTCCCCGTTGGAGCCCGGCGCCGTCTCGTCGCGGCAGACCAGGGTCCACCCGGATATCCGAGTGAACGGCCGCACCGTCCAGTTGGGGGCAATCGGATCGGTGCCGGGCAGGGCGAGTACCGAATACGTACCGCCGGCATTGGTGATGTAGAGGTGGTCTTCGAAAAATGCCAGCTTGGTGATCGGCATCTTCTTGGCATCATCGCGGTTTTTCAAGAAATCCCACTGTTGAGAGCGCAGATTCCATACCCCGAAACCGAATTGGGAGTTGTCCGCATTGCGCCCGTCGACAAATAATTTCCCGTCCGACAGCGTCGCGGCCAGGCCGCCACCCGAGATGCGATCGGAGTCACCGATTCTGATGACGGCCTTCGCGTTCAGGTCGTAAAACATCGTCGACACCACCGGTGGGTTGGACGAATCCAAATGCGTCATCTTCACCAGTTTTACTGGACCGTCTGATAATTCGGCATCGACGCTCTGTATGTCGTTGTCCTGGTATATCGGCTCTCCGGTGGGCCTGCGCAGCTCCGCGCCCGACGTCTTGGCGGGGTCGGTGCTTCGTTGAAACGCGAGAACGTCCTGCCAGGCCCGTGCGGGGACGGGGTCGTTCCACGCCATCGCCAGGTCGGTGTTGGAGAGGACCACGGTCCTTGGCGGCGACGCCTGGGCGTGGCCATCGGTGAAGGCGTTCACCCACGCCACGCCCGAGGCGGTCGAGGCGAGTCCCCAGTCCTTGGCCGCAGTCAGTTTCAGGTCCGGGCTCGGTGGCTGCAGTTCCTTGGTGGCCGTGGGTTGGCCTGACTTGGTGTCATACGCATAGGCGGTCGCCTTGGTGACCTCGGGGGTCGAGCCCTGGGCGGGTTTGACGGTGGTGAGGAGGTAGACGACCTTCATGTCGTCGGCCGTTCCCGTCAGCGCGCACATGCCGCCGGTGAGGTTCTCGCCTGCGGGAATCGCCGGAATGGCCGGCGCCACGTACTGCCCCGTTTTCGTGTCGAATATTTTGGGCCGGATACTGTCGAGCGCCGATTTGTCGACCGAGAACTTTTCCGGACAGCCGAAGTAAGCCGTTCCGCCGTAGCTTTTCCAATCTTTCTCCAGTGGGCCCGTTATCGGGGCCGGCGCCGCACTCGCGCCGCTTTTCGAATGGGAAGTCGAGGTGCTCGGGGTAAGCGCGGGGGGTGACACCGTTTCCGAACACGACGCCACGACGAGACAAGCCACTGGTGCGACCAGCACGAGTCCGCAATTAGATAGACGGTGCCTTTTCACAGGCCCCCATACTCGCATCAAAACCCCCGTTAAGTTCGTGTAACCAAGCAGCGTAAAGGCGGCCTGGTGCACCCGCGACCTGGGCACAGGGGTGTTGGTCACATGGGGCGTGGCTTCCGTCAGGCCTTCAGTCGTCCGAACGCAGCCGCACCATCCGCGTCGTCGAAGTCTCGTCGAGCTCAACGACATCCGATCGCGAGCGCAGGAAATCACTGAAAGACCGGAATCCCAAAGACTTTTCGCTGAAGGATGGGTCCATCCGCTTCATCTGCGCCTTCACCGCGGAGTTGTGCAGCCACTCGACGTCGTCCTTTTCCAGCCCGATCTGCAGCGCGCGCGTCAGCAGCGCCGTGGCCGCCGCCTGCGGATCGGGCGACGCCGGCTCCTCGGGCTGAGCCGGCTTGCTGCGCCCGGACCGTCGCTTCGGCGGCACGGCATCGGATTCGAGCGCCGGAACCCCGGGCAACGCGTCGTAGACCACGAAGTCGTCACAGGCCGCCGCGAGTGCCCGGCTCGACGCGCCGGCCACCCCGATGCCCACCACGTACCGGCCGAGCCTCTTGCACCGCTGGGCCAGCGGGATGTAGTCGGAGTCGCCGGCCACGATCACGACGTGGGTCAGGTCGGGCAGCCGAAACATGTCCTCCACCGTGTCGACGGCCAGCCGGATATCGGCGCCGTTCTTGCCGTAGGCGGCGGCGGGGAACAGCTGCACCAGATCGACCGCGCGGGCCACCAACTGTCCGCGGTATTCGGCGTTGATGTCAGCAGACCAGTCCGCGTAGGCGCGGGTGAGCACCAGCGTCCCGAACGACGACGCGAAGTCCAGGATCGCGCCGACGTCGACCGTGGCACTTGCCCGCCGCTCGGCAAACTGCTCTATCCCCTTGGCCTTGTCGCGCTGGAACGAGCTGCGTCCATGAATCTGGTCGTATCGAGAGATCACGACGTTGTCGAAGTCGAGGTAGACGGCCACGCGGGCGGCGATGGGCTCGGTCATGCATTAAATCATCGCTGAGGGCTGATCAGGACTGCAGCGGGTACACCGAAGTTTATGAATCGTTTGAAGTCTCTGGAGCTGCACGGCGACCAGATCGCCTATCGCGACGAGGGCCATGGCGACGCCTTGCTGCTGATCCACGGCATGGCCGGGAGTTCGGACACCTGGCGATCGGTGATACCGCAGCTGTCGAAGAAATTCCGGGTCATCGCCCCGGACCTGCTGGGCCATGGCGAGTCGGCGAAACCGCGAGGCGACTACTCGCTGGGCGCGTTCGCCGTCTGGCTTCGCGACTTCCTCGACGAACTCGGCGTCAGCCAAGCCAGCGTGGTCGGGCACTCGCTCGGTGGTGGTGTCGCGATGCAATTCGCGTATCAGCACCCCGACTACGTCACGCGATTGGTGCTGATCAGCAGCGGAGGTCTGGGCCCCGACGTCGGATGGATCTTGCGGCTGCTCTCGGCGCCCGGAGCGGAGCTGGTGCTGCCGATCATCGCGCCTAAGCCGGTGCTGACCGCCGGCAACAAGCTCTGGTCGTGGTTTCGGGGCGTGGGGGTCCACTCGCCGCGCGGCGCCGAGATGTGGAGTGCCTATTCGTCGCTGTCGGACGCGGCGACCAGGCAGTCGTTCCTGCGAACCCTGCGGTCGGTCGTCGATTACCGCGGGCAGGCGGTCAGCGCGCTGAACAGGCTGCGGCTGCGCGAGGAGCTGCCGGTCATGGCGATCTGGGGCGAGCGGGATGACATCATCCCCGTCAACCACGCATACGCCGCCCGCGAGGCGCGCGCCGACAGCAGGCTCGAGGTGCTGCCGAACGTCGGTCACTTCGCCCAGGTGGAGGCGCCCACGGAGGTGGTCGAGCTGATCGAGGACTTCATCGCGACCGGCAACAGCCACGACGTGCAGAGCCCACAGCCGGGCTTGTGACCATCAGAAGCTGATCACGATTTTCCCGTGCACGTGGCGCCCGGCCTGCAGTGTCACGGCGTCGCGGACCTTCTCGACCGGGAAGGACGCGGCGATGGGCACGGTTATTTCGCCGCCGAGGATCGCGTCCGTGATCTGCAGAAGCGCGCCCGGCGCGGCATCGAATCCGCCGGTGGCGCGGACCCCGCCCGGCGGGTTGGGCCCGGCGGCAATCGTGGAGATCCGCTCCGGCGGCACTCCGAGCGCGAGAGCGGCCTCGGCGGTCTCGATGCCGAACAAGTCCGTTGCCGCATCCACACCGCCGGGGGCCAGCGCTCGCACGCGATCAGCCAGCCCAGGCCCGTACGCCACCGGCTCGGCGCCCAACCGCCGCAGAAATTCGAAGGTGCCCGGTGACGCGGTGCCGATCACGGTCGCGCCCGCGAGCCTGGCGAGTTGGATGGCGAGCACACCCACGCCACCGGCAGCACCGCCGATCAGGATCGTGTCACCGGAACGCGGACCGATCGCCGCCAATGCTGCGGCGGCGGTGAGCCCGGGGATCGGCAGAGCCGCCGCCACCTCGTCGCTGACGCCGTCGGGCGTGTGAAGCAGCCCTTCGGGCGGGTGGGTGGGGTCCTTCATCACCACGAAGTCGGCGACGGCCCTGGCGAGCGTGCCGCCATACACCCGGTCACCCACCGCGAATCCCTCGGCGCCGGGCCCGACCTCATCCACGAATCCCGCGAAGTCGCAACCGAATCCGCTCGGCACGCTCACGCCGAACATCTGCGCCAGCTCAGGCCTCGAGGCGATCCCCCAGTCCATCGGATTCAGACCCGCGGCCCGTACCCTCACTCGAACCTCGCCCCGGCCCGCGTGCGGCTCGGGAACATCGCGCACCTCGAGCACGTCGGGCCCCCCGAACGTGTCGTGCATGACGGCACGGCTCATGATGCGTTCCCTTGATTTGTCATGTCGAATCCCTCTGAGCGCATTGATGGCACTTGGTGACATCACCCTACATGCGATGGCACCAAGTGTCATCCCGGATCAGGTGTTCCCTAAGGTATGGGGATGAGTCGGTGGGAGCCCAATGCGCGGGAGCGGCTGGTAGGGGCCGCGGTGGAGCTGTTCATCGACCGGGGATACGAGACCGTGACCGTCACCGAGATCGCGGAGCGGGCCGGGTTGAGCAAGCGGACTTTCTTTCGCCACTTCGCGGACAAGCGCGAGATCCTTTTCGGCAGCCAAGAACCGCACCGTCGCTTGCTCGTCGAGGCGATAGCCGGTGCACCGGCCTCGGCCACGCCGCTGGAAGCGATCGGCGCAGGGCTGGCGGCCTTCGCCGCCGACTTCTCCGAAGAGGGACGTGACTTCCTCGCCAAGCGTCAGGCCATCATCGGCGGCAATCCCGATCTGCGGGAGCGCGAGCTGTTGAAGAGAGCGGCCCTCACCGCCGTGATGGCCGAGGCACTGCGCGACCGCGGGGTGAAGGAGCCCGCCGCCAGTCTCGCCGCTGAAGTCGGCGCGCTGGCCTTCAACGCTGCCTACCTACGTTGGCTCGAGCCGGGTAAGCGGCAGGCATTCACCAAGCTTGCCGCAAAATCGCTGCGCGAAATGAGCGCGGCGACAGAGGTTTTGCGTTGAACTAACGGCTCACACTTGAGTAGTCGACCTGCCAGTGCTTGATGCCGTTAATGAAGGGGGAGCGCAGCCGTTCCGGGTCACCGGCGGGAGTCAGATCGGGTAGGTGATCGGCGATCGCGTTGAACATCAGGTCGATGGTCATGCGCGCCAGGTTGGCGCCGATGCAGTAATGCGCCCCGGTGCCGCCGAACCCGACGTGCGGATTGGGGCTGCGAAGGATGTTGAAGCGCAACGGATCATCGATGACCTCGTCGTCGAAGTTCGCCGATCGGTAGAACAGCACGACCCGCTGACCCTTCTCGATGGGCACGCCGCCGAGTTCGGTGTCTTTCAGCGCGGTGCGCTGAAAAGCCGTTATGGGTGTGGCCCAGCGAATGATCTCGTCGGCCGCGGTCTTGGGACGCTGCGCCTTGAACAGCTCCCATTGGTCTGCGAAGTCTGTGAAGGCCATCATTCCCTGGGTGATCGAGTTGCGGGTCGTCTCGTTGCCGGCCACCGCCAGTGTCACCACGAACATGCCGAACTCTTCCTCGGACAGGCGTTGGCCGTCGGCATCGGCCTGGACGAGTGACGTGACGATGTCGTCACCGGGGTTCTCGGTTTTTCGTGCCGCCAATTGCATGGCGTACCACATCAATTCGCCCGCCGAGGTCAGCGCGTCGTTGTCGGCGAACTCCGGGTCGTCGCTGCCGATCATGTTGTTGGTCCAGTCGAACAGCTTGTCGTAGTCCTCCGACGGCACACCGAGCAGCCCCGAGATGGCCTGCAGCGGCAGCTCGCAGGCCACCTGCCGGACGAAGTCGCCCGATTCCTCCGCCGCGGCGCGCGTGACGATGTGCCGGGCCCGCTCGTATAGCTCGTCCCGCAACCGGCCTACCGCGCGTGGCGTGAAGGCGCGCGAGACGATCTTGCGCAGCCGGCTGTGTTCGGGATCGTCCATCATGATCATCGACGTGCGCCCGGCCTCGATCTGGCCCGCGGCCAGGTCCTCTCGGTAGCGCGGGACGATCGACTTCGTGGCCGACGAGAAGACGTCGCTGCGCAGCGAGACCTCGCGGATGTCGCGGTGCTTGGTCACCACCCAGTACCCGCCGTCGCCGAATCCGCCTTGGCCGGGCGGCTGCTCGTTCCACCAGATCGGTGCGGCTCGGCGTAGTTCGGCCAACTCCTGCACGGGCAGCCGGTGGGCGTAGATGTCGGGGTCGGTGAAGTCGAATCCCGGCGGGATGTTCGGAGTGCCCATGGCAATTCTCCTCGGAGCGGGCTACCGGTTCGTCGATGCTACGCAGATGCTAACCACTGGGACGGCCTTCTGACGGCTCGACCGCCAAATGAACTGTGTCGCTTGTCGTTCCGCCTGTCTGAACGGTGGCGAGCTTGGTGCTGGGAATTTTTAGACCGACCTCCGCGCCGAGGTGGCTTGCCGCGGCGACGACGGCCCGTTCGATCCGGCGCAACGAGTGCAACGCGGTAAGCAGCCGTCGGGTGTTCGGCCCCGGGTCGGCGTCGCCGTCCTCCTGCCTGGCCAGGGTTTCGGCGGCATCGAGAGAGTCGGCGGCGGGGAAGACGGTCACCCCGTGGGCGCCACCGAGCGTGGCCACCAGCGCGTCGATGCTGCGTCTGGTGTTCGACGCCGCGGTGGTGACGGCATCGGATAACTTTGGGGGACAACCGGGTTGGTTGTACTGTTCGCTGCTGCGCGCCAAGTTGCGCGCGTACCGGTCGCACGCGGCGAACAGTTGCACGCCACGCGCAATGTTGCGCCGGCTCGCGAAGCCACCCACCCCCGCGAGCAGCGGCTTGGTGCTGACCCGGAACTGTTGCAGATCGCGATCGAGCTGACGCGCCTCCTCGGTGGGGCTTTTAGCGTCGTCGTCGTCGAACATGGTCGCGATCGAAGTATCGATCAGGGCGGACAGTGTGCTCAAAAACGCACTCGTGTCTTCCCGGATGGTGGTTCTGACGTTGGTGGGCAGCACCAGGATCGCGGCGCCGACGCCAATCACCGCACCGATGGCGGTTTCCTCGATTCGCAGCAGCAGCACGTCGAACGTGAACTCGCCGAGCAGCCCGTACATCAGCGCCAGCATCGTGGTGATCCAGAACGTCATCAGGCTGTAGGTGACCTGCATGAAATAGAAGGCGCAGAACAGGCAGACGAAGATCGTGGCGAGCGAGGCGACGGTGTGTCCGGATAACAGGGTGGCGACCACCACGCCGCAGGGCACACCGAGCACGGTGCCCAGCAGTCGTTGCCAGCCCTTGGTGAGTGTTTCACCCCATGATTTGGTGCCGGCGAAGATTACGAAGGCGGCGATCACAGCCCAATACCAGTGCGACTGCGATACCAACTCGCCGGTGACGATGGCCAATGACGCGGCGACGGACGCCTGGATGGCTTGCCGCGTTGTCGGGAGCAGGCCGGTGTCGCGCGGCCGGTCATCGGGTTCGGGGGCCGGGGCGTCGCTCTCCGAGGCGGGGGGTGGTGCGTCCACACCGTGCCCTTCGGGTGAGGTGACATGTTCCACCAACGCCCGCACGTCCGCGGTGGCTTTCGCCGCGGCGACTATCGCCAGGGCCAGCCGGCGGACCGCGGCTTCGCCGGCATCGTCGGTCGGGGCCGAATAGGGCCGCTGGTCGAGAATCTGCTGAGCGCGATTCGCGGCCCTGCGAAGCGCGTCGGGCTGCGGGGTCCGGATGGCCCACGCGAGTTGGCCGAGCGTTCCGGCGAGTTCGAGCCGGATCCCGACAGGGATGTCCGGTGCGACGGCTGCGGCACGTTGACCGGCGATCGCGACCCATTCCACGGCGAGTTCGGCGTCGAACAACCACGGGGCCAAGTGTTCGCCGCTGACCCCGGGCCACAGCGCGGTCGGATTGACCTTGTCTTCGATCTGGCTCTGCATCATCAACGCGGTCTCGTTGAGCCGCGCGATGCGCGCGCGAAAACGGCGCTGCCGCCGCTCGTCGAGACGGCCCACCCGCAGCGCGTCGGCAGTGGTGTCGACCACGATCGCCATCCGCGCGCGCAGCGACCGAACGGTGGCCCGCAGCACGCGCTCTGGACGATCGGGCAGGACGTAGTTGCTCATCACGAACGTGCACAACGTGCCCACCAGGACCGCGCCGAACAGCCAGGGCAGCTCCGACAGGCTGGCCCGCAGGTACAGGGTGAAGAAGTAGGCCATGAAAGCGACCATCCCCAGCGCCCGTCCGCGGGCATCGAACCGGCGGATGTAGACCGCGGTGAACACCACCAGAACGAAGGCGACGTCGGCGGCGATCTTGTGGGGTGCCAGCACTGCCGCGGCCGTGATGGCGAGCGCCGCCGGTAGCGGTAGCAGGGCCATCGTGATCCGCTGCTGATGGGGATCGGGCTCGTTGACGGACCGTGCCGCGATCATCGTGATGACGGCGCCAAGGATGGCGACGGTCATCGGCTGCCCGGTCGCCTTCGTCAGCAGGAACAGCAGCAGCAGCGAGCAGGCCAAGGCGGCCGTCGTCCGGGTCGCCATCCGGAGGCGCAACAACCCGGGATCGGAGCCGATCCACCAGATGCGCGCTCGCTCGTACAGATCAGTTATCGCCATACCCCCTGCTAGTCGGACACCACATGGTTACCCGAACCGCGCGACGGCGACCAAGCTAGTCTTCGACATCGTGACAGCGCCGACGCGGGCGAAGCTGGCCGATGGCCGTGACCTGCTGTTTTTCGCATTGCCCGGGCATCAACCGGCGCCGGTCGAAGATCGCAGGCCGCTTGAAGCGCGGAGCGCGGAGCAGTCGCAGTTGCGGTTCGACCAGACGACCGGGCAGTGGGTCATCGTCGCGGCGCTGCGTGCCGACCGCACCTACAAACCGCCCCCCGACCAGTGTCCGCTGTGTCCGGGCCCGACGGGGCTGACCAGCGAGGTGCCCGCTCCCGACTACGACGTTGTCGTGTTCGAGAACAGATTCCCCAGCCTGTCCGGCGGCTCTCATCCGTTGACCGCACCGACATCGGCGGCCGACTTCGTGTCCGCTCCGGGGCAGGGCCGCTGCGAGGTGATCTGCTTCTCCAGCGACCACACGGGATCCTTCGCCGACCTCACGCCGGCGCATGCCCGGTTGGTCGTCGACGCGTGGCGGCATCGCACCCGCGACCTGCTGGCCGCGCCGGAGATCGAGCAGGTGTTCTGCTTCGAGAACCGCGGCGAGGAGATCGGGGTGACGCTGACCCACCCGCACGGTCAGATCTACGGCTATCCCTATCTGACGCCGCGAACCGCCGCCATGCTGGAGCAGGCGGCGCGGTATCGAAGGGCGCACGGCGGCAACCTCTTTGCCGACCTGCTGGCCCGCGAGGTCGCCGACGGAAGCCGGATCGTCGCGCGCACCGACCTGTTCACCGCCTTCGTGCCGTTCGCCGCGCGCTGGCCCGTCGAGGTGCACATCTATCCGAACAGGTTCGTGCACAACCTGACGGAACTCGTCGAGGACGAGCTGGACGGGTTCGTGCGGATCTATCTCGATGTGCTGAAGCGGTTCGACCGGATGTATTCGTCTGCGCTGCCTTATATTTCGGCGCTGCACCAGTACGCCGAAACGGGTGCGCAGGCCGACGGGTATTTCCACGTCGAGTTGATATCCGTACGGCGCAGCGCCTCCAAGCTCAAGTACCTGGCCGCCTCCGAATCGGCGATGGACGCGTTCATCGGTGACGTCATGCCCGAGGGCGTGGCCGAGCGGCTGGCCGAACTCGGATGACGGTGCGCTACGGTGCGCCCGGCCGGATCAACCTGATCGGTGAGCACACCGACTACAACCTGGGTTTCGCCTTGCCCATCGCGCTGCCACAGCGCACAGTCGTGGCCTTCACGCCCGACGACAGCGCTGTCGTCACCGCCGTCAGCGACATCGGGGAGGACCCGGTACGCATACCGGTCGACACCGTTCCCGGTGCTGTGAGCGGCTGGGCCGCCTACGTGGCCGGGGTGATTTGGGCGTTGCGCGAAGGCGGCCACCCGGTGCCCGGCGGGACGATGCGGATCACCAGCGACCTGGAGATGGGGTCGGGGCTGTCGTCCTCGGCGGCGCTGGAATGCGCGGCGCTGGGCGCGATCGCATCCGCCGCCGGCGTGCGCATCGATGCCAAAGAACAGGCGCGGCTGGCTCAACGCGCTGAGAACGACTATGTCGGTGCGCCAACGGGATTGCTCGACCAATTGGCCTCGCTGTTCGGGGACCGATCGACGGCGCTGCTGATCGACTTTCGGGATCTGTCCGTCGCGCCGGTCGCCTTCGATCCGGATGCCGCGGGGGTCGCGCTGTTGCTGATCGATTCCCGGGCTCGGCACAGCCATGCGGGCGGCGACTATGCCGCGCGACGCGCGTCCTGTGAGCGGGCGGCCGCCGATCTGCGGGCCGCGTCATTGCGCGAGGTCACCGACATCGCCGCGCTGGCCGCGGTCCATGATCCGGTCGATGCACGGCGCGCCCGCCACGTTCTGACCGAGAACAAGCGGGTGCTCGATTGTGTTGTGGCGCTCAATGATTGCGACTTCAGCGCAGCCGGCCGGATTTTCACCGCCTCGCACGCGTCCATGCGGGAGGACTTCGAAATCACCACGGGGCATATCGATCTGATAGCCGACACCGCGGTGCGTGCGGGCGCCTTGGGCGCGCGGATGACCGGCGGCGGGTTCGGCGGCTGTGTGATCGCCCTGGTGCCGGCCGAGCGGACGGAATCTGTCGGCGAGGCGGTGCGCCGGGCCGTGCATGATGCCGGTTTCGAACAACCGGTCATCACCCCCACCCGCGCGGCCGGTGGCGCGGGACAGTGTGGGTAAGCGGTCGCGATCGGTTATGTTCGTGTGCGGGGAACGCCGGGGCGTCGTAGCGCGCCGGCCGTAATTGCAACGTAGCGGGCTTGTCGGGGGGCATGCACTGTGGCGTGGGAGTTGGAAAAGCAGGCGGCAGCCGTCGGGCCGGCGCTGGGCGGGGGCACTCCGCAGCGCGCGGGCTGGTTCCGCTTCTACTTCGACGGTCACCGCTGGGAATGGTCCGAGCAGGTGCAGCTCATGCACGGGTATGCGCCCGGATCGGTGAAGCCGACGACCGAATTGGTGTTGTCGCACAAGCACCCTGCCGATCGTGCCGGCGTCGCCGCCACCATCGACGACATGATCAGGCGTCGCCGCGCGTTCAACACCCGGCATCGCATCGTCGACACCAGTGGCCTCACCCACCACGTGGTGGTGGTGGGTGACCAGTTCTGCGATGAGGGCGGCAACGTCATTGGCACGCACGGCTTCTACATCGATGTCACGCCGGCCTCGACGCGTAAGCGCGAGGAGGCCATCAGCGCGAAGGTGGCCGAAATCGCCGAGCGTCGCGGCGCGATCGAGCGGACCAAGGGGATGCTGATGGTGGTCTACGGCATCGATGAGGTGGCCGCGTTCGACTTGCTCAAGTCGTTGTCGCAGGTGCGCAACATGAAGCTGGGGTTGCTCGCCCAACAGATCGCCAAAGATTTCGCCGAGCTCGGCACCGACGCCGTCGCTTCACGCTCGCAATTCGACCAGCGTTTGCTCACCGCCCACCTGCGGGCGTCGCAGGCCGAGAGTCCCTAGTCGGCCGGGCTCAGGCGAACCGCCCCGAGGTGAAGCCGGTCGACCGCCTCGGCGAACTCGTCGCGTGTCGGGATGCGCTGCTCGCGATATTTCAGCCCGATCATGCGCTGTGCGCGCTGCACGCCGTAGGACTCGGCGCAGCGCAGATAAAGGTCGGAGACTGTCTCGCGGTCACGCAGCAGCTCGCCGCGCATGACGGTCGTCTTGCCGTCGTAGACGACCTGCGATTCGGCGCCGCCGCGAAAGTTCTGTTTCCATGACGCCCCGGTCAGCGCATATAGCTGGCCGTCAATCACGTGAGCGCTCAACGGAATTGAGAACACACGGCCCGTTTTGCGTCCGGTGAAGCTCAACACCATCAGTTGCTTGCGCGCGGCGCCTGCGAGCGGGGTGCGCAGCAGGAAACGCAGCAGGGGATTGACGATTCGCATCAGTGCCGACGGTGGAGCCCCGACGTCTATCGCATGCGACTGCTCTGCCATGCCTTCACCGTAGGGCTAACCCCACCGCTTCAACAGGGGCGTATTTGATGGTTTGCGTCAGCTGCCGATGGTCGTCTGGTCGTCGATGACGTTGGTGGCGTCCATCAGCGGACCCTGGTCGGTCCGCGGGGCGTTGGCGTTGAGCTGCAGCACGAACACCCCACCTGCGCCAGCCACGCCGGACTGAGACTAACCGAATTAGCGACCAAATTTGCCACGATCTTTTTGGACATTTCGTCGGGCACGGCCGGATCGCTAACCGTTATCGAATTCGTTTCGGAAATGGCCACGCGAATACACGGTTATCGGTGTAAGAGACAGGTATGCGGTCACGAAGGACTATCGCCGCGCTCCTCGCGGCGTCGGTCGTCTTCATGGCCTTCATTGCCGCGGCGCCACCCGTCGCCTATGACGGTCCGCCCGCGATGGTCGCCGATCCGGTCAACCACGTCGCCACGCTCATCGGCACCGGGACCGGGGGTGAGACCGTGGGCGAGATCAACAACTTTCCCGGCGCCACCGTGCCGTTCGGAATGGTGCAGTACTCGCCGGACACCGTTGACAACTACGCCGGTTACAACTACGACAACCCACGCTCCACCGGGTTCAGCATGACCCACGCGTCGGTGGGATGTGCTGCGTTCGGCGACATCTCAATGCTGCCCACCACCGGTGGCAGTGGCCTGCAACCGTGGAACGCCTGGGAGAGGATCGCCCACGACGACACCGAGCAGGGAATGCCCGGCTACTACACGGTGCGGTTTCCGGGCACCGGGGTGAAGGCGGAGCTCACCGCCACA
Source organism: Mycobacterium sp. (assembly GCF_019243155.1). Taxonomy (GTDB): domain Bacteria; phylum Actinomycetota; class Actinomycetes; order Mycobacteriales; family Mycobacteriaceae; genus Mycobacterium. The sequence continues at coordinate 25,319 of NZ_JAFAUS010000053.1, forward strand.
ACGCATACGGGCGTGGGCCGATTCACCTACCCACGCAACGGCCGCCCCGCCGTGTTGCATGTGCGCCCGGGTTCGTCGTTGGCCGGCAATTCCCGTGCGACCATCCAGATCGGGGAAGACAACACCACGATCACCGGCTGGGCCACCAGCGGCGGATTCTGCGATAAGCCGAACGCCTACACCGTGTACTTCGCGATGAAGTTCAACCAGCCCTTCATCTCCTACGGCGCCTGGGACGGCAATGCGGTCCACACCGGCGCCCGAAGCGCTAACGCGCCGTACAGCGGCGGGTACGTGGAATTCCCGACCGGTTCGGTGCTCGAGGTGCGGACGGCCATCTCCTACGTCGGAATCGACGGCGCGCGGGCGAACCTTGCGGCCGAGGGTGCGGCCGGCTTCGACGACGTCCGTGCCGCCGCGTCGAGGGAATGGAACGTGGCGCTGTCACGCATCACGATCGCCGGCCGCAAAGACGACGATCTGGAGACCTTCTACACCTCGCTGTATCGATCGTTGTTGCACCCCAACACGTTCAACGACGCGGATGGACGCTACCTCGGGTTTGACGGGCTCATCCACACCGTAGCCAAAGGGCACACGCAGTACGCCAACTTCTCCGACTGGGACACGTATCGATGCCTGGCGGCGTTGCAGGCCTTGCTTTTTCCTGAGCGAGCGGGCGACATGGCCCAATCGCTGGTCAACGACGCCGACCAGAGCGGCGCTCTGCCGCGCTGGGCCTTCGCCAACGCCGCGACCGGCGAGATGACCGGGGACAGCGTAACCCCGCTGATCGTGAACCTGAATGCCTTCGGGGCCAAGGATTTCGACGTCAAGACTGCGTTGCGTTACATGGTGGACGCGGCGAACAAGGGCGGTGTGGGGCTCGACGGCTACGTGGAGCGGCCGGGGGCCGCCACCTACCAGAAGTTCCGATATGCGCCGTACACGTTGGAGTTCGGCCATCCAGGATGGATCGCCGATGCCTCGATCACGCTCGAGTGGTCGGTCGACGACTTCGCCATCTCCCGATTCGCCGACTCGCTCGGCGACGCCGCCACCGCCGCCGATTTTCAGAACCGGGCCCAGTACTGGCAGAACCTTTTCAACCCGAGCAACCGGAGCATCGTGCCCCGCAGCTGGAGCGGTTTCTTCCGCCCCGGCGCCGCAGTTGTACTGTCCCCCAACAATTTCGGTCAGGTCGGGTACGACGAGGGTAACGCCGAGCAATACGTCTGGGCGGTGCCCCACAATGTCGCGGACCTGGTGACCGCCCTCGGCGGCAGGTCCGCGGTGGCCGAGCGACTCGACCGCTTCACCAAGGAACTGAACGTCGGCCCCAATGAGCCCTACCTGTGGGCCGGTAACGAGCCTGGCTTCTCGGTGCCGTGGTTGTACAACTACATCGGCCAGCCGTGGAAGACGCAGCACCTGGTCGACCGGGTGCGCGGGCTGTTCGGGCCGACGGCCGACGGCGAGCCCGGCAACGACGACCTGGGCGCGCTGGCCAGCTGGTATGTCTGGGCGGCGCTGGGCTTGTACCCGAGCACGCCGGGGACGTCGATTCTCACCGTGGCCGCACCGCTTTTCGACCGCGCAGTGATCACGCTTCCCGAAGGGAAGTCCATCCAGATCTCCGCGCCGGGGGCGTCGGGGCCGCACCACCTCAAGTACATCAGCGGCCTCAAGGTCGACGACCAGGCCACCGATCGGACGTCGCTGCCCGAAGCGATCATCCGAACAGGAGGCGCGCTGGACTTCTCGCTCGCCGGCTATCCGGATGAAACCTGGGGAACGAAAGAGTCATCCGCACCGCCGTCGTTCAGTGTGGGCGGTTCGGCGTTGACCACCAACATCTCTCAACCCAATGTCACAATCGCGCCCGGGCACTCGGGCAGCGTGACCCTCGACGCGCAACGGATGACAGCGGGTACCGGCGGCTACGCCGTCACCGGCGAGTCCTCGGACGCCGGCATCACCGTGCCGCCGACATCCGGTGAGTTCAAATCCGACGGATCAGCCTCCATCACGGTCCCCATCACCGTGGCGAAGTCGGTGCCCGAGGAGTACTACCTGGTGTACCTGACCACCAAGGTCGGTCAAAGCGTGCGCAGGTCAACCGTTTTCGTGGATGTGCAAACCCCAACCGGTTGACTCGTCAGACCAACTCGTTATTGGTCAACCACCGCATCACCGGCCAGCCGACGAACACGGGCAGCCAGCACGTGAGCACCCGATACAACAGGACCGACGGCACAGCGATGGCCGTAGGCACCCCGAAGGCGGCCAGGCCACCGATCAGCGCCGCTTCGACGGCGCCGACACCGCCGGGAGTCGGGGCGGCCGACGCCAGCGTCCCGCCGACCATCGTCACCACGGTGACGGTGACGAACGTGGTACCGCCGCCGAACGCCTCGACGCTGGCCCACAGCGCCAGCGCGGCGCCCAGAGTGGTTCCCGCGCAACCGAGTACGATCAGGGCTAGCCGCTGCGGTTCGCGGGCGAGCGTCAACAGGTCGCTCGTCACCTCGTTGAGCTTGGGGCGCACCTCGGTCGCCAGCCACCGCCGCAGCGTGGGCACGAACAGAAACGTGCCGACGATGCCCAGGGCCACGCCCGCGATGAGGTACAGCATCGTGGCACTCGGAACGAAGTGCTTGAGGTTCATCGACGCGCCCGCGACCGCACTGAACAAGATCAACAGCAAAAGGTGCGCGATCACCTGCACGGCCTGCTGCAGCGCCACCGCCGCGGTGGCCCGCATCGCCGAAAGGCCGTTCTTCTGCAGGTAGCGGGTGGACAGCGCGAGGCCGCCGACGCCCGCCGGGGTGGTTGTTGCCGCAAAGGTGTTGGCCACCTGCACGATTGACAGCTTCCAGAAGTTCACCGTTCCGTCGGTGCTGGCCCACAACGCGGCGGCCGCCCCCACGTAGGTCATCGCCGAAACCAACAGGCCGAGCAGCGCCCACCACCAGTTGGCGGTCCGCAACTGGGAGAAGAACGTCGGCGCCGTGCTGATGAAGGGGTACGCGACGTAGACGAGCGCACCGAACAACACCAGCTGGATGATCTGACTGCGGGTGAACCGGGTGATGGTCTGCGTTTTGATCTGATCGGCACCGGTTTGCCGCTTCACCTCTGCGCGGGCCCCCGAGATGACGGTGCCGGAATCGGGGATCGACCGCCGAATCGACCTCGGCACGGCCACTTTCGTCAATCGGCGCGAGGCGCTGAGGATCGTGTCCTTACCGAACACGTCGATTGCGGCACTCACAGCCGACTTCGGTTCGTACACAGCCGATGTCGTCACCAACAGCTGCGCGATGTCGGATTTGAGCTGGGCATCGGTCGCGCCATATTCGGCGTTGCCGAAGCCGCCGAACAGCGCGGTGCCGTCGTCGATGGTGATCTGGTGACTGCGCAGATCACCATGGGCGATCTGGTGATCGTTGAGGACCCGCAGCGAATCCCACAGCCGGCCGACGGGCGTGGTGTCCGCGCAGCCGGTAAGGGGAACGCCGCGAGGCGGCTTGTGCGAGTACAGCATCCAGCCCCGCTCCAGGGGCGCGACGGCGATCGTCTCGGTGTTGGCCACGCCCGCTTCACCGATGGCGATCGCCATCAGTCCGCGATATTCGACGGCGCGCCGCATCGACGTCACCAGCGGCGCGGTCTCGGCGTCACGCAGCTTCAGCTTCCCCCAGAGCTGGCGCAGCGCGCCGCCACTGCGTTGATGCGGGCCGTACAACTCGACCACCGCCGTGCATTCTGGGGTCTCGCCGCTGGCCGAAAGAACGAGCGGCCCGCGTCCGGCGGGGCGAATCACGGCGATCCGCGTGACCTCGAACCCGCGCTTGGCCAGGGCGCGCACCGCAGCCTCCAGCGGCACCTCCAGTGCGGGCGTGCCGACGACGAGCACCACCAGCGCCCCGACGAACCACCCGACCGCCAGACCCACCAGCGAGCGCGCCGGCACGATGGCGCTGACCACGAGGTGGATGGGCACGAAGGCCAGCAACAGCGCCCACCACCAACGCCGCCAGCGCGCGGGCAGCCATGGTCCGGAGACGGTCAGCACCGCCGCCAGCATCCCGATCCAGCGCGGGTCGTCGAGGAATTGCGCCGGAAGCGTGCTGAGCCGCTCGGGGACGTCGAAGTGCCAGCGTGGTGCCGCGATGCCGGTGGCGGTGATCGACAAGAGAATGATTGCGATCAACCCGGCGGCCGCATATGCGCCCAGCAGTTTCCACTGGCCGGCCACGATCAGGCCGGTCAGGATGATGAATGGCAGCGCAACAATCGCGAATCCGTACACGAGATATACCGCTTCGGATTGCGTGGGCGATAACACTCCGACGATCTGCGAAACGGATTTCTCGAGCGATATCCATTGCGGGCGGGTGATCACCGAACTCGTGATCACGACCGCGAAAAAAGCCGCGGCCATAAGCAGCCGCAAGATGTCATTGAATCGGCGGGTCATCGGCTGCAGCAATCTGCCGGAGACGCTGATCTCTCGCCCGTCAACCCGCATGTTGCTAGTTAACCGGATACCCGGCTGCATGACAGCCAGCACACACGTAGCGCGCGTAGGGTCGTGTATCTAGACGGACTAGCGAATTGGAGGGCTTGGGCGTGGGCAGAACCGACAATGACAGCTGGGAGATCACCGAAAGTGTGGGTGCCACCGCACTCGGCGTGGCGGCCGCCCGCGCCGCCGAGTCCGAGAGCGAAAACCCGCTGATCAGCGACCCGTTCGCGCGCGTCTTCCTGCAGGCCGCCGGGGAAGGCGTGTGGAACTGGTTCGCGGCTCCCGATCTGCCCGCCCAGATCACCGAGGCCGAGCCCGACCTGGCGCCGCGGATGCAGGGGATGGTCGATTACATGGCCGCCCGCACCGCGTTTTTCGACAACTTCTTTCTCGACGCGACCCGCGCGGGAGTGCGCCAGGTGGTGATCTTGGCTGCGGGTTTGGACTCCCGAGCGTGGCGGTTGTCCTGGCCGGGCGGCGTTACCGTCTACGAACTCGACCAGCCACAAGTCTTGGAATTCAAGGCGTCCGCGCTGCGCGAACACGGCGCGGAACCGACCTGCACGCTGGTGAATGTTCCCGTCGACCTGCGCCACGACTGGCCTGCCGCGTTGCGGGAGGCCGGATTTGACGCAACGGCGCCGAGCGCATGGTCGGCCGAGGGACTGTTGCCTTTCCTGCCGGCCGCCGCTCAGGAGTTGCTGTTCGAGCGTGTTCAGGCGCTGGGCGCCGCGGGCAGTCGCATCGCGGTCGAGGCGCCGGGTCCGGACTTCAACGACGAGGGTGCTCGCGACAGGCAGCGTCAGACGATGCAGCGGGTGCGCGACATGATGGCCGAACTCGACCCGGAACGGAGTATCCCCGACGTGCAGGACCTGTGGTACTTCGAGGATCGTGAAGACGTCGGCGACTGGCTTCGCCGGCACGACTGGGATGTGACGGTGACACCGGCGGAGGAACTGATGGCCGGCTACGACCGCAGGCCGCGACACGACATCGAAGACGCCGCGCCGCAGACATTATTCGTGGCGGCCGAACTCAATGGGGGGAACTGATCATGGCAAGGACCGACAACGACAGCTGGGAGATCACCGAGAGTGTGGGTGCGACCGCGCTCGGCGTGGCGTCGGCCCGCGCGGCGGAGACCCGCAGTGAAAATCCGTTGATCAGCGATCCGTTCGCGCAGGTCTTCCTCGACGCCGCCGGCGACGGCGTGTGGAATTGGCATTCCGTCGGACAGCTGCCCCCGGAGGTCGTCGAAGCCGAACCCGAGTTGCCGTTGCAGATGCAGGCGATGGTGGGCTATATGGCTTCGCGGACAGCGTTTTTCGACCAGTTCTTCCTCTCGGCGACGGGCGCGGGAATCCGCCAGGCGGTGATCTTGGCCGCCGGCCTGGACGCGCGGGCCTGGCGGTTGCCCTGGCCGGACGGAACGACGGTCTACGAACTCGACCAGCCCCGGGTGCTGGACTTCAAATCCTCGACGCTGGCCGCGCACGGTTCCGAACCGGCCTGCAACCGGATCGCAGTCCCGGTCGATCTGCGCCAGGACTGGCCGGATGCATTGCGGCAGGCCGGTTTTGACACGTCAGCGCCCAGCGTCTGGTCGGCGGAGGGGCTGATGCCGTATCTGCCGGCCGCCGCGCAGGAGCTGCTGTTCAACCGGGTGCACGGGCTCACCGCCGCCGGCAGCCGGGTGGCCGTGGAGGCGCTTGGTCCGAAGTTCCTCGATCCGGACTTCCGCGCGAAGCGTCGGGAGCGGATGGAACGAGTCCGCGGGCTGATGGCCAAGGTGGATCCGGACCGGGAGATTCCCCGCACCGACGAGCTGTGGTACTTCGAGGAGCGCGAGGACGTCGGTGACTGGTTCCGCCGCCACGGGTGGGACGTGACCGTGACACCGTCCGACGAGCTGATGGCAGGCTACGGGCGGCGAGCAGCCCAAGAGGTGCAGGACGCGGTGCCCGGGAATCTGTTCGTAGCGGCGCAGCGGACGGCGGGTTAGCGCGGCGCCTCGTCGGGATCGCCGCGCCCGCGCCACTTTCGGAAGCCGCGGTGCGCGGCGAACGCGCCGGCGATCGCGGTGATGCACCACACCGCTATCGCCGCGTAGGCCAGCGGTGACGACCGGTTGCCGATCGAGGCGCCCAGCGCCGTGTAGACGAACGCCCGCGGAACCGAGCCGATGAACGAGCCAACGACCATCTGCCACAACGGAACTCCGAACGCTCCGAAGGCGTAGGACGCGAGCGCGTCCGAAATGCCGGGAACGAAACGCTGACCGACGACAGCCCATAGTCCCCGCCGTCCGATCAGGGCGTCGATGCGATCGGCTCGCGCCGTGCCGAGCAGCGCCCGCGCGCTGTCCCGGCCGGCGCGGCGGCCGAGGAAACTCGCGATGACCGCGGTACCCACTGTGGCGCCCAGGGTGACGAAGACGCCCAGCAGCGGACCGAACAGCAGCCCGCTGCCCGCGGCCAGAATCGTCCCGGGCACGAACAAGGCGCCGAGCGCCGACGACACCACCGCATACGTCAGCGGCGCCGCCGGCCCGGTGGCCTTCACCAGCCGCCGGATCTCCTCGATGTCGATGACGTGCGCGACGGCCACCAGATAGAACATGACGGCCAGAAAGCATGCGAACACGGCCAACCGGATGATGTGGCCCCGTCGAGACGTGGGATCCGATGTCGGTGCGGGGTCGTCGCTGTCGTCCATGCTGCCACGATTGTTCCGCACCGGCGTCGCCCCACCTCACTCGGCTATTTCCAACCCGCCGCGGCTTGCCCGCACCCGCCCAACTCACCGTGATCCGTGACCCGCACGGATGCGCGAAGGCCCGATCCGGTGGCACCGCCGCCGCTAGCTGAACGACCGCAGCCGTTGCGCCAATCCGCTCGCCCGCGCCGCCCGTCGGTCGATCGCGGCGCGCACCGAGGGCTCGGGACCCACGACCCGCACCTTGACCTTGGCGCGTGTCACCGCGGTGTAGAACAGCTCCCGCGTAAGCAATCGCGAATCCTCCGGTGGCAGTAGGACCGTCACCTCCGTAGCCTGGCTGCCCTGGCTCTTGTGAATGGTCATGGCGTGCATCGTCTCCACGTCGCCGAGCCGGCTGATCGCGAAGTCGAGCGGACCGGTCGCGCCGGCGATGACGGCCCGCAGGCCGTCGGCGCCCACCACGGTCACGCCGGTGTCGCCGTTGTAGACGCGCAGCCCGTAGTCGTTGGCCGTGACCAGCAGCGGCCGGCCGGCATACCACTGCGACCAGGCCGGCTGGCCCGTCTCCTCGGCAATCCACCTGTGCACCTGCGTGTTCCAGTACGCGGCACCGAACGGCCCCCGCCGATGCGCACACAGCAGCCGGTGTTCGTCTAGCGTGGCCAGTGCCACCTCGGCCGCACCGAGCGTCGCGGCCTCCCGCAGCCGCAGCGCATGCGGGACCAGCACCTGGCGCAGCCGGTCCGCCGGGCGGTCGGAATCCACCCACTCGATGTGTCCACCGCCGGCCGCCAACAGGTCCAGCACGCGATCCGCGTCGCCGATCCGAATCGCCTCGGCCAGCGCGCCGATCGACTCGCCGAACCGGTGCGGCGTGCGCAGCGCGGCGACCTTCACATCGTCGCGCGCGGCCAGGCCTTCCACCAGATCTGCCAGCACCGCGCCGGCTTCCACCGAGGTCAACTGGTTGGGATCACCGACCAGGATCAGCCGGGTGTCCGGGCGGACCGCTTCCAGCAGCCGGGCCATCATGGTCAGCGACACCATCGAGGTCTCGTCGACCACGATCACATCGTGCGGTAGCCGGTTGCCGCGATTGTGCTTGAAGCGCACCGATGTATCGGGCCGCGACCCCAGCAACCGATGCAGCGTGGTCGCCCGCAGGCCGGTCAGTCGCGCCCGGTCCGCCGATCCGAGCTGCTCGACCTCGGCGGCCACCGCCTCGGCCAGCCGGGCCGCCGCCTTGCCGGTCGGCGCGGCCAGCGCGATGCGGGGCCGCGGCACACCGGCGACCTCGGCCTGCTCGACGAGCAACGCGAGCAGCCGGGCGACCGTCGTGGTCTTCCCGGTACCGGGACCACCCGTCAGCACGGTGACCGCCTGCGACAGCGCGATTTCGGCGGCCGCTCGTTGCTCGTGGTACCCCTGCGGGAAAAGCCTTTCGTAGCCCGGCAGTTCGACGCTGGACCGGCTCACCGACAACGCGAGCAGATCGGCGCACACCTGCTCTTCCTCCAGCCAGTACCGGTCCAGGTACAGCAGGTCGCCGAAAAGCCGCAGCACCGGCGGCGATCCGAGCAGGGAGCTGGCCCGCACGGCGGCCATCCACTCGTCGGCGACGGGCCACGGCAGGTCGGGGATATCGACCTGCGCCGCCACGGTCCGCAGATCCACGCACACGGAACCGCCCCGCACCGCGCGCACCACTAACGCGATCGCCAATGCCACCCGATCATCGGCCTCGCCGGCCAGCGCCGTAAGGCGCTGTGCCACATGGATGTCGGCGGGCTCGAAGACGTCGGCTTCTGCGAACGTTCGCAAGAGTCCGTCGGCGCGGATCGACTCCAGCGTCATGCGACCGCCCTCCCCGCGTCGAGCAGATCCGAGAGAGCTGCGGCCAGCGACGGCGGCGGCTGCCAGCTGAACACCCCTGCCGGGTGCCCGCCGGTCGCGGGTGTGTCGGCGCCGCACATGCCGCGCACGAACAGATAGAGGACCCCGCCGAGATGGGTTGCGGGGTCGTAATCCGGCAGTCGCCAGCGCAGAAACCTATGCAGCACAGCGCTATACAGCAGCGCCTGCAAAGGGTAATCCGAATGCAGCATCGCCTCGGCCATCCGAGGGCGATCGTAATCGGCGGCGGTCAACGGCCGCTCCGGATCACCCAGCCAGTTGGTCTTGTAATCCACGACGAGATAGCGATGCCCCGAACCGGCGGGCACCCGCAACACGGCGTCGATCGAACCGGAGAGATACCCGCGCAGTGACTGATCACCGAGCGCGGGACCCGCCAGCCGGTCGGCATAGGACGCCAGCGCGTCACCGGCGGGCAGGTGCTCGCGTAGCAGCATCCCCACATCCGCCAGGCGGATATCGGGCGCGGCCGAACGCAGGTCGCCACCGGCCAGCGGGACCTCGAAATCCAGCTCCCGCAACCGGTCTCGCAGCCCGATCTGTCGCAACGTCAAACCGTCGGCCAGCGGACCCAACCGGGTGTCGTGCATCGGCACCATGGCCGCGGCCAGGATGTCCGGTTCCACCGCGACCGGCCACCAGACCGAGTGTCTGCGGATGTGCGTCTCCAACTCGGCGGCTAGGTCCGCGGCGTGCGGGTCCGCCGTCTCCAGCACGGCGTGCACCAGCGAGCCGAATTTCGCGCCGGTCGGCAGGTCGGCCATGGGCGAGGGCAGGTCGGGTCCGGATGCGTCCTGGCTCAGCGCGATGTCGGCGACCTCGTCGTCGAGTTCGGTGACCTCCGGCTCACTGCCCACCCCGGTGGTCTCCGCCAGCCGGATCAGACCCGAGTAGGAGGTGCGCCGCCACCCGGTATCGATGTTGCGGTGAAAGTGCCTGCTGTCGAGGTTCGACGGAACCCGCTCGGGCGCAACGGAAACCGCCGCGGCCACCACCGACTCCTCGATGACCGGACCGCCAGCCGCCTCCCACTCACGCAGCCTGGCAAGAGCGTCGTCATCGGAGATCTTCGCGGGCTCACACCGGTCCGGCACGCACGGCTCCCCCGGCCGGCGGCCGCGCAGCAGGCGTGACAGCCCGCCGTTGGGCTCGTAGTACGCCGGCGACCACCACGCCACCACCTGCGACTGGGCGCGTGTCAGCGCGACGTAGGTCAGCCGGCTGCCATCGTTGGCGTCCTCTTGGCGGCCGAGCCTTTCGGCGACTCCGAAGTCCGGGCTGTCCTTGCCGCCGATGTGCAGGCACCGCACGCCGTCGTCGTGGAACAGCACCATGTCGCGGTCCTGGGTGTTGCGGTTGAACGCGAACGGCAGATACACGATGGGGAATTGCAAACCCTTGGCCACATACACCGTCATGACCTGCACGGCGGTGGCATCGCTGTCGAGTCGCCGATTGCGTTCCGTTGCGCCGCTGCTTTCGTCGCGCTGCCTGCGCAGCCAGTCACGCAGCCCCGGCAGGCCCAACCTCTCGCGGTGGGCGACGTCCTGCAGGAGCTGTGTGACGTGCGCCAGATCGGTCATGTGTCGCTCGCCGTCCTCCCAGGACAGCACGCGATCGCCCATGCCCCGAAGTTTCGCGGCTTCATAGATGGCCGCGACCCCGCGTTCCCGCGCGTGCCCGGCCCATTCCCGCAACGTCTCCGCTATCCGGTCGGTCAGCGGATCACCGCCCGCCGCAAGCGTTTCCGCGGTCTCCCCGAAGAACAGCGTCGCCGCGGCCGCGCGCACCATGCCGGGGCGGTGCGGCTGGTCGAAGGCCTGAAGGAGACACAGCCAGTCATCGGCGGCCTCGGAATTGAACACGTCGGAGTCTCCGGTGTACACCGCGGGGATACCCGCCTCGCAGAGCGCCCGGAAGCATGCCCGGGCGTCCTTGTGTCTTTCCACGATCACCGCGATGTCGCGGGGCCGCAGCGGCTTACCGTCGAATGTCGCGTCACCGGCCAGCAGCGCGCGGATGTCGGTGGCGAGGTCGGCGCTGATGTGCTGGCGCAGGTCGTCGAGCGGCAGGTTCTGAATACCCCTGCGGCCCAGCGTCGGCCGCTTCACCACCCGTAACCGGAACGGGTCGTTGCACGGCGCGCCGGCGAGGCGGTGACCCCGGTGATGCGCCTGGACGTCCTCGACCACGATCGCGGGGTCGCCGAGCTCGGCGCCGCGAAGCACCACCTGCAGCCGTTCGACGAGCGCGGAGTCGCTGCGCCAGTTGGTAGCCAGGGTTTTCCGCTCACCGGCCGTCTTCGCCGCCTGGAGATACGTCGCGATGTCGCCGCCGCGAAACGCGTAGATGGCCTGTTTGGGGTCACCGATCAGGATCACGGTGGACTGCCCGCTGAACGCGCGGTCGATCACCTGCCACTGGACCCGGTCGGTGTCCTGGAACTCGTCCACCATCACGATCGGCCAGCGTTGCCGCATGCGCACCCGGGCGGGGGAGTCGTCGGTGTCCAGCGCGGCGGCCAACCGGCTCAATAGATCGTCGTAGCCGAGCACGCCGAGCCGCCGCTTGCGCGTTTCCAGTTCGGCCAGCACCTCTTTCGCGAACCCGACACGAACGGCGGCCTGCGAACCCGCTTCCGCGTTCTCGGGCCGCAGCTCGGTCGCCGGATTGTTGACCACCTCGCGGGCTAACCTCAGCGCATCGCGATACTGCAGCACCGGGTCGTCGCGACCCTGCCCGAAGTGGGCCAGGTACAGGTCGTCGACGATCTCGGCGACCAGCTCGTCAAGGCTCTCCAGCAGGGTGACGTTGGCGGCGGTGTCCCCGGCCACGCCGAGCGACCTCAACACCAGCTGGCAGAACTGGTGCGTGGTGGCGATCGTCGCCGCATCGAAACCGGCCAGCGCGTCGCGCAACCGCCGCTTGCGTGCGTCGCGTTCATCGTCGGTGCCGTCCAGCAGACGTGCCACCAGCTGGTTATCGCCGACGGTGGCCGGATCGTCGAAAGCGATTACCGCGTCGACGATTTGGCAGCGGACGCGTTCCCGCAGCTCCTGGCTGGCCGCGCGTCCGAACGTGATGAGCAGCATCTGGTCCAGCGTCGCCGCACCCTCGGCGAGATAACGAGTCACCAGGCCGGCCAACGCGAACGTCTTGCCGGTGCCCGCGCTGGCCTGCAGCACCGTGGTGGAGTGGGCGGCCGGCAGCGGGCCGAGCAGATCGAAACGCTCCATCTACGGCTTCCTCTCGGAGCGCAGCATCGGCAGCCAGAGCCGGGCGGAGTAGGCGCCGAGCCGGTGATCTTCACCGTCGCACTCCTCGCCCGGTCTGACGGGCTGCATAAGGTCGCCCAGGCGTGCGTTTTTGCCCCACGCCCGCACGTGGGCGGGCGCCTCGTCTTCTCCCGGATACCGGTCGGATTTCCAACGGAATTCGGCCGCCCGCACCGGGTCGTCACCCTCGTAGCGCGCGGCGGCCCAGGCGTAGGACGTCTTGATGGGCAACGGGATGGGCTCGCGGCGGCCCGCGTCGTAGATCGCGACCAGGTCGCGCAGCAACTCAACGGCGTCCGCGTCCGGGCGGCCCAGCCCCTCGACCCGGACTGCGGCGCCCCTCTTGGGGCGGCCGATGCACACCGCCGACCAATCGCGACTGCGGTCGTGAGCGACCAACGCCAGCAACGCAATCCACGACTCGAGCAGATGCTTGCCGTCCAGCCTGGAAAAGGTGACCGACACCAGGCGCCGGCCGTAGACCGGAGACACCGTGCCGGTGAGTCTTCGCCCGTCACCCAGGTCGATGTCGACGTCGTACGCCTGCCCGTGCGCAGGGCGGTACTGTTGCGCGGCGGCGGCCAGCAGCGCGGCCTGATCGCGAACCTCGGCCGCCTTGCGCCAACCGAGTTGGCCGGGCGGCAGTGTGCCCCGGCGCCATTCGGCCTGACGCGCCTGATCGGGGGTCATCCCGCGCAGGATGTCACCCAGCATCCGGTCGCCGACCGTCCACTCCTCGAGGCTGTCGATGTCGACCGGCATCGCATCCTGCACGCCGTCGACATCTCGCGGCAGCGTGAATTCCAGTGCCCGGAAGAAGCCCTTCACCGGATCTTTGAAAAAGCCGATGAGGTCGGCAAGGCCGACGTCCTCCGGGGGTGCTGGCGGCAGCGGCCCCGAGATGAACTTGGGATGTTCGCGGCGTTCCCGTGAGCTGACCTGGGCCGCGCGCAACGCGGTCGGATCGAAGCTGAACGGAACCTTCGGTACCAGCTCGCCCGGCATCACGTTGCGAATATCGAAGGGCTGCAACGGATGTTCGACGACAATCTGCTTCCGGATCATCACCGGCGTGGTCAGGTCCAAGGTGTCCAGGAGTTCGGCCAGCGGCACCGCGGGCGGGCGCGGTTGCCCAGAGTATTCGTTGGCCCCTGTGTAGGTGATCACCAGTTTCTCCGTCGCGGCGCAGACGGCGTCGAGCAGCAATTGCCGGTCCTCGGAACGGATGTCGCGCTCACCGGTCATCGGGTCGCGGGCGAGCACATCGTCTCCGTCGACCACGCCGAGCCGCGGGAAAACCCCGTCGTCCAAGCCGACCAGACAGACCACGCGATGCGGCACCGAGCGCATCGGCACCATGGTGCACACCGTCAGCGTGCCGGTGCGGAAGTTGGCCCGCGTCGGACGCCCGGCCAGGCGTCCGTCGAGCAGCGCCCGGATGTCGGGCAGCCGCATCGGCGTGTCGGCCCGCGGGCCCGCGTCGGCCAGCGTCAGGGCGAACTCACGCTGCATCTGGCTGGTCTGCCACATGTCCGATTCATCTGCATACGCGAGCAGTTCGATGCCGTCGGCCAGGGCGGCCAGCCACTCGTGCAACGGCCGCACGCCGGTGAGCGAATCGATCACCCGCTGCAACCGGTCGACGAATTCGGCGAATTGACCTGCCAATTGGACACGATTGCTGCTGACGTCGTCGAGGGGCAACGTCGCGTCTATCCAGGCGTGCGAGTCATCGGACATCGCGACACCGGCGAGCACCCGGTCGATGCCGAATCGCCATGTGTTGTGCACGAAGTCGACGTGATAGGGCCGCCGGTGCTCCTGGTCGAAGCCCCACCGGATGTTCGCCTGCCGTACCCAGCGGGTGATGTCCTCGAGATCATCATCGGTGAATCCGAAGCGGGCGCGCACCGGTGCGCTCTGCGCGAAGCTGAGCACCTCGCTGGCCGTCACTCGGCTGCCCGCCAGCGCCAGCAGTTGCGAGGCGACGCCCAGCAGCGGGTTGGTCTGAATTAGCGAGCGGTCCGCGAGCCGAACCCGCAACCGGTGCGCGGGATGCGCGCCGTGCACGACGTCGCCGAGCCCGAAGTCCGCCACGATCAGCGGCGCGTACGTCTCGATGTCGGGGCACATCACCAGGATGTCGCGCGGCTCGAGCGTCGGGTCGTCCTGCAGCAGGCCGAGCAACACCTCCCGCAGCACGTCGACCTG
>NZ_JAFAUS010000080.1 GCF_019243155.1 Mycobacterium sp.
CCGCGCTGCCGCCAGGTTCTTCGGGGTGATAGTCGGAATAGTCGCGTGCCCAGAACAGTCGCAGCGGAGTCGTCCGGCGCAGCATGTCGACCGTCGCCGGTAGATGCGTCAGGAACTCGGTTGACCGCTGCTGGGGCGCCGAGCCCGCGACGACCGAATCCAGGTACGTCGCCGCGCTCTGTGCGGTGTCGTGCGCACCGGCGTCCCGCAGCACCGGGCTGGCGGGCAGCCACAGCGCGCCACCGGACCGCGCGGTCGAGCCGCCCACATAGGACGATTTCTCCACTACCAGCACCGATAGCCCCAATTCGTGGGCGGCGAGGGCCGCCGCGAGGCCCGTTCCGGAGCCGACGACCAGCAGGTCGACGGTCGCGTCGGCGACCCTGAGGCCGGCAGGGATAGTCGTGCTCTGCGTCGTCACGTTCGAAACGGTATGCCGGAGCGGTGTCACGCGGGACGAGCCGTCCTGGTCAGTGGAACAAGCCATCCCCATCAACCGGCGTGGGGAGTTAAATCGTGCCCATGACGTCGCAGACCGAGGCCGACGAAGTTCGGCTCATTGAAGCGCAGGCCGCACCGACACGGTTCGCCCGCGGCTGGCACTGCCTGGGCCTGACCAAAGATTTCGGTGACGGCAAGCCGCACGCGATCACCGCCTTCGGCAAAAAGCTCGTCGTCTTCCGCGGCGGGGACGGGAACATCAACGTGCTCGACGGATACTGCCGGCACATGGGCGGTGACCTTTCTCAGGGCGAGGTCAAGGGCGACGAGATCGCGTGCCCGTTCCACGACTGGCGCTGGGGCGGCGACGGGCGATGCAAGAAAGTGCCCTACAGCAAGCGCACCCCCAAACTGGCCCGCACGCAAGCGTGGACCACGCTGCAACAGGACGGCATGTTATTCGTCTGGAATGATCCCGAGCGCAGACCGCCCCCGCCGGACGTCACGATCCCGCGCATCGAGGGCGCCACGCGCGACGACTGGACTGACTGGCACTGGTACACCACGGTCGTGAACAGCAACTGCCGGGAAATCATCGACAACGTTGTGGACATGGCGCACTTTTTCTACATCCACGGCTCGTTGCCCACATATTTCAAAAACATCTTCGAGGGGCACGTGGCGACGCAGTACATGAACGGTGGCAGTCGGCCCGATATGGGCGGCAGCGTTGGTTCGCAGATGCTGGGTACGACATCAGTGGCGTCGTACTACGGCCCATCTTTCATGATCGACGACCTGACTTATCACTACGAGCACGGTGACGCCAACACGATTCTCATCAATTGTCACTATCCGATCGACTCGAATTCCTTTGTCCTGCAATACGGGATCATTGTCAAGAAATCGGACGCGCTACCCGACGACCAAGCCATGCAGACCGCGATCAGCCTCGGGGACTACGTCAAACTCGGGTTCGAGCAGGATGTGGAGATCTGGCGACATAAGGCGCGCATCGACAACCCGCTATTGGTCGAGGAGGACGGTCCGGTCTACCAGCTGCGCCATTGGTATCAGCAGTTCTATGTCGATGTGGCCGACGTGCAGCCAGATATGGTGGACCGCTTCGAGTTCGAACTCGACACCACCCGGCCTTACGAGGCGTGGATGAAGGAGGTCGAGGCCAACATGTCGGCCCAGGCGGCCGGCGCGGGCTCAGTGTGATGACATTCGATTCGTCGGCCGGGCGGGATAATCGCCTCGACGAGATGCCCATGTCGCCCGTCACGTGTCGCAATTGCGGAGCACGGGTACTGGCTCGCAAGAGCACGTGGAACCAGACAAGCGTGCAGTGGAACGCAGACGCTTCGGCACGTTGTGCTGAACGCGCCGAAGCGCAGAAGATGTCGGCGCACGCCGATCGTGGCGTCTTCCTTGCTTGCGCAGCCCTGGGCGAGTCGATCACCGACGCGGTGCGATGCGGCGACCTGACCATCGTCGACGAAAGAGTCGGCGCGGCTTTATAGTTCGGATCTGTCCGGCGTACGCCCCGCCATCGAGCCTAAGCCAACACCCGAGCGAGCCCCGGTGACGATGACGCGTCGATCAGCGAAAAGCTGCAGGGTGCAATCCTTTTTGGTTCACGCCAACTGGAAGGCGCTTAGCGGCGCCTCGTCGGGGTAGCTGGATGGGCCGCCCAGGTCGTAGGCGGCATTGAGCGCACTGATGAACGCCGGATCATGCAGCGGCTCAACGGGAATGTCGAGCTTGATCCCGCGCCCGTTGACATCATCGACCATGATGTCGATGGCCCGCTCGATGGTCAGGTCGTCGGAACCGTCCATGTTCGTTTTGAGTTCGTCGAAATCGGAGAACACCTCGGCCGACCAGTGCACGAGGAACCGCAGTTCGGCGGTATGGTGGCGCGCGATGACCGCATCACCGTTTTTCAGCAGCCACTGGTCGCGGTCGTTCGGGTCACCGGTGAACACAGTGTCGAATGCCAATCCGGCCGGAACCTGTTGATCGAGAGGGCCATTCGCCTCGCCGCGATGCACCATCATCTCGTTCTGCACGACGACGCCGCGATTGTAGACGGGCGGGAGGACGCGCTTCGGCGCCCGGAGCGGACCGTCGGGCCAGTAGGTGAATCCACTGGATTGGTCGAGGGAAAACCAGGTGATCACCTGCGCCATTTTGATCAGGTAGTCGCCGAACAGGCCCGACTTACCCATGACGCTTGTGAGCCATGTAGGCGCGTTCTCGTGCCGCACACCGCGGAAGCTGGGCGAATCCAGATGCCCAGGATCGCGATTCGCGCAGGGTCCGTTGATGTTGAAAAGCATCAATTGAGGTTTGGCATACTCGGCGTCCCAATAGTCCTTGGCCATTTGCAGGAACCGGGGATTGTAGAAACAGTCGTGCAGCTGCGGGTAGAGCACGGCGCCATAGTTGGCGAGATAGCCGCGGAAGGTCGGAGTGAGAAACAAGTCGAGCGAGGGCGAAAATCCCTCTGGGAAGGCACCGCTCATCGTTGCGATCAATTCGTCGGCTGACGCGAAGTGTTGCGCAATGATCAGCTTCCACGGGCCCTCGCTGCGTACGACGTCGAGCAGTCTGTCACGTTGGTCGTCGGTATAGACGGTGTCGATCTCGCGAGGTGGTGCGGCGGGTCGTAATACGTCGGAGAGTTCCCATCGCCGATCATCGGTGAGCATCAGGTGTCTCCTTCTGCAGTGGGTTGATTGGTGTTACATCGGAATTGCTGGACTGGCAATGGGTGAGCGAACTTCGCGCGCAGCAGTCCGCCGACTTCGGCGATGGCCAGACGACCGCGTGCGGTTACATCAGACCGCATCAGAAAGCCGTGGTACATCCCCGGATAGCGGGTGATGGTGGTCTGCACCGCCGCATCGCGCAGGCGGACCGCATATCCCTCACCCCAATCTCTGATCGGATCAGCTTCCGCCGTTACCACGATCGCCGACGGCAGTCCGGACAGATCGGCGGCATAGGCGGGGACGAGGTAGGGATCACGAGGCGGACCCGCGTCACCGTCGGCAAGTGCATGCAGGTAGTCGATATCGTCGCGGCGCAGCATCGGCGCATTCGCCAGCGCGGTGATCGACGCGGCGTCCATGTCCCGATCCAGTCCCGGATATAACAGCACCTGCACGCAGATGGCGGGGCCGCCACGTTCGCGCGCGGCGAGGGCAACCGCCGCCGCCAGCGAACCACCAGCGCTGTCGCCAACAACCGCGAGCCGTTCGCCGTCGACGCCGATTTCCTGAGCGTGTTGCGATACCCATTCGGTTGCGGCATAGGCATCTTCGAACTGGGCGGGCGGTGCGCACTCGGGGGCCAACCGGTAATCGACCGCCACGACCGCCGCGTCCGCGGCCGCTGCCAGCGCCCTGGCCAGCGGTTCGAACGAGTGGTTTGATCCCATGACAAGTCCGCCCCCGTGGAAGAAAACGAGAACCGGACTCCGGGAATCGACTGTGGGACAGTAGATTCGGAGGGGGATGGGAGCAGCCGGCCCGGGGATGATGCGGTCGGTGATCCTGGCCATCTCTGGCATATCCTGGGGAAGCGGCGCGGCCTCGATTGCGGCGCGCACCGCGGCCAATCCACGTTGGCGCATCGGCGGGAGGTCGCCGAACGATGCAATTCGCGCGGCGGCGTCGGGATCCAGGGTTGCTTGGGCGATTTCAGAGGTCATCGTCGTGATGGGGGATGTTGTTCGATAAGGACATTCGCCCGATCGGTCATAGCTGCCGACACATAGTCCGGCTGGGTGAGCAGATAGAAGCGACCCTGCGCCGCCTGCTCGAATATGGTCTCGGCGGCCGCCAGCGGATCCATGGCACGCGTCTTGATCTCCAGCATGGCCGCGCGCTGCGCCTCGGCCGCATTGACACCAGTTCTATCGGCGGCCTCATCGGCGTCGACGCCACCCGCGGATTCGAAGATGCTGGATACCACCGCACCCGGCAGCACCGCTTGCACGTGGATGTGGTGATCGTGTCCGGCCGACTGGACGTCGAGGTACAGACACTCGGTCATTGCGAGCACGGCATGCTTACTGGTGATGTAAGGCGCTTGCAATGGAATTGTCACCACGCCGCCGACCGACGAAAGGTTCCACACCCAGGCCGGATCATCGGTCGCCATCATCTTTGGCAGAAACGCCCGCAAACCGTAGAAGACTCCGCTGATGTTGATGTCGATCACACGCCTCCAATTGGCGACGGGCGTGTCCCACAAATAGCCGAACTGTTCGATTCCAGCGTTGTTCACCAGCAGTCGCACTGGTCCGAGGTCCCTGTAGGTGCTCTCCGCCAGCCCTTGTAGGGCACCGGGGTCGCGCACGTCGCAGACCACGTCGACCACATCGGTTCCCGCTGCGGTGAGTTCGACGCGTAGCGCCGCGATGGCCTCGGCGTCGACGTCGGCGAGCACTACCGTCATGCCCAATCGGCTGGCATGGCGCGCCAGTCCCGCCCCGATACCGCCACCGGCCCCGGTGATGACGGCCACGCCGCCAGAGAATTTTTCGCGGGCACTCACGAACCGGCAGCGCTGTCCGCGGTGACACCGGAAAGGAGCACCGAGTTCGTGGTGTCGAGAACGATGTCCATGTCCGTGAACTCCAGCCCCTTGGCGCCGCGCCACACGGCGACGTTGGCTATGCCGGTGGATACCGCGAACGGGACGAAGTTGGCGATCTGGTTGACGAAAATATAGAAGCGCGCGCGAGTGATCTCACCGCCGGTGCTGGTGCGGTGCAGGTTGGTGGCGTGGTGGCGTAACGGGTAGGGGCTCTGTTTGCGATGCTCGGCAAGCCACTTCATGACCGAGTCGCGACCGCGCAGATCGGGCGACATCAACTCTTCGAAAGGACTTGCACCCGAGTCGCTTCGGGTCACGTAGTGCACGTCCTCGGCATAACAATTCGCCAGGGCGTCGTAGTGCGCCTCGTCGTAGTGATACCAGAAGCCCGCGATGAACTCTTGCAGTTCGGAAAGCGTAACCTCGTCGCTCATGGGCGCGAGTCAACTCCGCTGCGGCCCCGGGTATAGGGACGATGTCCGGTCAGTGGAACACCTTCTTCCAAGCTCCCGCTCAGTAGGCAAGCGCGCCCGCGCGGCGCGCGAAGGACTTGATACTTGCGGCCGTGAGTTCTGGCACCCGCGTAGATTCCGGCGAATTCCGGGCCAATCTGCTGAAGGCGGATCCGGGGGTACTCGTTGCGGTATTGGCGCAGCTGACCGGTGACCGCAGTGTGGTCGACCGGTTCGCGCCGAAGATCACGCACGTCCCCGACCCCCCGGAGCGGGCCGGCATCACCGATCCTGCGACCGCGGCAGAACTGGTCGACGAGGTGATTGCTGCGGTGCGGTCGCCGCGCGGGGCTAAGGCCGTACCTGCCGACGACCCCGATCTCTTTGGACGCTTGCTACCGCTGGCACTGGGATCCGAAGTCGATGACGAGTTCGTTCCCCTGTTGCTCGAGCAGGGCGGTTTTCATCCCTCCCAACCAGTGCTGCCGCGTACGGTGCCGATCCCCGAGACAACGAACGTGGCAATTATCGGTGCGGGCATCGCCGGCATCATTGCCGCGCTCGCCGCTGCTGACCTCGGGGTCGGTTACCAGATCTTCGATCGCAATGACGAAGTCGGTGGTACCTGGCTGACGACGACCTACCCGGGTATCGGGGTAGACACGCCCTCGGCGTTCTACTCGTTGTCGCGTGAGGTGAACCCGAATTGGACGAGCTACTATCCGCAGGGCGCGGAGTATCAGAACTACTTGGTTCTGCTGGCCGACAAATACGGATTGCGTGCGCACACCCGATTCCGTACCGAGGTCGAAGCCCTGTGGTGGGATGAGGACCGCGAGCAGTGGCAGATTCGTAGCGTCAGTCGCGATGGCGAACTCGACATCACCCATGCGCGCGTCGTGATCACTGCGGCGGGCTACCTCAATCGCCCACGATGGCCGGATCTCGAAGGCCGAGATACATTCGCGGGCACGAGTATTCACTCCGCGCGGTGGGATCCTTCGCTGGATCTCGCCGGCAAGCGGGTGGCGATCGTCGGTGCCGGCTGTACCGCAGTACAGATCGTCGACGCGTGTGTCGATGATGTCGAGCACCTGACCGTGTTCCAGCGGCAACCGCACTGGGTGGCGCCCCGTAAAAGAGCGACTGATGATGTTCCCGAGTACCGCCGCTACCTGGGTCGGCACCTCCCGTACTACGCGAACTGGAATCGGTTGAAGTCGTATTGGGGCACGGCGGACAACAACTATCCCGTCATCCTGCAGGATCCAGAATGGTCGAAAACACATCTGTCGATCTCACCCGCCAACGATGTGCTCTTGCAGATGTGCATGACGTACATCAACGAGACCTTCGGTGTCGGAACCGAACTGGCCAAGAAGGTGACCCCCGACTTTGCGCCTTACGGCAAGCGCATCATCCGGGACCCGGGCGGCTATTACGCGGCGCTTACCCAAGACCACGTGGACGTGGAAGCCAGCGAACCTGCCGGGGTCAACCGCAGAGGCATTGTGACAAAGGATGGCAGACAGATTGAGCTCGACATCATCATCTACGCCACCGGTTACCACCTCGACTTCCTGTCCACCGTCGACATCCGCGGCCGCGACGGGCGCAGGCTTTCAGACGAGTGGGGTGAGAGCCCCCGCGCGTATCGGGGCGGCACAGTGCCCGGATTCCCCAATCTGTTCATCAATTCGGCGCCGAACTACAGTCCCGGCCACGGTGCCGGCGCTAACTTCTCGATGGAAGTGCTGGCGCACTACATCATGGAATGCCTGCAACTGATGGCGCTGCGTGGAGCGACAACGATGGAAGTGACGCAGCAGGCCTACACCGACTATGTGGCCGGGATCGACGAGGCGATGACGGGCACGGTGTGGTGTCACACGCCGAATGCGCACACCTACTACCGCTCGGGTTCGGGTCGGGTGGTGGTGGCGACGCCGTACCGCCTCGTCGACCTCTGGCATCAGCACCGCGCGCCGATCGAAGAGCACTTCGAACTCCGATGAATCAATTGCTCTCGGGTAGAACAGCTTTAGTGACCGGAAGCAGCAGGGGGATCGGCCGGGCAATCGCGCAGCGGTTGGCCGCCGAGGGCGCGACGGTCGCGGTCACGGCTCGGTCCCACCTGCCGTCCTCATCGACGCGAAGCGGCGCCAGCCGCACACTGCCGGGCACCGTTGGCGAGACGGTCGCCCTGATCGAGAGTGCGGGTGGTCAAGCGTTCGGCCTGGCGGCCAACCTGGAGGATGCTCAGCAGCGTCGTCGGTTGCTTGAGGAGGTTGTGGAGCGCACCGGCCGCATCGACATCTTGATCAACAATGCCGGTTTTGCCGACTACTCGGTGATCGAAGACATGAGCCTCGCGACGTTTGACCGGACTGTGGATCATTACCTGCGAACGCCTTTCGTTCTGACGAAAGCCGCTGCGCCACATATGCGCAAGCAAGGTGAGGGCTGGATCGTCAACATCGGTTCGGTGACCGGGTTGCCCCCCGCGCGGCCGTACCGTGAATACAACAAGTCATCGGGTGACGTGCTCTACGCGGCGGTGAAGGCTGCCCTGCACCGCTTCACCCAAGGTGTGGCAGCCGAATTGCTGGACGCCAACATTGCTGTCAACTGCGTCGGCCCTTCGTCGGCGGTCCGGACACCTGGCGCGTCAGAACTGATTCCGGAGTCCTTTCCGACCGAACCGGTGGAGTACCTCGCCGAAACCGTGCTGGCGATGTGCCATCTACCCGCAGCCGAGCGGACCGGGCTGGTCGCGTTCAGCCTGCACTATCCCTGGTCGCAGCAGCTGGCGGTACACAGCCTGGACGGGGGCCAATTGTTGCCGCCGCTTGCGCCTCCGGCGACGGCCAACCCCAACATCGTGCCCGCGGGGATCTAACCAAGCACCCGGTCGCCGATCGCGCAGAAGCTGTGGCACACGCGGTCGCGAACGACAACGTCGGTGGTCTCGGGATCAAACCATCGGTCCACGACAGCCCAATGGATCGGGTGCCAGAGATAGGGGCCCATCAATCCGTCGACGTCGGCGAACTCCTGCTCAAACACGTGCGTCCACCCCGTACCGCCGATAGCCTCCGATACACGACTGAGTTGCCAAGCACGGATGGCCGGTATGTGACGCGGCATCAACGCCAGCTCACGCTCGAAGCTGGCGACGGTGGTCGCAGGGATGTCGGGCGCCACGCGCAGTAACAATGTCCGATACACGGTGCCCGGACCTTCGGCGCAGCGTTGGGGTGCACCCGAATAGTTGGCCCCGTTGACCCTAGCCACCGCCGGGTCCGTCAACAATGCATCGAATCTGGCTGCGCGGCAGCGCCAATGGTCTTCGTGGTGGAATCGAAGGTGCACGAGCATATCGCCGCCATTGCGGGTTCCGGGCAGGGTCGGCTGGACGACCCAGTGTGGCGCTCCAATCCCAGTTGCGGCGCAACGGAACTCGCGTAGTAGCC
This sequence comes from Mycobacterium sp., assembly GCF_019243155.1. Lineage (GTDB taxonomy): Bacteria > Actinomycetota > Actinomycetes > Mycobacteriales > Mycobacteriaceae > Mycobacterium. The sequence continues at coordinate 8,978 of NZ_JAFAUS010000080.1, forward strand.
GGTCCCGATCCGGCTCAGAGACGTCGAGCAACCGGGTGACGCTATACATCGCAGAGGCCGTCGACGTCGTTAGCGGCCGCGGCGAGCGTTCGGGACCGCTCCTGCACCAATTCGCTGATTTGCAACCACCATTCGGCCAAAGCCGGATCTGGCCGGCCCAGCCACGTCATCTTCCACCACGCTTGGACGTCGGGCAGGGTCCATGTGATGGTGACGGTATTGACCCGGTCGTCGAACCAAATGGGTGGACTGACCAGGACGTCGCGCAGTGTCATGCCCCGGTCGCGGGCACCTGGGGCGTACTCGGCGAGGTAGGTGTCAATGAACTGCCGTGCACAACCGGGCCGGGTCAGCACACGATCGATTACGAACACTTCGCCACTAGCCACACGTGGACTGTAGGGGAGCCTTCAGGCGTCATGAGGCTCAAATCCCGGCCACCGGGATGGTCGTGCGGGTCGCCTAACTGCCCGGTGGAATTTCGTCCGTGTGCCGCGGGCAATACGCGTAGATGCTCTCAGCGACGAAGAAGCCGGTGTGAAATTCGGGGAGGTGGCTGCTTTTCATCACGTCCTGCGCCACATCTGCCGCCGATTGACCGTTGTCCAACCGCACGCAGACGAAATGGGCGGCTTCGATCGCGTGGGAGGCAGACGCGTCGTCGGTGATGCCCTGTTCCTTCAGCGCGTTCAGGAATTTCTGGTCGGTGCTGTCGGCCTGAGCGATCGGTGCTGCCGCCAGCAGGCCGATCGATGCGATTCCGGTAGCCATTAGCAGACGGGTAACCATTTCGGATGCTCCCTGCATTCAGATGCCGTGCTGAGACCGAGTTGGACCGCCAGAACTGATGATTCGGCCTTTTTACTTAATTCTGGCGGGCGCTCCGACTCCGGTACCAGGCTGGGGAGCCGTTGTACATTTTATGTTCACCCGACGGCCACCTGTAAAGCGGAATGCCGTCCATAACTCGCTTTGATTCCGTTGCGGCGCAACGTCGACCGAACCCGCGTGATGCAGTCCTGCCGGTATACGACAGCGGCAGATATGGGTTACATATGTGCGCTCACAACACATTCCCAGTTCACCGTCAGGTCGCTACGATGTCCGGGTGAGTGGAATGTGCATTACTGTTCCACTTTGCCGACGCCGTTCCCCGTGGAACTGCCGGGCTCGGTGACCACGGTGTGCTTTCAAAGCCGACAAAACTAAAACTCGAGGAACTAAATTGAAACTCAAGCGATTTAGTCCCGTGGCGTGCACCTTGGCTGCCATTGCGCTGGTGCTGTCCGGGTGCGGCAGCGATAAACAGTCGAGTGCGCCGAGTTCGTCGTCCGGTGCGGCGTCGGCAAATGTCAATTGCGGTGGAAAGAAGACGCTCAAGGCCAGCGGTTCGACGGCCCAGGCCAATGCGATGACCCGGTTCGTCAAGGCGTTCGAGCAGGCCTGTTCGGGCCAGACGCTGAACTACACCGCCAACGGATCGGGTGCCGGAATCAACGAATTCACCGGCAACCAAACCGATTTCGGTGGTTCCGACTCACCGCTCATCCCGAAGGAGTACGCCGCCGCCCAGCAGCGGTGCAGCTCCCCGGCGTGGAACCTGCCGGTGGTGTTCGGCCCGATCGCCATCACCTACAACGTGCATGGCCTCTCCACGCTGGTACTCGACGGTCCGACCGCCGCCAAGATCTTCAACGGCGCCATCACCAGCTGGAACGATCCCGCTATCCAGGGCCTGAACAAGGGTGCCGCCCTACCGGCCGAGCCAATTCACGTCGTGTACCGCAGCGACCTGTCCGGGACCACGGACAACTTCCAGAAATACCTCGACACCGCCGGGGGTGGTGCGTGGGGCAAGGGCGCCGGCAAGACCTTCGCCGGCGGTGCCGGCGAAGGTGCCATGGGTAACGACGGGACCGCCGCCGCCGTCAAGCGCACCGAAGGCGCGGTCACCTACAACGAATGGTCGTTCGCGCAGGCCGACCAGTTGAGCATGGCCAAGATCATCACCTCGGCCAGTCCGGACCCGGTCGCGATCAGCACGGACTCGGTGGCCAAGACGATCGGTTCGGCCGGGATCATCAACCAGGGCAACGATCTTGTGCTCGACACGATCTCGTTCTACCGGCCCAGCCAGGCCGGCTCGTATCCCATCGTGCTGGCCACCTATGAGATCGTCTGCTCCAAGTATTCCGACCCCCAGCTCGGTATGGCCGTCAAGGCGTTCCTGCAGAGCACGATCGGCACGGGCCAGAATGGTTTGGCGGACAACGGATATATTCCGATTCCGGATGCGTTCAAGGCGAGATTGTCGGCCGCGGTCAATGCCGTTGCGTGACCCCGCGGGCTAGCGTCACGCGTACTGCAGCACCGGTCGCGGCGCGGGGCGTAGGGGACGCAGCGGCCGCAGAGGTTGCAGCGTCGGCGCGACCCGTCCCGGTCCGGCCTCGGCCTGGCGCCAGATCGCCATCGCCGTCATGCGCACCGGAGCGGTCAGTCGCTGATCGAACGTCAGGCCATTCATCGGGCCGCACACCGACACCGCGGCAACGGCCTCGCCCGGGTTGCCGATAGGCGCGGCGACGCAACCGAACCCGAGCAGCGACTCCTCGCGCTCGAAAGCGACACCATGTGCTCGGACTTTGGCCAGTTCGACCGCCAGCTGGGCATTGGTCGAGATGGAGTACTTGGTCTTGCGCACCCGCAGATCCAATTCGGCGTCCTGGTCGCAGTCGGCCAGAATGGCCTTGCCGACCGCCGTGCAGTGCGCGGGCTGCCGACCGCCGACCCGGGTGGGTACGGCGTCGCTCATCCGGTCTCCGACCTTGTCCAGATAGACGACGTCGGGCCCGTCCAGCACCGCGAGGTGGGCGACGAGCCCCGTCGCGCGATGCAGTTCGCCCAGCAGTGGGCCGGCCGCGCGCACCAGCAGGTCCTGGTGCACCGCCAGCGACCCCAGCTCCACCAGCCGCATGCCGAGCTCGTAGTCACGACCGCTTCGGCGCAGCCAACGCAGCTGCACCAGGCGCTCGAGCATGCGATGCGCCGATGAACGCGGCAGGCCCGTGCGTCGGACGATCTGGGCCAGCGTCAGCCGCCCCGGTCCGTCGAATGCGTCGAGAACCAATGAGATGCGGTCGATGACGGCCGTGGGCGTGGCGGGTTCGAGGGTCTTCACGGTTGCTGCCATCGCGGCCTCTCAGGCTGAAGGTATCTGGCTGGCATATTCCTATTAGGAATATCTGTTTCTACCACATCGGTGTGGCTGCTGTCACACACCAATGCGGCCAGCCCAGCGTTGGGTGTGCATCCAGGGCGGGAGATTGGGCGAAATCCCGCCCTGAGGTAACACCGAAAGCCGCCAGTACACACTCAACGGCGCTGGAGGATGGCTCAGGCCTTAACGGCCGACCGTCCCGCGCGCCGCCCGTAGAAGCTGCCGTCGCCCAGCGAGACGCCGCTGGCATAACCCCAGGCGGCCAGCCCGGCGGTCGAACGGCCCGCGGCGAAAAGCCCGGGGATCGGCTCACCGCTGACATGCAACACCTCGGCGTCCAACGTGGTAGCCAGCCCGCCGAGGGTGAAGCCGCCGGTGTTCTCGCGCAAATCGATTGCGCCGACCGGAGATCCGATCGGCTTGAGCCACTCCGGCTTCTTGTGCAGCAGGGGGTCCTCGCGGCGGGCCGCGCCCTCGTTGAAGGCGGCCACGGTCGCCTGCAGCGCACCCGGCGCCAGGCCCATCTCGCCTTCCAACTCCGCGACGGTGTCAGCCACCCAGGTCGCCGGGCGAAGCATGAACTTGGGTGACCACGACGCCATCGCCTCTTCCTGAGCGTCGCTGTCGATGATCAGGTAGGCCGTGTTGTCCTGGTGGTAGAGCGTGAGCTGCCCGATCCGGCCCGGATAGGTGTCCTCGGCGACATAGCGCTGGCCGCGACCATTGACCAGGATCCCGCGCACCAACTGCTGCGGGTCGATGAAGATGGCGACCTCGGTCGCGTCCATGTGGGCCAGATCCGCGCCCAGCGCCTGGGCCATCCGGATCGCCTGCCCGTCATGCTGCTCGATCGAGGCCGCCGGACGCCCGGCGATCCGGGGGGCATAGCGCGCCACCATCGAGTCGTTGTAGGCGAAACTGCCCGTCGCCAGCACGACGCCCCGGCGCGCCCGGATCGTCATCTGCGTGCCGTATTGCCGGGCGCGGAGGCCGACCACCCGGCCGTCGGATTCCACCACCAGGCTTTGCACGCGCACGTCGTAGATCGCCCGTGCGCCCGCCGCTGTGGCCGTATCGACGAGCGGCTTCATCAGCATGAAGCCCGCGCTCGCCTCGCCCTGCTTCTTGTTCTGCATCTGCGGCACGTGGCCGCGCGGGGCGGGATCCGCGATCGTGTTGAACGGGTACGAGTTCTCGCCGCCGCTGTACATCAGGCCCTGGTCGCCCATCGGCTCCCAGCCGGGCTCGGCGAAGAACTCGGCTTTGAACGGCACACCGCAGCCGACGAGCCAGTCGAAGTGGGCGACACTGCGGGCGCAGTAGTCGGCGATCCGGTTCTCGTCGGCCCCCGGTCCCATCGCCACGTTGAGGAACGCCGCCATGTTGTCGACGGAATCGGTGAAGCCACAAGCCTTTTGCAGTCCAGTGCCGCGGCCGAGGTAGATGAACCCGCCGGCCATCGCCGCAGCGCCGTCCCACGAGCCGGTGCGTTCCAGGACCAGGACGTCGGCCCCGGCGCGCGCTGCCTCGACCGCGGCAGCGGCACCCGCGACGCCGTAACCGGCGATGACGACGTCGGCCTCATGATCCCACGAGGTGACCGACGAAGCGCTGATCGGTGTGACGTCGGTGTCGGGTGTCATCACATTCGCATCGCGGCGGGCATCTCACCGACCCATTGGTGACCCCAGTAGCTGTCGGCCGTGATTTCCTCGGCCGTGTAATAGGTTTCGTCGACGCGCATCCCGTCGGTGCCGAACTCGATGTCCCAGTCGCCGGGCGCCCGGACGTAGAACGAGATCATCTTGTCGTTGGTGTGGCGGCCGAGCGTGGATGACAGCTGGAAGCCCTCGGCGTTGACGCGGTCCAGCGCCTGGCCCACCGCGTCGAGGGTGTCGACCTCGACCATGATGTGCACCAGCCGCGGGTCGCGCTGATGCGCGGCCGGGACGATCGCGAGGCTGTGGTGGCGTTCGTTGATGCCGAGGAAGCGAACCCGCACCGGACCGAACTCCTTCGGCAACGGCACCCGGAAGGCGCCGCGGGACCGGAAACCCAAGACCTCGGTGTAGAAGTCGAACAGCCCGCCCGGATCCATCGCTGGCACCACCACATGGCCCATGCCCTGATCGCCGGTGACGAACCTCGCGCCGAACGGGGTGACGACCGGGCTATGGTCGAGCACAGCTCCGTGGAAAACCTCGACCGTGGTGCCGGCCGGGTCGTCGAAGGCGATCACCTCTTCCACCCGGCGCGCCTCGGCCTCATCGACGGACAGTTGCTTGAACGCCACACCCGCGCCGTCGAGCGCGGCCTTGACGCGCTGCAGGCCCGGGTGGTCGCGGACCTCCCAGCCCACGGTGAGCACCCGGTCCGTCTCACCGGGCACCACGATCAGGCGGGCCGCCCGCTCGTCCATCCGCAGATACAGCGCCGAGGAGTCCGGGCCCTTGCCTTCCGCGAAACCGAGGGCTCCGAATGCGAAGTGCCGCCAGCGGTCGATATTGTTTGTCGAAATCGTGATGTAGCCAAGGCTTTTCAGGTCAGTCACGCCCATGTCCTCCCTGCTCAGATCAGAGCCCGCAGCGGGCCCTCGGGCGGCTCGACGCCAAGCGAACTGAGCGCCGCCGCGTGGTAGGTGGTGCCCGGGACGTGGATGGCGTGCATCTGTCCGACGTGGACGTCACGCCAATACCGTTGTAACGGCTTGTCCATCCGCGCCGCATTGCCACCGGAGCGCGCGAAGATGTCGTCGACCGCCGACACCGCGCGCCACACGGCGCGCACCTGGGTGCGACGCCCCGCCGCGCGGTCGGCGAACGACACCTCTTTTCCTGCCGCGACCATGTCGTAGATGCGGTCGGCGTTGGCCAGCAGCTCCTGGCGGGCGGCGTTGATGTCGGCCGCGGCCTCGCCGACGGCGTACATGACGTACGGGTCGTCCTTTATCGCCGTACCGGTCGCGCCGACGCGCGCCCGCTGATAGTCGAGATGTGCGGCCAACGCGCCCTCGGCGATGCCGATGGTCGCCGCGGAGATGCCCAGCGGGAACATCGTCGACCACGGCATCAGGTACAGCGGCTCGGTCATGCCCGCCTCACGCTGCGCGGTGCCGTCCATCACCTTCGTCGCGTCCATCGTCCGGTAGGTCGGGACGAACGCGTCCTTGACGATCACATCCTTGGAGCCGGTTCCCCGCAGCCCCACCACATTCCACGAGTCCTCGACGATCTCATAGTCCTTGCGCGGCAGGATCATATGCAGCATCTGCGGCGGCATCAACGGTATGCCCTTCTCGTCACCGAGCATGGCACCCAGGATGATCCAGTCGCAGTGGTCGGTGCCCGAGCTGAACTGCCAGCGCCCGTTGAAGATGTAGCCGCCGTCGACCGGCTTGGCCACGCCCTGCGGCGCATAGGGGGAGGCCATCCAGGTGTCGACGTCGTCGGCCCAGATCTCCGCGGCCACTTTGGGATCCGCGTAGGCCAACTGATAGGGGTGCACGCCCACCACGCCGACGATCCAGCCGGCCGCCGGATCCAGCGCGGCGGTGGCCATCGTCGTCTCGGCGAATTCGCGGGGGTGGACCTCGAAGCCCTGATATTGCTTGGTCTGCAGCAGCCGGATCAGGCCGGCCGACTTCATCAGCTTGACCGTGTCGTCGGTGAGCCGGCCGACCCTCTCGGCTTCCTCGGCCTGGTCGCGCAACTGATCCGCCAGTGCCACTACTTGGTCGATTACGCGCTCGCTCATGTCCTTGTCCTTACGTGTATGGGCTTAGTAATGGTGTACCGCAGTCGGCGCCCGTCCCGTAGGTAATCCCGGTCAGCGGACGCAATTGAGGGTCAGAACTCGATATGCAGATCCGCGCTGGCCGGCCTCGCCTGGCACGCGAGAATCAGGCCGTCCCGTAGATCGTCGGGCCCGAGGACCTGGCAGGCGGCCATGTCGACCCGGCCCCGCAGCAGGGTGCCGACGCACGACCCGCAACGGCCCTCGCGGCACGAGTGGGGCACATCGATGCCCGCCTCGAGCAACATCTCCACGAGGGTTTGACCGTGCGGCCACCGGAGCCGATGGCGCTGACCATCGAGGTCGACCTCGACGTGTGCAACTTCTGACATGCGCCGATCGTCTGCGATCACCACGGGCCGGCGGCCAGCCGCGCCCGATGGTCGGGACGATTCGCGTTCGGTGTCCGCTGACCGGGATGCCGAGCGGACCGCTGCGGCGCAGGACCTACCGTCGGCGCTGTGAACGAGTCTCTCGACGTCGTAGTGGTCGGCGCGGGGTTCGCCGGCCTCTACGCCCTGCATAAGCTGCGCGCCCAAGGACTCTCGGTGCGGGTGCTCGAAGCCGCGCCCGAGCTGGGCGGCACCTGGTACTACAACCGGTATCCCGGCGCGCGCTGCGATGTCGAAAGTGTTGACTACTGCTATTCGTTCTCCGACGAATTACAGCAGGAGTGGAGCTGGACGGAGAAGTACGCGACCCAGTCCGAGATCCTGCGCTATCTGAACTGGGTTGCCGACAAACTCGACCTGCGCCGCGACATCTTGTTCAACACGCGAGTGGTCTCGGCCGTTCTCGATGAGGTGACGCTTCGGTGGACGATCGCGACCGACGCGGGTCGGATGCTGTCGGCACGGTTTTGCTTGATGGCGACGGGGCCGCTGTCGGCGGCCATGACTCCGAGCTTCACCGGCCTGGACACGTTCGCGGGGGAGATCCACCACACCGCCGCCTGGCCGCACGATCCGGTCGACTTCACCGGCAAGCGTGTCGCGGTGATCGGCACCGGATCCTCTGGTATTCAATCGATTCCGATCATCGCCGAGCACGCCGCGCACCTCTACGTCTTCCAGCGCACGCCTAACTACAGCGTCCCCGCCGGTAACAAACCGTTGTCCGCCAACGAACTCGACGACATCAAGGCCACCTACGCCGATCGTCGCCGATCGTCGTGGCGCAGCGGTGGCGGCTCACCGCACGTCACCGCTGCGAAGCCGACGTTTGCGTTCACCCCCGAAGAGCGCCGCGCAGCGTTTGAAAAGCGCTGGCAGCTGGGCGGCGTGCTGTTCTCGAAGACGTTTCCGGACCAGATGACCGACCTGGAAGCCAACGAGGAGGCGCGCAGGTTCTACGAGCAGAAGGTACGCGCCCTCATCGACGATCCTGTCGTCGCCGACCTGCTGATACCCACCGACCATCCGATCGGAACCAAGCGAATCTGCACCGACAGCAACTACTTTCAAACTTTCAACCGTCCCGACGTGACGCTCATCAGCGTCCGCGCCACCCCGATCGAATCGGTTGACGCCGCCGGCATCAACACCATCGACAGGCACTACGACCTCGACATGATCGTGCTGGCAACGGGATTCGACGCGATGACCGGTGCGCTGGGCAAGATCGACATCGTCGGCCGCCGCGGGGAAACGCTGCTCGACGCTTGGGCGAATGGGCCGCGCACCTATCTGGGACTAGGGGTCGACGGGTTTCCCAATCTGTTCCTGATATCCGGGCCGGGGGCACCCGCCGTGCTGGCGAACATGGTGCTGCATGCCGAGGCCCAGGTGGACTGGATCGCAAAGGCCATCGCCTATCTCGACGACCATGGTCATGCCGCGTTGGAAGCCACCGCCGACAGCGTCGACGGTTGGGGCGCCGAATGCGCCAGACGTGCCGACGAAACGTTGTTCAGCAAGGCGAATTCCTGGTACATGGGCGCCAACGTCCCCGGGAAGCCGAGGGGTTTCATGTTGTTCGTCGGGGGTTTCGCGACCTACAACGACATCTGCGCAGAGGTGGCCGATGCCGGCTACAAGGGCTTCGATTTAATCAAACGATGACAGGATTGCTGGACAAAGTCGTTTTGGTCACCGGCGCCGCGCGGGGCACCGGGCGCGTGCACTGCGCGCGGTTCGCCGATGAAGGCGCCGATGTGATCGCGCTCGACGCGCCGGATAATGCCGACGAATTGCACGGTACCGCAACCGAAGTCGAGAACCGTGGTCGACGGTGCGTGACCGGCCTGGCCGATGTCAGCGACCTCTCAGCGATGACGGGTGCAATCGATACCGGGGTCGCCCAATTGGGCCGGTTGGACATCGTCGTCGCCAATGCCGGAATCCACATGCAAGGCGCGCCATCTTGGGAGCTCGACCCGCAAACTTGGCAACGAACCCTCGATATCAACCTCACTGGCGTTTGGCACACGGTGAAGGTGGGCGTGCCGTACATCGGAAAGCAGGGCGGCTCGGTCATCATCATCAGCTCCACCAGCGGGCTTCGCGGCCTCCCGAACACCGCCCACTACACCGCCAGCAAGCATGCGGTGGTGGGCCTGGCTCGCACGCTTGCCAACGAACTCGGGCCGCGAGCCATTCGGGTCAACACTGTGCACCCCGGCCCGGTCGCGACCCCGATGGTCCTCAACGAGGCCACCTTTCGACGGCTGCGACCGGATCTGGACAGTCCCACAGCCGCGGACGCCGCCGAGGTTCTCCAGGCGCGCAACCTGCTGCCGGTGCCCTGGGTCGAGCCCGTCGACGTGGCCAACGCCGTGATCTTCCTGGCCTCCGACCACGCCCGTTACATCACCGGCACGCAGATGGTTGTCGATGCCGGCCTGACCCAGAAGACCACGTGACCGGACGGCTGGACGGCAAGGTCGCCGTGATCACTGGTGCGGCGCGGGGGATCGGCCGCGCGCAGGCGGTGCGGTTCGCGCAAGAGGGGGCCGACATCGTGGCGCTGGATGTGTGCGCTCCGCTCGACACCGTGATCATCCCGCACGCCACACCTGCCGACCTCGACCGGACTGCTTCGATGGTCACCGAGGCCGGCGCGCGGATACACACCGAGATCGTCGACGTGCGTGAACTGACCGCGATGCAGGCGGCGGTCGAACGCGGCGTCGAGAAATTCGGCGGATTGGACCTGGTATGCGCGACCGCCGGAATCACTTCGCGCGGAACGGCACTCGAGCTCACCGAAAACGCCTGGCGCACAATGCTGGACGTCAACCTCACCGGCGTGTGGCACACCTGCAGGGCGGCGACCCCACACCTGATCGCGCGCAGAACCGGCGCGATGATCCTGACAAATTCTATTGCCGGCATGCGGGGCCTGGTCGGGGTCGCTCACTACACTGCCGCCAAGCACGGTGTGGTCGGCCTGATGCGCAGCCTGGCCAGCGAGCTTGCGCCGCATAACATCCGGGTCAACTGCGTTCATCCGACGAACGTCGACACCCCGATGATTCAGAACGACGTCGTCGGCAGCGCGTTTCGTCCCGACTTGGACCGGCCGCCCACCCGTGCCGAATTCGCCGAGGCGGCCCGCGCGATGAACTTGCTCGGGGTGCCGTGGGTGGATGCGGTGGACGTCGCCAACGCCGCACTGTTCTTGGCCTCCGACGAAGCTCGCTACGTCACTGCGATTACCCTGCCCGTCGACGCCGGCGCAACGCAGCGATGAATACGGGGGACGGTGAGAGATGACTGAAGGCGACGGAGGCGGATCGGTGTATGAATCGTTGGCCGAATCTGTACGCCGCCTCATCGATGTCACCATCCGCACCGAGGTAGACGCCCACCGGGTCGCAACGGCCAAGGCGCACATAGATCGTGCGATCGACCAGCTGAGCGACGCTCTAATACCGGGTTCTTTCGGCATCCGCGAAACTATCGACGAACAGCCTGCGGCGGCGGGCAACGTGGCGATCGGCGTACGTAATCCCGTTGCGCCCCCACTCGCTATCCATCGTGATGCTAATGGTGCCGTGTGGACCGAGATCACCCTCGGCGCGGCGTACGAGGGCCCGCCGGGTCACGTCCACGGCGGGGTATGCGCATTGATTCTCGACCATGTACTCGGCTCAACCGCCCACCAGCCGGGGCGCCCCGCATACACCGGCACGCTGACTCTGCGTTATGAGCGGGGAACGCCGCTAGGTCCGTTACGCGTGGACGCACACGTCGAGCGCATAGACGGCACAAAGACTTTCGCCAAGGGCCGTATCGCCGACAGCCAGGGCGTCACGGTCACCGCGGAAGGCGTGTTCATCTTTCCGCGTGACACGTCCTAAGCGGATGGCGCCTCGCCCGGCTCCGCCGCGCTCGCGATCGCCTTAACCGCGGGACAAGAACGCCAGCACCGTGCTTTCGAAGGCCTCCTTGGCCTCGATCATCGCCCAGTGCCCGGAGTTGGGAAAGATGTGCAGTTCCGCGTTGGGAATGGTGCGCATCGGGATGAGTGCCATGTCGGGCGGACTCACCCTGTCATCCCGACCCCATGTCAGCAGGGTGGGCACCGTCAGCTTGTGCATCATCGCCCACGGCATCGGCCGGTCGGAAGCCTTCATCGCGTCGTTCATCGCGGAAAACGCGGCCTTGCCATACATCCGGCGCGCGGCTTCGAGGGTGACTGGATCGATGGCCAGCTGCCAGCGTTCCTCGATCAGCTCCTCGGTGATCAGCGACAGGTCGTACACCATGGATTTCAGCCAGTCGACGAGCCGTTGCCGGGTGGGATCCTCGACGAACTCCTGCAGCAGCCGGATGCCCTCGCTGGGGCTCGGGCTGAAGATGTTGGTCCCGATTCCGCCGATCGTCACCAATCGCTCGACGCGGTCCGGATTCTGGGTGGCGAAGTTGATGCCGACGCCGCCGCCCATCGAGTTGCCGACGATGTGCACCCGTTGGACGTCGAGCTTGTCGAGGAAAGGCGGGACGGTGCCGAACGCGGTGATCATCGGGTGGCCGCCGAAGTCGTCGCTGACTCCGAACCCGGGGAACTCCAAGATCAGGCAGCGGAAGTGATCGGCGAACGTGGGCAGGATCCCGCGAAAGTTGCGCCACCCGGTGACGCCCGGGCCCGAGCCGTGCAGGAAAAGCAGCACCGGACCGGATTCATTGCCAGTGTCGTAGTAGCGCAAAGCGCCCTTTTTGGTGCTGATCTCACGCAGGTCTGCCGCGGTGACCTGTCCAGAAGTGTCTGCCACGGATGTCACCCTGCCATGCCGTGGCGGCGCGACCGGATGGGGTTCCGCTGAGCGGGCCGGTCAGCTTTGGTCGTGCCTCGGTTCGCTGCAATTCAGCAGCTCTTTGAGCGCTGCGGGAAACGCGTCGGCGAGATCCCATAGGTCGGGGACGAGGTCGGGGCAGGAGATGATGCCGACACCCAGACGGCCGTTGAGGGACATGACGGTGATGTTGAGGCCGGCGCCCGCGATGATCGGACCGAGCGGATACATCGCGTCGAGTCTGCAGCCCAGAAAGTAGAGCTGTTCCTGTGGGCCGGGCACATTCGACATCACCAGGTTGTGCGGCGGCTTCTCGGGCAGCGGTATCCGGGGCAGCAGCTTCATCGCCGTGCCGAACATGGTCTGTCCGGCCACTTGCGTCCAGTCCTGCAGCAGCGTGGGACCCATCGAGGCGGCGTGGTCCTTCGCGGCGGCGTTTCCCGCGGCGATGCTGCGCAATCGTTCGGCCGGGTCATCGATGTGGGTTTCGAGCCGGCACAGCATCCAGGTCGTCTGGTTGCGGCCCGGCCGATCGGATTTGCCCCGCACGGAGACCGGCACGCTGGCCACCAGCGGGCTGTCCGACAGTTGGTCGCGGTCCAACAGGAACTGGCGCAACGACCCCGCGCACAGCGCCGTCACCACGTCGTTGACGGTGACCCCGAATCTGCTTTTGACCGTTTTGACGTCCTCGAAGTCCAAGTTGGTCAAAGCGATGTTGCGGCGACGGGTGAACGAGCCGTTGAAATCGGTCGGCGGGGCCGCGAACGGGGCGGCCATGGTGTGCCCGCCGCCGCGGGCGCGAACCACGGTCTTTGCCAGCGTCGCCACGGTGGCCGGCAGCACCTTCGACACGCGCCAAGGCCGCAACATGGCCCCCACCAGCCCGGATACAGCGATTTGCAGCGGGTTCGCACCGCCGATGCGGGCGGCCGGTTCCGGCGCAGGCGCGTCCGGGTCGGTGCTGCACAACTGGGCCAGCAGGTTGGCTCCGCCGACCCCGTCGACCACGGCGTGGTGGGCCTTCAAGACGATCGACAAACCGTCTCGGCCGTGCAGGCCTTCGATCACCCATATCTCCCATAGGGGGCGGTCGCGATCGAGAGCCAGTCCGGCGATGTGACCGCAGATCTCCGCTAACTCCTTCGGGCCCCCGGGCGAGGGGAGCGCGACGCGATGCAGGTGGCGCGCCAGGTCGAAACGCTCGTCGTCCACCCACACGGGATGATCGAAATTCAGTTGGTTGTCGGCCAGCTTGAGACGGAATTCGGGCACGGCGTCGACGCGCGCCGACAACGCCTCGCGGAAGACGTCAAACGAATAGCCGCCCGGCATCGTCGCCGGGTCCAACTCCAAGACGCAGCAAACATTCAAAGGCTGCGTCGGAGATTCCAGGTACAGGAAAAACGCATCTAGCCCGCTGAGTCGCTGCATCCCCACTCGTCTCTTTTGCGCGGCTATGACCGCTGGTCACATGACCGGCGGTCAGCCCCGGCCTCTCCAGAAGGGCACGCGTGAGGGCAACCGCATTATGTTTGTGTGACTACTATCTGTAGCCGTTGGGGGACTTCCGGCAAACATCTCGTCGGTACATTTAACGAAATCGCTACCCCATGGACTTGCTGATTCGCGATATGAGCAGGTTGTCGACGGAATACCTGTTGTGGCTCCGGAAGGCGACCACGGCGGCAAGAAGCATTGCGTGCAGAAGTTGCTCACCGATCACGTTGAAGTGCTCGATCGATGTGGCTCCGAAAACCAGGACGATCATCACCAGCGCACCGGCGGCGGCGGCCACACGGGTGAACGCGCCGGCCACCAGCAAGACTCCGGTGGCCAACTCGACGAACGGCAACACGTACACGCAGGGGGAGACGAGGGCGGCGGGCAGAATCGAGGCCTTGAACTCGCCCATCATCTGGGCGTGAAAGGCACTCAGCTTCGGCATCCGGACCAAACCGTGCCCGAACAGGCTGGTCCCGATGGTCACCCGAAGCAGCAGGTACGCCACGGCGCGATCGGTCTCGACAGGGGACCCCCGCATCATCGTCCGGAGGGCTGGCGGGCCATGGTCGATTCGGGAGCGGTCCAGTCGGTCGATACCTTGCGGTGCTTGATCAGCCACGCGTCACCGACGGGAATCAGGGTGTCGCGATACCGGCCGCAGTGATCGAGCCCGATGTTGGTGATCACGGTGAAGTACGAGGCGACCTGAGCCTGATCGGGTGCCACCTCGCCGAACGACACGTTCGCGACGTTGTGGCGGACGAGCGGTTTGACCGGGACATTCTTGGCGGCGTCGTCCGACACCTTTCCGGTGACGCCACTGAGGAACGTCACGATCTCTGACCTTCCGTGCAGCGGCTCGAATCCGCGAATCTCGAGAACACCGTCGGTGCAGAACGTCTCCGCGAGTCCGTCGAGCCTGCCGGCGTCACCGGACCAGTTGTACCGCGCCAAGGTGTCCCGTATTCGCTCGCGGGCGACCAACTCCCACATCTCCACCGTCGTGTCTCCTCGCCCGCACCGTCGTGCGCCCTGCGCGGCGGCGGTTTGTTGTGTTGGATTAACAGCGTAAGCACGTGCGTGCCCGCATTCGGATGCGGCCGCGAGGCAGGGGGACGGTCATTACACCAAGAGATCTCAAACGCAACGTCGGCGCCGACATCGAAGTCGAGGTCGACGAGGCGACCGAGCTGGAGTTCCAGGTCGCCGTGGCCCGGTCGCCGGGGCTTGATGTCAGCGAGTCGTTGGCAATCACGTTTAACGGCAAGGCGATTGAGCCTCGCGAAATCATCGGGGAGCACGGCACACGGATCCATACGGTGCGGGCGGACAGGGGGATTGTGAGCCTGTCCTACTCGGCGACTGTAGTAGGCCAAGCCGATCCCGCGCCGGTGCGCGACATCGACCTGATCACCTATCTTCGTCCGAGCCGATACGCCGAGGCTGACAAATTCTTCGGCTTTGCCGCCACCGAGTTCGAGCGGTATGGAGCCTCGCTGACGTTGCTGGAAAAAGTGTCGTCGTGGGTGGGTACTCGCCTGAATTACGTTCCGGGATCGAGTGATCCGATCGACGGGGCCACGGACACCTTGTTGGCGGGTGCGGGCGTGTGCCGTGACTATGCCCACTTGGTGGTCGCCCTGCTGCGCGCGCTCTACGTGCCCGCCCGCCTGGCGGCCGTCTATGCGCCAGGCTGCGCTCCGATGGATTTTCACGCGGTGGCCGAGGCGTTCGTCGACGGGGTGTGGCGCGTAGTCGACGCGACCTGCCTGGCGCCGCGGCAGTCGATGGTGCGCATCGCCACCGGCCGAGATGCCGCCGACACGGCGTTCCTCGACAACCATCACGGCGCTGTCACATTGCAGAGCGCCATCGTCACGGCGGTGGTCGACGGCGACCTGCCCCGGGATTCCGTGGATCAGCTGGTGAGTCTGCGGTAGGCGCTCCGGTCTCGGCTTGTCGATGTGGCGAGCGCTACTCGCCGGCCGTGTTTGTCGACGCCACTGTTCGGGAAATATTCGGAGCGAGCGGACGACGCTGCTCGACGCGCCGAGCGCGCGACACACGACACCAAGGAGGACGTATGTCGGACAAGAGCGGTCCCCAAGAAGCCATCGAGGGCATCGTCGAGGGAGTGAAGGGCAAGGCGAAGGAGGTCGCCGGTGCGGTAACCGGGCGTGACGACCTGGAGCGCGAGGGTCAGGCGCAGCAGGACAAGGGCGACGCGCAACGGGACGCCGCCAAAAAGGAGGCCGAGGCCGAAAGCGCCCGAAAAGCCGCCGACGTCAACGAGGCTCGCCAAAAGGCCGAGCAATAGCGAGCGCGCAACGGTGGCCCGGTTTCCGTCTGGGACCGGGCCACCGCCTTCGTTTCGACACGTGGCGGGAATGAATTGGCGTGCCGGGCTGTAGAACAACGCATGAAACTCAACGATGCCGCGCGCGACCTCATCGGCAGGGGTGCCGACGCCACCCTCGTCACCCTCAATCCCGACGGCAGCCCCCAGGTAAGCGTGGTCTGGGCCGCTCTGCAATCAACACCAAATGGCGACGAACTCGTCACCGCGCACCTCAGCGAACACAAGAAGGTTCGCAACGTCCGGAACGATCCCCGGGTTGCCGTGACGATCCTGTCTCTCGACGGCGCCGGCGCCATGCGGCCCTACCTGTCCGTCACCGGAACGGCGCGGATCGTCGAGGGCGGCGCACCCGAGCTGCTCAAGGAGCTCAACCCGGTTCTCGGAGACCCGGCCTTGAAATTCCCGCCGGACGGCGCGCCGCCCGGATTTCTGACCCGCATCCGCATCGACAAGGTCGGCGGCGTGGGCCCCTGGGCATCCTGACGGTGACCCTGTGATTTCATCCTTCCGCTACCGGGCGTAGCGCAATAAAGTGATTGGGTGACGACCGGCGAAACCAGCAGGCATCTGCGCACGTGCCCATTGTGTGAAGCCATGTGCGGCTTAGAGATTCGCGTTGAAGGCGGCCCCGACAGCGGCAGAGTCACCAGCATCCGCGGCAACCGGGACGATGTGTGGAGCCGCGGTCACCTGTGCCCGAAGGGCGTGTCGCTAGGGGCGGTCCACCACGATCCGGACCGTATTCGCCACCCCATGATCAAGGTCGACGGGCACTGGCAGGAGGTCACCTGGGACGCGGCGTTTCGCCGCTGCACCGAATTACTGACGCCGGTGATCGAAAATTACGGCATCGGTGCGGTCACCGCCTACACCGGCAACCCGCTGGCACATTCGTTTTCGCTGGCCCGCTACGCGGGCGTGCTGATGGGCATGTCCGGAATGCCGATCACGTACTCGCCAGGCACCGTCGACCAGTGGCCCAAAAACCTCTCCTCGCATCTGATGTACGGACTGTGGTGGAACTTTCCGGTGCCCGACATCGAACGCACCGATCTGCTGGTCATCATGGGCGCCAACCCCGCCGCGTCCCAGGGTTCACTGTTGGCCGCACCGGACGTGATGGGCCTGATCGAGGCAATCCGCAAACGGGGCAAGGTGATCGTGATCGACCCCGTGCGCACCCAGACGGCCGCTCGGGCCGACGAATGGCTGCCGATTGTGCCGGGCACCGACGCGGCACTGCTGCTGGCCGTCGCGCACACCCTCTTCGCTGAAGACCTCGTCAACCCGGGACCTGACGTCGACGGGGTCGACACCATGCGCAGGGTCGCGGCGGACTGGCCGCCGGAGCGCGTCAGCGACGTCACCGGCATCGACGAGGACACCATCAGGAGGCTGGCACGTGAGCTCGCCGGGACCGAGAGGTCCGTGGTCTACGGCCGAATCGGGTTGTGCAATCAGGAGTTCGGTAGCCTGGCCAGCTGGCTGGTCGACGTAATCAACATCCTGACAGGCCATTTCGACGTCCCGGGCGGGGCGATGTTCCCGCGGCCGGCGGCCTGGTCGATCACCACCCAGCCGCTGCCCGGTCTGGAGGGCGGACTCGCTGACTTCGGCCGCTGGCACACCCGGGTGCGCGGGGCGAAAGAGGTTCTGGGGCAAGCGCCGGTGTCGTGTATGGCCGAGGAGATCGCCACGCCGGGTGAGGGCCAGCTGAAGGCACTGATCACGGTCGCGGGTAATCCGGTCCTGTCCACCCCTGGCGGCGACCGGCTCGACGAGGTTCTGCCGACGCTGGAAGCGATGATCTCCATTGATCTTTGGCTCAACGAGACGACGCGGCACGCCGACGTCATCCTGCCGGGGTTGTCGCCGCTCGAACAGCCGCACCACGACGACCTGATCCTGCTGTTCGCGATCCGCAGCATCGCGAATTATTCGGCGCCGGTGTTCGATCCTGGCGATCGCCCCCACGAGTGGGAAATCCTGATCCGGCTGACCGGCCTGTGCACCGGCACGCCCGCCGAGGACGTCGATGTCGCGGCGATCGACGACGGCTTCTTCGATTATCTGGCGTTCACCCGGGGCGTCGACGGCGCCGAGATCCGCAAGCTCTACGACCGGGGTGGTCCCGAGCGGATGCTGGACCTCACCTTGCGAACAGGGCCGTTCGGGGACCAGTACGGCAAGAATCCGGGCGGGCTGACCCTGGACATGCTCAAGGCGAACCCGAATGGAATCGACTTCGGCCCCATGGTGTCGCAGCTGCCCGACCTCCTCGGCACGCCCGACAAGAAGATCAGGCTGGCTCCGCAATACCTGCTCGACGACCTACCGCGGCTGGCCGCGCGCCTGGAACGGCCGCCCGAATCGCTGGTCCTGGTGAGCCGCAGACACTTGCGTTCGAACAACACCTGGCTGCATAACGTGCCCGCGTTGATGAGGGGCAGGGATCGTTGCACGCTGCTGATCCATCCCGACGATGCGGCCCGCCTCGGCATCTCGGACAGCGACGTCGTCACGGTGAAATCGGAGGCCGGCGAGATCATGGTGCCCATCGAGGTCACCGACGCGATCAAGCCCGGCGTGGTGTCGATGCCGCACGGCTGGGGACATGACAAGTCCGGGACCCGGATGTCGGTGGCCAACAAGTCTCCCGGCGCAAACACCAACGTGCTGTCGCCGCCGACGTTCGTCGACGAGCCCTCCGGCAACGGCGCGCTCAACGGCATCCCGGTCACGATCAGTTGAAGCCGTACGGACGGGAAGGACCGACCATGTCAACCGAACGTCCGAAACGCGATCGGCGCATGCCCCAGCTCATTCCCCATCGGCTGGTACGCGACAGACAGATCCACCACCCGGCCGTGCTGGAAGACGCGAAGAGGCGAAGCGAACGAGTGCATCTGAGATTGGCAGACCGCATCACCGCGTTCGCGGGCTCGATGAACTTCGTTTGGATTCATGTCATCTGGTTCACGGTGTGGATCGCGATGTTGGAGACTTACCCGTGGCCGATCCTGGCCCTGGTCGTTTCGCTCGAGGCGATTTTCCTGTCGACGTTCGTCATGATTGGCCAAAACCGCCAGGCGGCCTTCCAGCAGGCCAAAGCCGATCACGACTTCGAGTCTCAGGAGCTGGAGCTGAAAACCAACACCGAATTGACGCGGCAAATCCAGCTTCTCACAGAGGAATTGCACCGCCGCTTCATCGGCGGCTCCGCTTAGAGGCAGCCGCTGACACTGACCCGCCGGCCGACATTGGCGCACACGTTGACATTCGGCGGCGGGGGTGGCGGAGGCGGATAGTCCTCCGGCAAGGGGGCGTATGCGCCCGGCGGCGGGGCGTAGGGTGCGACCGCGTCGGCGACGTTGGTGCAACCGCTCACCGAAACGCGACGCCCGGCGTTGACGCACACATCGGCCAGCGTCGTTCCGGAAGGCTGTGTCAGGGCGATCATTTCGGGAACGGCGGTAAGCGCCATCGCCGCGATCGCCACTGCGGCCGCGGGTCGTTTCCACGGAATCATGGGATCTCCTCACCACGACAGAGGTATTTGCTGACACTACAGCGGTTGGCGGCCCAGCACCGCAGAAAAATTGAATCCGAAGGCATCTGTGCCTCTTGCGATGAAGACGAGCCCGGCTGTGTTCTAGTTCACCTTTCTCGCAACGCGATGAACTTTTTACGGGGCTCCCGTCGTCGCCACGGGCATGACCGTTACAACGTATTCCACATCCCAGCGCCGTGGTGGCCGGCAAGGCTGCGGTGCTCCGCAGATCGCAGGCACCGCGGTCGCATTCACGCAGCACCGGTACAACCAAGACGAAGTCGCTCGCGAACTCACCGAGTTCACCGATCCGGCTTTCCTGCGGTTCGCGCAGACGACCGGGGTCGACCACCGCAGTCTCGCGTTGCCGCTGTCGCGCTACCCGCAGCTGAGTGGCTTCACCGAAGCGAACAACGCCTACCTCGAGGTCGCCGTTGACCTCGGTGAACAGGCCGTGCGTTCGGCACTTTCCGAGGCCGGCGTGCAACCGCATGAGGTGGACGCCATCGTCATGGTCTCGAGCACCGGGATAGCCGTGCCGACCATCGACGCGCGGCTGATGACGCGACTCGGCCTGCGGCCCGACATCAAGCGCGTTCCGCTGTTCGGGCTGGGGTGTGTGGCCGGGGCTGCCGGCATGGCGCGAGTCTACGATTACCTACGCGGCTACCCGGAGCACGTCGCGGTGCTGCTGTCCGTCGAATTATGTTCTCTCACACTGCAACGCGACGACACCTCGATCCCCGCTCTCATCGGTGTGTCGTTGTTCGGAGACGGTGCCGCCGCCGTAGTCGTCAGTGGCGCGGATCGAATTGTGCGGAGCCGCAACGGCAACCAAGGCCCGCGGGTGCTGGCGACGCGTAGCCGGGTCGTCCCGGAAACCGTCGACGTCATGGGGTGGAACGTCAGCTCCAGCGGCTTTCAGCTGGTGATGTCGCGCGACGTCCCGAAGATGGCCGACGAGTACCTGCGCGCAGAAGTCGACGGTTTCCTGGCCGACCACGGCCTGTCCGTCGCGGACATCTCGACGTGGGTATGTCATCCCGGCGGTCCGAAAGTGCTGGACTCGATCGAGGATGCGATTGATTTGCCACCGGAAGCGTTGGCCCACAGCCGCGAATCCATGCGGGAGAACGGCAACATCTCCTCGGCGTCCGTTCTTGACGTGCTGCGCCGCACGGTTGCCGAGCCGCCCGCCGAAGGCGCCGTCGGGGTAATGCTGGCGATGGGACCGGGCTTCAGCTTCGAGCTGTTGCTGCTGCAGTGGTGAGCGGGGGATAGGCATGTACTACTACCTGTTCATCCTGGCCATCGGTGCCGAGCGTCTGGTCGAGCTGGCGGTCGCGCAGCGAAACGCGAAGTGGTCAATGGCTCACGGCGGCAAGGAGTTCGGCCGCGATCATTACCCGGCGATGGTCAGCATGCACGCCCTGCTGCTGGTTTCCTGCGTCGTGGAGACCTGGGCCCTGGGCCGGCCGTTCATCGCATGGCTGGGCTGGCCGATGCTCGCCGTCGTGGCGTTCAGCACCTTCGTTCGTTGGCGGTGCGTCAGCGTTCTCGGAAAGCGCTGGAACCCAAGGCTTATCGTGATCCCGGATGCACCGTTGGTATCCGACGGGATGTATCGATGGGTGCGTCACCCCAACTACACCGCGGTGGCGGCGGAGGTGGCTGCGCTCCCGCTGGTTCATTCGGCGTGGCTGACGGCGATCGTGTTCACCATCGCCAACGCCGTGGTGCTCAACGTCCGGATTCGTGCGGAGAATGCGGCGTTGGGTTACGCCTGAGCACTCAGGGGGCGATAGGCCGATTCGTCCACTCGCGGTCGGGCCGGCGCGACGAGCGGAACCATCCACCCGCCGCGCCGGTGCCGCCGTCGGTCGGGATGGTGTGGCCGGTGACGAAAGCCGACATGTCAGACGCCAGGAACAGGATCGCGTTGGCCTGATCCTCGGCCAGTCCCATCCGCCCGACCGGCACCCATTGCGGCCACTGCCCCTGCTCGTCGGCCGACAGCCATTGCGAGTAGGGCACCTGAAGCGATTCGGTGACATCGGGTGCGATCGCGTTGACCCGCACCCCGTGGCCGCCGACCTGCACCGCGAGGCTGCGCGTGAACGCAATGACGGCGGCCTTGAATGCGGCATAGACGGGATCCTCGGGGTATCCGCGCAGGCCCTCGACGGAGGAGACGTTGACAATCGCACCAGCGCGTTGGTCCACCATTGCCGGCAGGAACGCACGGGTGACGACGAAGACGTGATGCAGGTTGATCCGGTACAGCTCGTCCCATAGTTCCGGCTCGGTGTCGACGAAGTTTCCCGGGTGGCGCAGCCAGTGCCCCACGTTGTTGACCAGCACATCGACCCGGCCGAATTGATCCAGCACGGATCGCGCCAGCTTGGCGACCGCGTCCGCGTCGCGGACGTCGGTAACGACGCCCTGGGCTGATCCGCCCGCAGCCGTGATCTCGGCTGTCACCTGTTCGGTGCGTTCGGTGTCTATGTCGGCGATAACCACGTGCGCGCCGTGCCGGGAAAGCAGCCGCGCGGTTGCCGCGCCGATGCCGCCACCGCCTCCTGTGACGACCGCCACTCGGCCGGCCAGCAGTAGTTCGGGATCCGTTGCTTCGTTCATCGTTTACATTTTGGGTCACCGGGCGACGCGAGAAATCCCCGGTATCGGCGAAATTCGGTCCCAATCGCGACGGTACGACTGACAACGGCATTAGTGATACCCGTCTCCCCCCATCGCAAACAGTGAGGGACCCGACATTTGCTGCGCTTTAACTCGTCGTTTTTTGTCCGGTAGGACGGGGTATTAAGACGACCTAGGAGTTGATGGAAATGGCCAGCACTACCGGTCCGCTTCGCGTATTGCCGAGCGCGGCGACAACGAAGCGAATTCACCATCGCCATAGTCCGCAGTCGATTGCGGTATCGCTCGCCAGTCGGTTAATCGTGAAAAACGCAGTGCGGGCCTGGGCCATGACATCGAATTTGCACTGGCCATTTGATTACGTGGACGGTTTTGCGGGTTTGATGCCGAGGTTTGGCGCCCCGGTGGAAACCGAGTCGGTACAACTAGAGAACTGCGCTGCCGAATGGGTCCGCGCTCCCGGCGTATCGACGCAGCGCGCGATCCTGTTTCTCCATGGCGGCGCTTTCCTCACCTGCGGTCTCAACACCCACCGCTCGCTGGTGGCCCGTCTGTCGGAGGCGGCCGATGCCCCGGTGCTTGCAGTCGGATACCGCAAGCTTCCGTCGCACCAGATAACCGACGCGATCGACGACGGAATCAGCGGGTTGCGCTGGCTGCAGGACCACGGTTTCGACGGCGACAAGGTCGTTGTCGCCGGCGACTCGGCCGGGGGATACCTGGCCTTCATGACCACCCTGCTGGCCATTCGCAGCCACATCATGAAGCCGGCCGGGGTCGCGGCGATCTCGCCATTCACCGACGCGGACCCGGCGCGAAAGCTCAGCCACCGCAACGCGCGTAAGTGCTCCATGTTCACGCGGCGGGCGTTCTCGATGTTCGCCCAGTACCTGAGCCAGGCGCAGGTTTTGCAAGGCCAGGACGACGATGTGGTTGCCTCGCCGGTAGACGCCGATCTGTCCTCGTTGCCACCGGTCACCATTCACGCGAGCTCCGATGAGTTGTTGCTGGCGGACGCCGAACTCATGGCCAAGCGTCTGGAAGGCAGCGGAATCCGCTGCGATCTGCACCTTTGGGACGGGCAGATCCACGACTTCCCGTTGGCCGCCGACATCTTGCCCGAGGGCAGGCGGGCCCTCAAATACGTCGGCGACTTCGTCAAGGACGTCACCACCGTGCGTGACGGTCTTCCCAGCGCCCGTAGCCTGCGGCGCGCAGCCGTGGCCGGTTAGTACGTCACGAAACCGCTTGCACCACTTAGCATTCGACAGCGACCTGCCCTCAGCCTTCCTGCTCGGGTTTCTCGAGTTCGGGTTCTGCGAGCACCGTTTGCCGCTGCTCCCGCCAGTCGAAACCCGTCGTTTCCAGCGGCATACCGCTGCCGCGACCACCCTCACGCGGAGTGTCGGCGTCGGCGACGGGGACTTCGCTGGGGGAATTCGGCGTCGCTGTGAAACATCCCTCGACGGTTACCCGAGTGCTTTGCGGTGAATAACGGACCAAGACGACTCGACCGCCCAACCCGATCACGTCTCGGCCGATACAGTTGGATTCGATGAGCCGATCAGTCCCACCCGCGTTGACCGTGCGGTACGAGGGATCCGAGCGCACTTTCGCGGCGGGCAACGATGTGGTGATCGGACGTGATCTGCGCGCTGATCTCCGCGTCGCGCACCCGCTGATCTCCCGCACGCACCTGATAGTGCGATTTGACCAGGGTCGATGGCTGGCCATCGACAACGGCAGCCTCAACGGGCTGTACGTCAACAACCGTCGCGTCTCGATGGTCGACATCCAGGACGGCCTGCGGGTCAACATCGGTAACCCGGACGGACCGGCGCTGACCTTCGAGGTCGGCCGTCACCAAGGCTCGGCCGGTATGCCCCCGCCGACGACGTCGATACCGATCCTCAACACGCCCAATGGACCGGTTGCGTGGGTGCCGCAGGGCCAGGCGTCCGGCCCGCAGTGGCCCGCTCAGCCGCAGCAGTCACCCTCGGCTCAGCAGGCGCCCTCGGTGTCGTTCCGCCACCCGGTCCATCCCCCGACCGCCCCGCCGACGGAGGGCCCGCCCAGCGGCCCGGTACCGATCCAGCAGTCGGGGCCGGAGCCGCGATACCCGACCGGTAGCCAGCACGTAGGTCCGCCCAGCGGGCCGCAATCGGCACCGCAGATTTACCGGGCGCCGCCCATGCATGTGCCGCCGGCCGCCACCGTGCCACCGGCGACCGCGGCGGAGCCGGCCGCCCTCGAGACGGGCCGGGTCGGCGGTGACTCGTCGATCATCGCGACCTCGATGATGAAGATCCTGCGGCCCGGCAAGGCCCTGGAGTCGACACCCGGCGCGATAAAAATCGGCCGGGCGAACGACAACGACATCGTCATCCCCGAAGTCCTGGCGTCACGCCACCACGCCACCCTGCTCACGTCGCCCTCGGGCACGGAGATCCACGACAACCGCAGCATCAACGGCACCTTCGTCAACGGCGTCCGGGTCGATTCGGCTGTCCTGCACGACGGCGACGTGGTCACCATCGGCAACATCGACCTGGTCTTCCACGGCGGCAACCTGGCCCGCCGCGACCAGACCGCGACCGCGACGCGCAGCGGCGGCCTCGATGCGCGCGGGGTGACCTGGACGATCGAGAACAACAAAACGCTGCTGGACAACATCTCGCTGACCGCCCCGCCCGGCACGCTGACGGCCATCATCGGGCCTTCCGGCGCCGGCAAGTCGACCTTCGCCCGGCTGGTCGCCGGGTACACGCACCCGACGACGGGGACCGTGTCGTTCGAAGGCCACAACATCCATGCCGAGTACGCCTCGTTGCGCAGCAGGATCGGGATGGTGCCGCAGGACGATGTGGTGCACGGGCAGCTGACGGTGCATCAGGCGTTGATGTACGCCGCGGAGCTGCGGCTGCCGCCGGACACCACGAAGGCCGACCGCGCCCAGGTGGTGGCGCGGGTCCTCGAAGAACTCGAGATGACCCAGCATCTGCACACTCGGGTGGACAAGCTGTCCGGTGGTCAGCGCAAGCGCGCGTCGGTGGCGCTCGAGCTGCTCACCGGGCCGTCGCTGCTGATCCTGGACGAGCCGACCTCAGGCTTGGACCCGGCGCTGGACCGGCAGGTGATGACCATGCTGCGGCAGCTGGCCGACGCCGGTCGTGTGGTCCTGGTGGTCACCCACTCGCTCACTTACCTGGACGTCTGCGACCAGGTGTTACTGCTGGCCCCCGGCGGCAAGACCGCGTTCTGCGGGCCACCCAGCCAGATCGGTCCCGCCATGGGCACCACCAACTGGGCCGACATCTTCAGCACCGTCGCCAACGATCCCGACGGGTCCCGCGAGCGCTACCTGGCCCGAACGGGCCCGCCACCCGCTCCGCCGCCCGCCGAGAAACCCGCCGAGCTGGGCGATCCCTCGCATACCAGCCTGGTCCGGCAGTTCTCCACGATCGCCCGGCGCCAAATGCGGCTGATCGTCTCCGACCGCGGCTATTTCGTCTTCCTCGCGCTGCTGCCGTTCATCATGGGGTCGTTGTCCATGTCGGTGCCCGGCGATGTCGGCTTCGGGATACCGAACCCGCTGGGCGCCGCGCCCAACGAGCCCGGGCAGATCCTGGTGCTGCTCAACGTCGGCGCGGTGTTCATGGGCACCGCCCTGACCATCCGCGACCTCATCGGTGAGCGCGCAATCTTCCTCCGCGAGCAGGCGGTCGGGTTGTCCACGACGGCGTACCTACTGGCCAAGGTCTGCGTGTACACGGTCTTCGCGATCGTCCAGTCGGCGATCGTCACCATCATCGCGGTGCTCGGCAAGGGCGCCCCGACCCAGGGTGCGGTGGCGCTGGGCAAGCCGGGTCTGGAGCTGTTCGCCGACGTCGCGCTGACGTGTGTCGCCTCGGCCATGCTCGGGCTGGCCCTGTCGGCCGTCGCCAAGTCCAACGAGCAGATCATGCCGCTGCTGGTGGTG
>NZ_JAFAUS010000363.1 GCF_019243155.1 Mycobacterium sp.
GTAGTTGGTGGCGCTCAAAAATGCTTGGTAGACCGTGCCGCCGACGAATTGACCGACCGCGTCGTCGTTGGCCAGCAAGTCGTTGAGTGAATAAGGTTGGCGCTTGATCCAAAAGCGGTCCTGGCGTTGCACGCCGGTGCTGATCCGGTAGGGCGTCGACTCGCACGCACTGACGATCACTTTGTTGTTCTCAGCGGAGGCGACCGGACGTGCAGTATCGGTGAAGCGTCGGGTGAAGAAGTCGTTCCACGACTTGAAGCCCCAGTGCTCGTCCGCCGGATCGTGCACGAATTCCTCGATGCCCACCGCACGCTTCGCCGCCTCACACTTCCAGCCCGACGGGGAGTCGTTCAGCACGTAAAGCGAATCCGCGCTACTGAGGAATTCGCACCATGCGTTGAGAATCTTTCTCAGCATGGCGTTGATTCGCGGATCTCGATATGCGGCGAACCCGGCGGAGGTGCCCATGGTCCAGTCCAGGATCGCGTTGAGCGGCAAGGTTACCGCACCCTCGCCGAATTCGGGCGCCATGGTGAGCACCTCGTTGATCATGCGCAGCAGCTGCGGCACGTCGTGTAAGTGCCGTTTGAGATACGGCTTGCGTTCGGGCACCTGGGCAATCATCTCGTTGAGGTACAGCCGCACCACCGGGTCGGCGTCGATCAACTGCTGGAACTCGACGAGCACGGGATGCAGCTCGACGTCGTCGCCCCGGGACTCCGTCCGGTCACCGTGGCCCTCCAACCAGGCCTCAAGGTCTTCTTGGTCTGAGGGCAGCCAGCCGGCCAGCTGCGGCGCACTTCTACTTTCACTGCGGGGCGTCATAGTCAGCGAGATATCCGCCCCGCAGAAAACGAAACATGCGGTGCGCGGCACTAGCGCATCACCGAGACATAAACCACGCACACCCCAAACGGCGCGTCGTGTGCGTGGTCTATGTGTCGCGATACAGCTGGCGGCCGAGCGGCTACAGCCGCTCGATGATGGTGACGTTCGCCGTCCCGCCGCCCTCGCACATCGTCTGCAAGCCGTAGCGGCCCCCGATGCGCTCGAGCTCGTTGAGCATGGTGGTGAACAGCTTGGCTCCGGTGGCGCCCAGCGGGTGGCCTAGCGCGATCGCACCGCCGTTGGGGTTGACCTTCTCCGGGTCCGCCTTGATTTCCTTGAGCCAGGCTAAAACCACGGGTGCGAACGCTTCGTTGATCTCGACGGTGTCGATGTCCTCGATCGAGAGCCCGGTCTTCTCCAGCGCGTAGCGGGTCGCGGGGATCGGGCCGGTGAGCATGAAGACCGGGTCGGCCGCGCGAGCGCTGATGTGGTGGATGCGGGCCCGCGGGGTCAGGTTGTGATCCTTGACGGCCTGCTCGGAAGCCAGCAGCACGGCACTGGCGCCGTCGGAAATCTGACTGGCCATCGCGGCGGTCAGGCGACCACCCTCGACCAACGGCTTGAGGCCGGCCATCTTCTCCAGCGACGACTCACGCGGACCCTCGTCGACCCGGAACGGTCCGGATTCGGTTTCGACAGTGATGATTTCGTTGTCGAAGTGGCCGCCGCGGATCGCCGCGAATGCGCGCTCGTGGCTGGTCAGCGCGTACCGCTCCATCTCTTCGCGAGACAGGTTCCACTTCTCGGCGATCAACTCCGAACCACGGAACTGCGAGATCTCCTGATCGCCGTACCGGTGCAGCCATTGCTTGGACTCGTTGGTCGGCGAGGTGAACCCGAACTGCTCGCCGACGGTCATCGCCGACGAGATCGGGATCTGGCTCATGTTCTGGACGCCGCCGGCCACGATAAGGTCAGCGGTGCCGGCCATGATCGCTTGTGCGCCAAAGGAAACCGCCTGCTGGCTGGACCCGCACTGCCGGTCCACGGTGACACCGGGGACCTCTTCGGGGTAGCCGGCGGCCAGCCACGACAGCCGGGCGATGTTGCCGGCCTGGGCACCGATGGCGTCGACACAACCGGCGATCACGTCCTCCACGGCGGCGGGGTCGACGTCGACCCGGTCAAGTAATCCGCGCCAACCCAGGGCACCCAGGTCGACGGGGTGCACCCCGGCCAGCGATCCGTTGCGTTTGCCAACCGCGGTACGCACAGCGTCGATGACGTACGCCTCAGTCATTTGTGTCGCTCCTCCTCATCGCTTCGCTCTGCATCGTCGCCGACACGTGTCATAAGTTTTCAGACTCCTTCTTTGGTGATTCCGCCAAGGACGATGGCTAAGTACTGCTGGCCCACCTGCTCGGCCGTGAGCGGTCCGCCCGGTTGATACCAGCGCACCGACACCCAGGTGGTGTCGCGGATAAACCGGTAGACGAGGTCGACGTCGAGGTCGGGCCGGAAATAACCCTCGTCGACGCCCTGATTGAGCACCTCGACCCACATCTTGCGCTGCTGGCGGTTCATATCCTCGATGTAGGAGAACCGCGGTTGGGAGAGCAGCCGTTGGGCCTCATCCTGATAGATGACAACCTGCGCGTGCCGGTGCTCGATCGCATCGAACGACGCCATGAACAGTCCCTTGAGCCGTTCCAACGGGTTGGCCTCGCTGTCCACGATTTCGCGATAGCGCGCGAACAACCAGTCCAGAAAACTGCGCAGCAGCTCGTCGACAATCTCCTCCTTGGAGGAGAAATGGTGATACAGACTGCCCGACAGGATTCCGGCACCGTCGGCGATGTCTCGCACGGTGGTGGCGCGCAATCCGCGCTCGGCGAACATGGTCGCGGCGAGGTCTAACAACTCGTCGCGACGGCTGATTGCCTGACCGGGCACTCGGTCCACTCGACCAGAGTATCAACCAAGCGCTTGCTTGGCTAGTTGTGTCACGGATGCTGGCTGGATACGGAGATGACCTCGCCGGTGAGGTAGCTCGAGTAGTCACTGGCCAGAAACGCGATGGTGGCCGCGACTTCCCACGGCTCGGCGGCCCGCCCGAACGCCTCGCCCGCCGAAAGCCGGTCCAGCAGATCGGCCGACGACGTCTTCTCCAAGAACTTGTGTCGGGCGATGCTCGGTGAGACGGCGTTGATCCGAACTCCGTACTCGGCGGCTTCGATTGCGCTGCAACGGGTTAACGCCATCACCCCGGCCTTGGCGGCGGCGTAGTGCGACTGGGAGTGCTGCGCACGCCAGCCCAGCACGCTGGCGTTGTTCACGATCACGCCGCCGTGCTTGGCCTCGCGGAAGTAGCGCAGCGCCGCGCGGGTGGCCCGGAAAACCGAGTTCAGGGTCACGTTCAGGACGCGGTCCCATTCGTCGTCGGTCATGTCCACCACCGGGGTCTGGCCGCCCAGTCCGGCGTTGTTGACCAGGACGTCGATGCGGCCCATGCGGGCAGTGGTCGAGTCGATCAAGGCGTCGACCGCGGCGGTGGACGTCACGTCGCACACCACCTTCTCGACCCGGCCCAGTCCCAGCGCGGACAGTTCGTCGGCGGTCTCTCCCAGCCGTCGCTCGTGGTGATCGGAGACCACCACGTCGGCGCCCTCGGCAAGTGCCCGGCGCGCTGTTGCCGACCCGATGCCGGTGCCGGCGGCCGCGGTCACGACCACCACCCTGCCGTCCAGAAGCCCATGTCCAGCAATCTCTTTCGGCGCTTCGGACAAGCTCATCCTTTGACCTCTCGGGGCAGGCCGAGCACCCGCTCGGCGATGATGTTGCGCTGGATCTCGTTCGACCCGCCGTAGATGGTGTCGGCGCGGGTGAACAGGAACAGCCGCTGCCATTCGTCGAATTCGCCGTCCTTCATGGCCAATCCGGGCTTGCCGATCACGTCCATCGCCAACTCGCCCAGGCTGCGATGCCAGTTGGCCCACAACAACTTCGAGACGTTGTCCTGGCCGGGCTGCTCGACGTCCATGGTGGCGAGCGCGTACGAACGCATGGTCCGCAGACCGGTCCACGCGCGCGTCAGGCGCTCCCTGATGAACGGGTCCTCGGCGGCCCCATTGCGCTGCGCGAGCTCGGCCAGGTTGGAAAGCTCACGGGCGTAGACGATTTGCTGCCCTAGCGTGGACACGCCGCGCTCGAAGGTCAACGTTCCCATCGCGACCCGCCAGCCGTCGCCCGGCTGCCCGACCACCATGCCGGCGTCGGTGCGGGCATCGTCGAAGAATACCTCGTTGAACTCCGCGGTCCCGGTGATCTGCACGATCGGCCGGACCTCCACGCCCGGCTGGTCCAGCGGCACCAGCAGGTAGGACAACCCGGCATGCCGCTTGGAACCCTTCTCGGTGCGGGCGACCACGAAGCACCACTGCGACAAGTGGGCCAGCGACGTCCACACCTTCTGGCCGTTGATCACCCACTCGTCACCGTCGAGCTCGGCGGTGGTCGAGACGTTGGCGAGGTCACTGCCGGCGCCCGGCTCCGAATAGCCTTGGCACCAAAGCTCTGTGACGTCGAGGATCTTCGGCAGGAAGCGCTGCTGCTGCTCGGGTGTCCCGAATGCGATCAGCGTCGGACCGAGCAGCTCTTCGCCGAAGTGGTTGACCTTGTCCGGCGCGTCGGCCTTCGCGTACTCCTCGTAGAAGGCGACCCGGTGCGCAGTCGACAGGCCGCGGCCACCGTGTTCGACGGGCCATCCCAGACAGGTAAGGCCCGCGGCGGCGAGATGCTGATTCCATGCCCGGCGTTCCTCGAACGCCTCGTGCTCGCTCCCGGGTCCGCCGAGGCCCTTGAGCGCAGCGAATTCGCCGACCAGATTGTCGGCGAGCCAACCGCGGACCTCCGCCCGGAACTCCTCGACGTCCTGCATGTCTTGTAGGCTAACCTACCAAGCACTTGCTTTGTTAGGAGCGTCGCTGATGACCAACGATCCCCGCACCGTGCCTGCGGCGCTGGATCGTTTCGCGCAGCAGTTCCCCGACCATCCGGCGTTGATCACCGACGACCGCTCCTTCACGGCCGCCGCCCTGCGCGACGAAGTGCACCGGGCCACCGCCGCCCTGATCGGGCTCGGCGTGCAGCCGCGAGACCGGGTCGCGATCTGGTCGCCCAACACCTGGCACTGGGTGATCGCCTGCCTGGCGATCCACTACGCCGGCGCCGCCATGGTGCCGCTGAACACCCGCTACACCGCCGAAGAGGCCGCCGACGTCCTGGCCCGCACGGACACGCCGGTGCTGTTCGGCATGGGCCAATTCCTCGGCAACGATCGCGTTGCCGACCTGGACCGCGCCACGCTGCCCGCGCTGCGGCACATCGTGCGGATTCCGATCGACGCTGATGACGGAACCTGGGAGGAATTCATCGCGGGCGGCACAGATACCGATGCGGTGACCGCACGCGCCGCCGCCGTCGCGCCCGACGACGTCAGCGACATCCTGTTCACTTCCGGAACCACCGGGCGCAGCAAAGGGGTGCTGTGCGCGCACCGGCAGTCGCTGTCGGCGTCGGCATCGTGGGCCGCCAACGGCAAGATCACCAGCGACGACCGTTACCTCTGTATCAACCCGTTCTTCCACAACTTCGGTTACAAGGCAGGCATTTTGGCCTGCCTGCAGACCGGCGCGACGCTGATCCCGCACCTGACATTCGACCCGTTGCGCACGCTGCAAGCCATCGAGCAACACCGCATCACCGTGCTGCCCGGTCCGCCCACGATCTACCAGACACTGCTGGACCATCCCGCGCGCGGCGACTACGACCTCAGCTCACTGCGATTCGCGGTCACCGGGGCGGCCACCGTGCCGATCGTGTTGGTGGAGCGCATGCAAACCGAACTCGACATCGACATCGTGCTCACCGCCTACGGGCTGACCGAGGCCAACGGCATGGGCACCATGTGTCGCGCCGACGACGACGCGGTCACCGTCGCAACGACCTGCGGCCGCCCATTCGCCGACTTCGAATTGCGAATCGACGCAACGCCTGACGCCGAATCCGGAGAAGTGTTGCTGCGCGGACCCAACGTGATGCTCGGCTACCTCAACGACCCGGAGGCGACCGCCGCGACCATCGACGCCGACGGCTGGCTGCACACCGGCGACATCGGCGCGGTCGATGAGGCCGGCAACCTGCGAATCACCGACCGGCTCAAGGACATGTACATCTGCGGCGGTTTCAACGTCTACCCCGCCGAGGTCGAGCAGGTGCTGGCCCGGATGGCCGGGGTGGCCGACGCGGCCGTGATCGGCGTCCCCGACGAACGCCTCGGCGAGGTCGGTCGCGCCTTCGTTGTGCCCCGGTCCGGCGCCGAACTCGACGAGCAATCCGTGATCGCTTACACCCGTGAACATTTGGCGAACTTCAAAGCACCGCGGTCGGTGCGGTTCGTCGACGCGTTGCCGCGCAATGCCGGCGGCAAGGTGGCCAAACCACAACTGCGAGAGCAGGACTGAATGGATCTGGAACTAGACGAAGAAACCCGGGCCTTCCAGGCCGAGGTGCGGGAATTCCTGTCCGCCAACGCCGACGCGATCCCGACGAAGTCCTACGACAACGCCGAAGGCTTTGCACAGCACCGGCATTGGGACCGGGTGCTGTTCGACGCCGGCCTGTCGGTGATCAACTGGCCGAAGAAGTACGGCGGCCGCGAGGCGCCGCTGCTGCACTGGGTGGTCTACGAGGAGGAGTACTTCCGCGCCGGAGCACCGGGCCGGGCCAGCGCCAACGGCATCTCGATGCTGGCGCCGACCCTGTTCTCACACGGGACCGACGAGCAAATGGATCGGATCCTGCCGAAAATGGCTAGCGGGGAACAGATTTGGGCGCAGGCCTGGTCGGAGCCCGAGTCGGGCAGCGACCTCGCGTCGCTGCGGTCGACGGCGACCAAGACCGACGACGGATGGCTGCTCAACGGGCAGAAGATCTGGAGCTCACGGGCGCCGTTCGCCGAGATGGGTTTTGGGTTGTTCCGCTCCGACCCGACCGCCGAGCGCCACAACGGGTTGACGTATTTCATGTTCGACCTGAAGGCCAAGGGTGTCACGGTGCGACCGATCGTGCAGCTGGGCGGCGACACCGGATTCGGTGAGATCTTCCTCGACGACGTCTTCGTGCCCGACCACGACGTCATCGGCACGCCGCACGACGGTTGGCGGGCGGCCATGAGCACGTCGAGCAACGAGCGCGGCATGTCGCTGCGCAGCCCGGCGCGATTCCTGGCGACGGCCGAGCGGCTGGTGCAGCTCTGGAAGGACGCCGGCTCGCCCGCGTCATTCGCGGACCGGGTCGCCGACGGCTGGATCAAGGCGCAGGCCTACCGGCTGCAGACGTTCGGCACGGTGAGCAGGCTCGCCGCCGGCGGCGAACTGGGTGCCGAATCGTCGGTGACCAAAGTGTTCTGGTCCGATCTGGATGTGGAGTTGCATCAGACCGCGCTCGACATCCTCGCCGCCGACGGCGAACTGGCCGGGCGATGGAACGACGGCCTGCTGTTCGCACTGGGCGGCCCAATCTACGCCGGAACCAACGAGATTCAGCGCAACATCATCTCCGAGCGGCTACTGGGTCTGCCGCGCGAGAAGTCCGGGGGCAAGAAGTGAAATTTGCGCTAGACGAACAGCAGCGCGACTTCGCGGCCAGCATCGACGCGGCGCTCGCCGCGGCGGACCTGCCCGGCGCGGTGCGTGCGTGGTCCGCCGGCGACGTCGCCCCGGGCCGCAAGGTGTGGGAGCAGCTGTCCAACCTCGGCGTCACTGCGCTGAACGTGCAGGAGAAATTCGACGGTTTGGACGCCGATCCCGTTGACCTGGTGGTCGCACTCGAACGCCTGGGACACTGGTGCGTGCCGGGCCCGGTGGCCGAATCCATCGCTGTGGCACCGGTTTTGCTTGTCGACGATGAGCGCGGCGCGGGTCTGGCGTCCGGCGAGCTGATCGCCACCGTCGCACAGCCCCCGCACACCCCGCGCGCGGTCGACGCGGAAGCGGCCGGGCTGGTGCTACTCGTCACCGACGACGGTGTCACCGAGGGACGCGCCGGGACATGCCACGAGTCCGTCGATCCCAGTCGTCGGCTCTACGACGTGACCGCGGCAGGCGAGGCGTGGCAGGCAGATGTCAAGCGTGCCTTTGAATTCGGCGCACTGGCGACGGCGGCCCAGTTGGTCGGTACCGCCGAGGCGCTGCGGGACGCCGCCGTCGACTACGCCAAGCAGCGCAGTCAATTCGGCCGGGTGATCGGCTCGTACCAGGCGATCAAGCACAAACTCGCCGACGTGCACATCGCCATCGAGTTGGCCCGCCCACTGCTCTACGGCGCGGCCTTATCGCTGGAGCCGCGCGACGTCAGCGCGGCCAAGGCCGCCGCATCCGAGGCGGCGCTGCTGGCGGCGCGGTCGGCGCTGCAGACCCACGGCGCAATCGGGTTCACCCAAGAACACGATCTGTCGCTGCTGCTGTTGCGTGTGCAAGCGTTGCGGTCGGCCTGGGGCACTCCCGAGGCACACCGGCGGCGAGTACTGGAGGCCTTGTGAGTCGCGCCGGCGACGATGCAGAGCGCAGCGATGAGAAGGAGCGGCGCCATGACTGAAGAACGGGAGATGCTGCGGGAGACCGTCGCGGCCCTGGTGGCCAAGCACGCGAACCCGGGCGCCGTGCGCGCGGCGATGGAATCCGAGCGCGGCTACGACGAGTCGCTCTGGCATCTGCTGTGCGAGCAGGTCGGCGCCGCGGCGCTGGTGGTACCCGAAGAGCTGAGTGGCGCAGGCGGCGAACTGGCTGACGCCGCAACGGTTTTGCAGGAGCTAGGCCGCGCCCTCGTGCCCTCTCCGCTACTGGGGACCACGCTGGCCGAACTGGCGCTGCTGGCCGCACCGGAGCCGGACGCCGAGGCGCTGCAAGGGCTCGCCGAGGGGCGATCGATCGGTGCGCTGGTGCTCGACCCCGAGTACGTGGTCAACGGCGACATCGCCGACGTCATCCTCGCCGTCGAGGACGGCGAGCTGCGCAGGTGCACCCAGTTCACGGCGCAGCCCGTCACCACGATGGATCCCACCCGGCGATTGGCCCGGGTTCAGTCCGAGGCACACGAAGCGATCGGTCCCGACCCGGGCATCGCCGACAGCGCGGCCATCCTGCTGGCCGCCGAGCAGATCGGTGCCGCC
>NZ_JAFAUS010000400.1 GCF_019243155.1 Mycobacterium sp.
GGCGTCGTCCAGGACGTCTTCGTCCGCCTCACCGTCGGCGTCGAAGCACACACTCACGAATTCATCTCCACCGCGCACGAGGACCAGAAGTTCGGGTTGTCGGTGGCCAGCGGTGCGGCGATGGACGCGGTGGCACGGGTATTCGCCACCGACCACCTGCGGCTGGTCGGGCTGCACAGCCACATCGGCTCGCAGATCTTCGACGTCGCCGGTTTCGAACTGGCCGCGCACCGGGTGATCGGACTGCTGCACGAGGCCGTCAAACAATTCGGTGTCGACAAGACGGCGCAGATCTCGACCGTCGATCTTGGTGGCGGCCTGGGCATTTCGTACTTGGCGCCCGACGACCCACCCCCGATGGGCGAGCTCGCCGCCAAGTTGGGCGCCATTGTCAGCAGCGAGTCCGCGGCCGTCGGGCTGCCCACACCGAAGTTGGTGGTGGAGCCCGGACGCGCCATCGCCGGACCGGGCACCATCACGCTGTATGAAGTCGGCACCGTGAAGGACGTCGATGTGAGCACGACGGCGCACCGGCGATATGTCAGCATCGACGGCGGCATGAGCGACAACATCCGCACCGCGCTCTATGACGCGGAGTATGACGCGCGGCTCGTCTCGAGGGTCAGCGACTCCCCGGCGACGCTGGCCCGAATCGTCGGAAAGCACTGCGAGAGCGGCGACATCGTCGTGCGCGACACCTGGGTGCCCGGCGACCTGCGGCCCGGTGACCTGCTGGCCGTGGCCGCAACCGGCGCATACTGCTATTCGCTCTCGAGCCGGTACAACATGATCTGCCGGCCCGCCGTGGTAGCGGTGCGTAACGGGCGGTCGCGCCTGATTCTGCGCCGGGAGACGGTCGACGATCTACTGAGTCTGGAAGTGAGGTGACCTGTGCCCAGTGACGAAAAGCCGGTCGGTGTAGCTGTACTCGGGTTCGGCAACGTCGGCAGCGAAATCGTCCGAATCATCAAGGACAGCGCGGAAGACCTCGCGGCTCGCGTTGGTGCGCCTTTGGTGTTGCGCGGCATCGGGGTGCGCCGTGTTGCCGCCGACCGAGGTGTTCCGATCGAATTGCTCACCGACAACGTCGAAGAACTCGTCTCGCGTGACGACGTCGACATCGTCGTGGAGCTGATGGGGCCGGTGGAGCCATCCCGCAAGGCCATCCTGCGTGCCCTCGAGCACGGCAAGTCCGTCGTCACGGCCAATAAGGCGCTGCTGTCCATCTCCACCGGGGAACTGGCACAGGCCGCCGAAAGCGCCCATGTGGACCTGTATTTCGAGGCCGCGGTTGCCGGTGCCATCCCGGTTATCCGTCCGCTCACTCAGTCGCTGGCGGGTGACACGGTGCTGCGGGTCGCCGGCATCGTCAACGGCACCACGAACTACATCCTCTCCGCGATGGACAGCACCGGTGCCGACTATGACACCGCCCTGGGCGAGGCCAGCGCGCTGGGTTACGCCGAGGCGGATCCGACCGCCGACGTCGAAGGCTACGACGCCGCCGCCAAGGCTGCGATCCTGGCGTCCATCGCCTTTCACACGCGGGTGACCGCCGACGACGTCTATCGCGAAGGCATCACCAAGATCACTCCGGCCGACTTCGAGTCCGCGCGGGCGTTGGGCTGCACCATCAAGCTGCTGTCCATCTGCGAGCGCATCGAGGGCGACGACGGTCAGGAACGAGTCTCCGCCCGCGTCTATCCGGCGTTGGTTCCCCTGTCCCACCCGCTGGCCACCGTCAACGGGGCGTTTAACGCGGTCGTCGTCGAGGCGAAGGCGTCGGGACGGCTGATGTTCTACGGCCAGGGGGCCGGCGGCGCGCCCACCTCGTCCGCGGTGGCCGGCGACCTGGTGATGGCCGCGCGGAACCGGGTGCTGGGCAGTCGTGGTCCGAGGGAATCCAAGTATGCCCAACTGCCGGTGGCCCCAATGGGTTTCATCTCCACCCGCTATTACGTCAGCATGGATGTCGCCGACCGACCGGGTGTATTGGCCACGGTGGCAACGGAATTCGCCAAGCGTGAGGTCAGCATCGCCGAGGTCCGCCAGGAAGGCGTCGTCGACGAGGGCGGTCGACGAGTCGGAGCACGCGTTGTCGTGCTCACCCACACAGCCACCGACGCTGCGCTCTCTGAAACCGTCGAGGCGCTCGCGGATCTGGACGTCGTGCAGGGCGTGACGAGCGTGCTGCGTCTGGAAGGTTCAAGCCTGTGAGCGCCCCACGGACGGCCGTCCACAAGCCATGGCCGGGACTGATCG
>NZ_JAFAUS010000058.1 GCF_019243155.1 Mycobacterium sp.
TTCGCCGATCGCAGCGAGGAGAGTTCGGTCGGCGTGCGACCTAGTGGGCCGAACCGGAGAACCCCCGCGGGTGGATGTAGTGGGGGCACCGACCCCCGGTTCGGCGTCTCGACAATATCGGCAAGCAAGCTGCGCGGCGTCGTTTTGGGCGACAAAAAGTGTCGGCCCAAGCTGCCGATACCCCACGTCGTGCAGAGGTAACGGTGAGAACTCCGTCGCGACGGATTTGGGATTACCCATTAATGCGGTGGGTATCACCAGTTGAGGTCTTAGATCCTCCCCGGTTGCTGAGCCAAATGCACCGCTACTCCTGCCGAGTCCTTTGTTGGTCGGTCGAGTAAAGGTCTTTGGCCCCGATCGTCGGGCCCAGGCGAAAACATTTGAACCTGATGTCCCGATCGGTGGAGCGTCGGAAGCGGATTCGCGATCGCGAGTCGCCAGATCCTAGGAAATCAGTATGGCCGCAGTTGGTCGTCATCGCGTCGGCGTGGCGGGCTCGCCGCGAGAGAAAGTCACCAGATCGGACACGACGAGCAGACGTCAGCGCCATCGTCGAGGCATGGCAGTAGTTTGCATCGCGTTATCGACGATTGCCGTCATAACCGGGTGGGCGCTCTACAGATCGCAGCCGAGGCGGCCGGATAATCCGGACGTCGGCGCGTCGGCGTCGCCGAGCGTGGCTGTTTCGCCAGCTCCTGAACAGGTGCGCGTGTGGCTGACCCGATCGCAGGGGTCGATCGACGGCGTCGTCGCCGCGCGAGAAGGCATCGCGGCCGCTGCCGCTCGACAAGACGTCGCCGCCACGGGCGCTGCCTGCCAGGCGGCCACCGGTGCAGTTGCCGATCTTCATCGACAGCTGCCGAGTCCTGAGCAGACGTTGAACAGCACGTTGCAATACGCGCTGGGCAGCTACGAAATCGGCCTGCCGTATTGCGTGTCGGGCGCCAAGACATACGACGCTGAAGCGTTGATGCGAGCGGCGGCCTACATCACTCGAGGAGACATCTTCATGCGGATGGCGCTCGACATCACCGGACGAGAGCCGAGCCCTCCCGACGTGGTCTCGCTGATCGTTTAGTCAATCGAGAGTGCGGTAGGGACGCCCTTGCGCATCGCGGGCCACGAGACCGCGCGACTCGAATTCTGCTAGCCACCCCGGCATGGGCCACCAACCCCAACGCTCGTGAAAAATCGTCGCGTTACGCAGTATGTCGTCGAGATGCTGGATCGGCGGGTCCGCCGTGGGATGGAATTGGTGAAACGCGTGAGCGCCGCCCACCCAGCGCATCGGCACCCGTTGGCACGCGGCGGATTGCGCGAAATCCGTGTCCTCTCCGCCGTAGCCGCGATACCGCTCGCAGAAGCCACCGATTCTCTTCCAGGTTGCCGCGGTTACCGCGAACGAAAGTGACCAGAACAGAGTGTAATCCGTTGTGGTCAGCACTTCGCGGTCCGGCGGTGCGGGCCGCGCCGGATGCGGATTGCGCCGCAACTCACTCATCTCGTACCCGTGCGGGCCCGGCGGATCCAGGTAGGTGACCGGTCCGCACAGCAGGGCGTCGGCATGTTCGGGCTCGGCGGCGGCGTCTTGATAACGCCCGATCAGCCCCGATTCCGGAATGCAATCGACATCAAGAAACACCAACAGCTCAGTGGAGTCGCGTAAAGCAGCGGCGGCTCCGGCGTTGCGGCCCTGCGCAATCGGTATGGGCTCGGTGACGTCAAGGTCCACGAGCGCGGCTGACGGGTCTTCTTCGTCGAGGACCTCGGCGACGTGGCGGTCGCCGAGCGCAACCACGACGTGCGAATCCGGTAGCCGGGCGCCCTGCGCCAATCCTTGGATCTGACGGCGCAGATGACCCTCGCGGCCGCGCACGGTGGTGATCACCGCGGTCTTCACACCGCTGCCGCCATCGCATAGCGCTGTGCCGTCGATTCGATCGTTTTGGCAGCGCGTGCCGCGGCACCTTCCACCTGCCAGCGGCGCCATCTCTGCGGGTCGCTAGCCAGCGCACGGGCGAGCAGTCTCGGCCACCTCTGCGCGTCCGGCCACTGGATCGCGACCGTCGCGAGTTTTCCCCGGCGCAGCATCGCCGCGGTGGCCCGCTGCTCGTGGAAGGGGCGTGGGCTCGGAATTACGACGGCAGGCCGTCTGGCCATGGCGACGTCCGCGACGCTGCTCTGGCCCGCGTGCGTGACGATGACGTCGGCGCCGCAGATCTGCGGCCACGGGTCAGCCGTCCATCGGCCGTCGGCGCCCCCGAGCGTTGTCCACGTCGTCCCCGGGCAAGCCTGCGCGCAGTTGTCGAGCTCGCTGCCGAAGGAATTGCCAGCCCCGCCGAGAACGAGGACTCGGGTTTCCCCGTCGGACAGCCGCTTTCGGGCGTAGTGCGCGGCGTTGTCGGCCCGACCGTCGAACCGGCTGATCCCGCCGACGTAGCTCGTCTTCGCTGCGTGCGCCCGCAACCACGGCGGTGCGTACACGTCCTGGGGCCATGACGCGATGATGTGATCGGCAAGGTGGTGCGCAAGCCGATGTGGAGCGTCGATGCGTTGGCCGGGCAGCGCCATCACGATCACCGGTACCCCGAGCAGTCGGACGAAGGCGGCGATCTCGACCGATACGTCGGTGACGAAAGCCTCCGGCCGTGCGTCGGCCACCCAGCGCGCCACCTCGTTCATCCGCGCTGTGAGACCGGCGTCGTGGTGCGGCGCCCAATGCAGGGCGCCATGCGCGGTGGGCTCGCTTACCTGCCCAGCTTGATCGTCACGCGGGAGCTTCACGACTTGTGCGAACGGATGCGGGCCGGGAATGTCCAGCGAGCTGAGTGCTGTGGCCGGGCATCGCAGGTGCGCACAGATGCTCGTCGCTCGCGCCAAGTGTCCGAAACCCTGATGATGGATGTAGTAACCGATCATTGTTGCCCTCGTGGTGGTCGTCGAGCATGTTCTCGTACAGGTCGAGGTAGCTGCGCAGCATCGCCTCCGCGGAGCAGTGCCGGACGGCGTGCTCGTGCACCTTCCTTCGCGAAAGCCGTTGCACCGCAGGTATAGCCGCCGCCATCGCGTCAGGGTCGCCTGGCGCTACCAGGCATCCCGATTTTGATCCGACGAGTTCTGGGATGCCACCGCGGTCGAAGGCCACCACCGGTGTGCCGCAACACATCGCCTCGGCGACCGCAAGCCCATACGGTTCGTCCCACATAGGCGTGACCAACGATGCCGTGGCCGCTCCGACCAGCCGCGCCAACGAAGCCTGATCGAGGTGGCCGGCGTAACGGATGCCGTCACCGAGGCGGGATTCCACCTCGGTTTCGAAGTACCGGGGATCGGAGATAGGACCGGCCAGCTCCAGTGGCAGGCGGGCGCGTCTGGCGGCGGCGATAGCCAGATGTGGAGCCTTCTCGGAAGTCATTCGGCCAAACCACACCAGGGGCCCGCCGCCCGGCCCCAGCGGCCAATGCTGGACGTCAATCCCATTGGGTACGACATTGATCCGCTCAACGGTCCTGCGCCAAGCCGCGGCCGTGTGCTCTGAGACCGCCGCGAAATGCGTGCCGACGCCACCCGAGGTGTCGATCGCCGACTCCAGCCACGGCGTCGGTGGCGTGTGCACCGTGGTGAGCATCGGTGTGGACAACATGGGTGCCATCGCCACCGGCAGGTAATGCAGGCTGTGATTGTGGATGATGTCGAAATCGTTACTGGCGCAACCGGCTAGCTGCAACATCAACGTCAGGTAAGCGTGGTGATCCGCCATGAAGGCCGCGGCGGGCATGGACACATCCGAGCGCGCGGCATCAGACAGCTCCAGTGGCCGAACCGCGATGGTCTGACAGTCCAGGTCCTCGTCGGAACCGGCGGCGGCGAACAGCGACACCTGGTGACCGCGGTCGGCGAGTGCGTGTGCCAGATGCCAGACGTGTGCTTCGAGTCCGCCCGCGAATGGCTGGCTGATGGAGAAGCGACTCGAGGCGATCAGCGCGATACGAAGTGAGGCCGTCATCTCAGCACGTCCCGATACAACTGGCGATGGGACGTCGCGATTTCGTTTCGTTCGGTACGCCGCTCCGCCCAGGTAGCCCGCGGAGCGGGGGCGCCGGAGGCCCACTGGCAATACGCTTCATTGACGCAGCGGCACAGGGACTCCTGGTCGAAGTGGTCTTCACCGAAATCGAATACACCACAGGGTCGTTGCTGATCGTAGAAGCCGCAGCTGGGGACGATCATGGCGGTGCCCAGGTCAAAGCAGGCCTCAAGCCAACCGGAATGACTCCCGAAGCGATAGGGCAGCACCGACACGGTCAGCGATTCCAGATAATCCCAGAATTCGTCGTCGCCGAAGTACCGGTGCACCCGCACCTGGACGTGGTCGTGCCTGTCGTAGTTCAGCAATGCCGCGCCGGCCTGGGGCGCAAACCAATGATTTGACGGGTCGAAAATCTCGTCGTGCACATTGATTTGCAGCACCGCCCGCGGTAGCGCCGACATGATCTCCACGAGAGCGTCGACAATCGGTAGCGGATCCATGTTGGCTCGAAGACTCTTCGCATGCAGGCCCAATACAAAGTGGCTGCCGGCAGGCCGCGACCGTACGATCCGATAGCTTTCGAGCACGTGTGGATGCGGAATCACGCGGCACGGGCGGCGCCACTTCTCCCAAATAGACTGTGCGGCCCCGGGTGTCAGGGTAATCAACTCGTCGGCCGCCGAGACGAGAACATCCTGTTGCTCGTCGTGGGCCTGTGACTCGGGATGGTGCGGGTTGCGTAGGTCATGCACGGTGTACACCAACGGCTTGCCGTGCTCCTGGAGTTCTTGCACAACACCCGCCAACACGTCGGGGCCGATAGCGTCGAAGCCGAAGTGCACGTGGAACACATCGAAGTGGGCATGGTTGCGGCTGACCCAACCCGGCTCGAGCATCAGCGGCGGCCACCAGCCACCCGGAACCGTCCGGCCATCTGCCGGGGCCGGATCCGCAAGGCGCACAACGCTATCGAATCCACCAGGCTCACACAGATGCCTGACGTAGACGTGCGAAGCCGGCACCGAGGCAACGCGCACTTGGATCAATCCCTCTCGAGACGAAGACAGCAAGGAACCGGACGTCCAAGCTCCCGCAGAGGTTGGTGTTTGGATTGCTGAACGATTCCTACGTGCTGAAGAACGCCGCAAACTCGTGGTACCCGCGCCGCGACCGGTGAAACTTAGCAGCGAAACGTGTCTAGGCTGGCTCGCCGCAGACCGGGTACTCCGGCCTGATGGCGCCGATTCCGCGCGTCTTGCCGCAATACGCCCTGCTCGCGGACGGAGAACCTGGGATCCTCGTCGGGCCCCGCGGCGACTACTGCTGGATGTGCCTGCCGCACTGGCACAGCGGTGCGGTGTTCAATTCGCTACCGGGCGGAGCCGGCGCAGACCATCAGCAGGGGAACGACCTGGCGGCGGTTCGCTGGTTCGAGCGAAACCGGACCGCCTGCGGCCCACCCCGTTCTTTGCAGAGGAATTCGATATCCAACAACATCAGCTACGCGGCAATTTGCCACGGGCTTTCGTCCACGCTCTGCTGTTCGAGTTGGCGCATCGCCTCGCAGGTCGTGGCCTGAGCGGACCCGGCTCATAGCCGTTCGTGGCGCCCGAGCTGCGAAACGTTTGGTGGTTGTGGTGTCGGGTAGCCGATGCGGAACGTGTAATTGCAGCCCGCGCGCCGAAGCGCGACGACATGGAAAGGACATCATGACGACTCACGCAGCTGTCACGTCACAGACCGATGTGGTCGACTTTCTGTCCGGCCAGCACGAGCAGATCAGGTCTTTGTTCGCCAAAACGCTTGCCGCATCCGGTGAAGCACGGGAGAAGGCGTTCGTCGACCTT
>NZ_JAFAUS010000097.1 GCF_019243155.1 Mycobacterium sp.
CGGGCAGCAAGAACGCCAAACGATGGCAGGATGTCGAGGAGCTGCTCGATGCCGGGATCACGGTGATCTCCACCGTCAACGTCCAGCATCTGGAAAGCCTCAACGACGTCGTCGCCCAAATCACTGGCATCGAACAGAAAGAGACGATTCCGGATTCCATCGTCCGCCAGGCGGCGCAAGTCGAACTGATCGACATAACGCCAGAAGCATTGCGCCGCAGGCTTTCACACGGAAACGTCTATGCGCCAGAACGCATCGACGCGGCGCTGTCTAATTACTTCCGCCGTGGAAACCTCACTGCGCTAAGGGAATTAGCGCTGCTGTGGCTGGCCGACCAGGTCGACACGGCGCTGGTGAAATATCGCGCCGAGAACAAGATCACCGACATGTGGGAGGCGCGCGAGCGCGTCGTCGTGGCCGTCACCGGCGGCCCCG
The DNA here is from genome assembly GCF_019243155.1 of Mycobacterium sp. GTDB lineage: Bacteria > Actinomycetota > Actinomycetes > Mycobacteriales > Mycobacteriaceae > Mycobacterium. The sequence goes on from NZ_JAFAUS010000097.1 coordinate 436, forward strand.
AGTCGGAGACTTTGGTACGGCGGGCCTCCCGCATCGCGTCGAAGTCCAGCGCCGAGCTGATGGTGGTCCACGTGATTCGCGGCGACGGGTTGGCGGGTTTGTCGGAGACGCGGATGGGCAAGATCCGTGAGCTCGCGAACAGCCTCGACGCGTCGTTGCATACCGTGGTCGGCGACGACGTGGCCACGGCGCTACTGGATTTCGCGCGCGAAATGAATGCCACACAATTGGTGCTCGGCACGTCTCGCCGCAGCCGATGGGCGCGAGTGTTCGAGGAGGGCATCGGCGCCAGGATCCTCGAGATGTCGGGAAAGATCGACGTGCACCTGGTCACCCACGAGGAATCCAAACGTGGTTTCCGCGCGGCGTCGCTCTCGCCCCGCGAGCGGCGGGTGGCGTCGTGGCTGGCGGCCTTCATCGTGCCGTCGGCCATCTGCGCGGTCACGGTCACGTTCCTGGACCCGTATCTGGACACCGGTGGCGAGAGCGCACTGTTCTTTGTCGGGGTGCTGCTGGTCGGGTTGCTGGGAGGTGTTGCGCCCGCGATACTTTCGGCGGTGCTGTCCGGGTTGCTACTGAACTACTACCTGATCGCGCCGCGGCACAGCTTCACGATCGCCGAACCCAACAGCGCCATCACCGAATTGGTGCTGCTGCTGATCGCGGTCGCCGTCGCTGTGCTCGTCGACGGCGCGGCCAAACGCTCCCGGGAGGCGCGGCGCGCCTCGCAGGAAGCCGAGCTGCTGACGCTGTTCGCGGGTTCGGTGCTGCGCGGCGCCGACCTGGAAACGCTGCTCGAACGCGTGCGAGAGACGTACGCGCAGCGCGCGGTCAGCATGCTGCGGGAACCCACCGAAGAGGAGCGCGCCGACGGCAAGAAGAGTGAGATCGTCGCCTGCGTGGGCAGAGATCCCTGTGTCACCGTTGATCGCGCCGACACCGCGATCGAGGTCGGCGACGACGAGTTCTGGATGCTGATGGCGGGCCGCAAGCTCTCCGCACGGGACCGGCGCGTGCTCGGCGCTGTGGCCAAGCAGGCCGCGGGTTTGGTCAGGCAGCGTGAGCTGGCCGAAGAAGCCAGCCAGACCGAGGCGATCGTGCGCGCCGACGAGCTGCGGCGCTCCCTGCTTTCCGCGGTGAGCCACGACCTGCGCACGCCGCTGGCGGCCGCCAAGGTCGCGGTGTCCAGCCTGCGGGCCGAAGACGTCGCCTTCTCCCCCGAAGACACCGCGGAATTGCTTGCCACAATTGAAGAATCGATCGACCAGCTGACCGCGCTGGTCGGAAACCTGCTCGACTCCTCGCGTCTGGCCGCCGGAGTGGTGCATCCGGATCTGCGCCGCGTGTATCTCGAGGAGACGGTGCAGCGCGCTCTGGTCAGCATCGGCAAGGGCGCGACTGGTTTCTCACGGTCCGCCATCGATCGCGTCAAGGTCGATGTGGATGACGCCGTCGTATACGCCGATGCCGGTCTGCTGGAACGGGTCCTGGCCAACCTGATCGACAACGCCTTGCGGTATGCCCCCGACTGCGTGGTGCGGGTCAATGCGGGACGGGTCGGTGATCGCGTGCTGATCAACGTCATCGACGAAGGCCCCGGAATTCCGCACGGGACAGAGGAACAGGTCTTCGCGGCGTTTCAGCGGCTCGGCGATCACGACAACACCACCGGCGTAGGCCTCGGAATGTCGGTGGCGCGCGGCTTCGTCGAAGCGATGGGCGGCACCATTGCGGCCACCGACACCCCGGGCGGTGGCCTCACCGTCGTGGTGGATCTCGCTGCGCCGCAACCGGTAGGTGCGTTGTGACCCGCGCCGGCGGCGATGCAGAGCGCAGCGATGAGGTGGGGGCACCTCCCGCTTGCGGGGGAGAGCGGCGCCGATGACACGGGTGCTGGTGATCGACGACGAGCCGCAGATCCTGCGTGCGCTGCGCATCAACCTGTCGGTGCGCGGCTACGAGGTCATCACCGCGTCCACCGGTTCCGGCGCGTTGCGCGCCGCCGCCGAGCACAAACCCGACGTGGTGATACTCGACCTCGGCCTGCCCGACATATCCGGCATCGACGTGCTGGCCGGCCTACGGGGTTGGCTCACCGCGCCGGTGATCGTGTTGTCCGCGCGAACCGACTCGTCCGACAAGGTCGAGGCCCTGGACGCCGGCGCCGACGACTATGTCACCAAACCCTTTGGAATGGACGAGTTTCTGGCCCGGCTGCGCGCTGCGATTCGCCGCAACACCGCATCGTCCGAACTGGAGCAACCGGTCATCGAAACGGATGCCTTCCGGGTGGACCTGGCCGCCAAGAAGGTCACCAAGAACGGCGCCGAGGTCCACCTCACCCCCACCGAGTGGGGAATGCTCGAAGTGCTGGTCCGCAATCGCGGCAAACTGGTCGGTCGCGAAGAGCTGCTCAAGGAGGTGTGGGGTCCGGCCTACGCGACCGAAACCCATTACCTGCGTGTGTATCTGGCGCAGCTGCGACGCAAGCTCGAGGATGACCCGTCGCATCCCAAGCACCTGTTGACCGAATCGGGTATGGGCTACCGCTTCGAGGCGTGAGGCGCGCTTTTTGCGTCGAGTGTGCGCCCATGGCGTGAAAACAGCGAAATCTCCGCCCTCACCGCACACTCAAAGCCCTGGATGCACACTCAACCCGCGATCGACAGCACGATTCCGTCCAGGATGTCGTGTTCGCTGACGGTCAACTCGTCGATGCCGGCGCGTTCACGCAGCTCGCGGGCCAACTCCTCGACCACGATCGCACCCCCGCCGATCACGTCGGCCCGCCCCTCGTGCATCGGCGGCAGCGCCGCGCGCTCGGATCGGGTCATGGCGATCAACCGCTCGCACACCGCCAGTAGGTCACCGCCGGGCACCCGCGAAAGGTGAATGGCCGCAGAGTCATAGAAGGCCATGTTGTGGGCGAGCGCCGAGAGCGTGGTCATCGTGCCGGCCACGCCGACCCACGTCCGCGCCCCCGCGACGGGCACCACACCCATTGCCACGCCGAGCTTTTCGCGCACCACCTGCCGAGCCGCCGCCACCTCTTGCGCCGTGGGCGGGTCCGAATGCAGGCAGCGTTCGGTCAACCGGACACAACCGATGTCCGCCGAGTAGCTCGCCGCCACATGGTCCCCTGCCGGCCCCCCGCCGACCACGATCTCGGTGGAACCGCCACCAAGGTCGACGACGACGAAAGGCCCGGCCGCACTGTCGAGTTCGCCGACGGCTCCGCGAAACGACAGCTCGGCCTCCTCGGCGCCGGTAATCACCTCGGCCATCGCGCCGGGAACCACGGCCCCCAGCACCTCGGCCGTCATAGCGAAAAAATCCTCGCGGTTGGCGACATCGCGGGCGGCCGAGGTCGCCACCATCCGTACCCGCGTGACCTCATGTCGTTCAAGCAGCGAGGCGTAATCGGCCAACGCGGCCCGCGTTCGGGCGATCGCCTCCGGCGCGAACTCACCCGTCGCGTCGACACCCTGACCCAGTCGCACGATCCGCGTCTCCCGATGCACATCGCTCAGCCGGCCATCGCTTGCGTCGGCGATCAGCAACCGAATTGAGTTGGTGCCACAGTCGATTCCCGCGAGCCTGCTCACCATTGGCCGGCCACCACGAGGTCGGCCATCCCGGGCTCGTCGGCCAAGATCGCCAGCGCCTCGTCGCCCAGCGGGTTGCACCCCGGCCCCTTGGCCAGCGAGTGCGCCATCAGCACGTGCAGGCACTTGACGCGGTCCGGCATTCCCCCGCCCGAGAAGGTGGTGCCCAGCGATTCGATCGCGTCCCGTTCGGCCAGGTACGACTCGTGGGCGCGCCGGTACGCCGCCGCCAATTCGGGGTCCTGCTGCAGTCGCTCGCTCATTTCGCGCATCAATCCCGTCGTCTCGAGCCTGCTCGCAGCGGCCGTCAGGGCCGGGTGCGTCAGGTAGTACAGCGTTGGAAAGGGTGTGCCGTCAGGAAGTTTCGGTGCCGTCTTCACCACGCCGGGTTCACCGTTGGGGCAGCGGTAGGCGATCTCGAGCACACCACGCGGCTCCCGCCCCAGCTGACGCGCCACGGCCTCGAGATCGGCAGGGTCAACCACCGGGCTGTAGGGGGTTCGGCGGCGGGGTCTCCGGAGGAGGCACGTTGGCCGGCGGCAGGTGCGGGGCGTCGGCGATGGTGTGCCATAGCGAGGTGTACCAGGGATCGTTGTTGGCCGGCTTCGCCGGCTGGGATCCCGGCTGCGTCGGCACCGCGGCCGCGGGAAGCTGAACCTGGAACGGGATGTCGCCGGGCTTGACGAAGCCGAGCCGCTCGCGGGCCTGCGCCGCAATATAAGCCGGGTCACCGAGTTTGGCCTTCCGCTGCTCGAGGTCGGTGATCTGTGCGCGCAACGCGGCCTCGCTGGCGACCAGCTGGTTCATCTCGGTGCGCTGGGCGAAGTAGGTGCGTACCGGGCCGGCGATCGTCAAGGTCAACACGCAGACCACCGCGGCCAACACCGCCGCGCGCCGCGCGGTGAAGCCCAGCCGCTGCTCGGAACGCTGCTCGAGGGATTCGGCGGCCTGGCGCTTGATGGGCTCGACCACATGCTCGAGCAGCGCGCGGGTGTTGCCGCCGCGGGCGCCCTGAGGTGTGGTGCGCTTCGACGACGGCTTGGTCGGTTTGGCCGAGCGACGACGCCGGACCGAATCGCCGGCTTTCCCCGGGCGTGATGCCGGGGCCCGCCGCTTCGAATCTGGCCGTTTCGCTTCGGGCATTTCAGCTCAGGCCGCGTCTTCCGTTGGCTGTCAAGCTATTCCAACCTATTTGGCTTCCGGGGTGTATCGCGGGAAAGCGAGGTCGCCGGCGTAGCGGGCGGCATCGCCCAGCGCCTCCTCGATCCGCAGCAGCTGGTTGTATTTGGCGACGCGCTCGCTGCGAGCGGGGGCGCCGGTCTTGATCTGGCCGCTGCCCACCGCGACCGCGAGGTCGGCGATGGTGGTGTCTTCGGTTTCGCCGCTGCGGTGGCTCATCATCGTGCGGTAGCCGCTGTGGTGGGCCAGCGCGACCGCGTCGAGCGTCTCGGTCAGCGTGCCGATCTGATTGACCTTGACCAGCAACGCATTTGCCGCGCCCTTGTCGATGCCTTCTTCCAGCCGTTCGGGATTCGTGACGAACAGATCGTCGCCGACGATCTGGACCCGGTCACCGATCGCCGTCGTCAGAGCCACCCAGCCGTCCCAATCGTCTTCGGACAGTGGGTCTTCGATCGACACCAACGGGTAAGAGTCCAGCAAGCCGGCGTAGAACTCGCTCATCTGCTCGGCGGTGCGCGTCGTTCCCTCAAAGGCGTAGCCGCTGCCGCTCTTGTAGAACTCGGTGGCCGCGGCGTCCAGTGCCAAAGCGACATCGGCGCCCAGCTTGAAGCCCACCGACTCGATGGCCGAGCTGATCAGGTCCAGCGCGGCGGTGGTACCGGCCACGTCCGGGGCAAAACCGCCCTCGTCACCCAGGCCGGTGGACAGGCCCTGCTTTTTCAGCACGGACTTGAGCGCGTGGTACACCTCGGCGCCCCAGCGCAGTGCCTCCGTGAAGCTGGGGGCGCCGATCGGCGCGACCATGAACTCCTGGATGTCGACCGCGGTGTCGGCGTGCGCGCCGCCGTTGAGGATGTTCAGCATCGGCACCGGCAGGATGTGCGCGTTCGGCCCGCCGAGGTAGCGGAACAGGGGCAGCTCGGCGGAGTCGGCGGCCGCCTTGGCGACGGCCAGCGAGACGCCCAGGATCGCGTTGGCGCCCAGCCGGGACTTGTCCGGGGTGCCGTCGAGGTCTACCAGCGCCTGGTCCACCAGCCGCTGATCGTCGGCGTTGAGACCGATCACCGCGGGCCCGATCTCGTCGAGCACAGCCTGCACCGCGTTCTGCACGCCCTTGCCGCCGTAACGCTCGCCGCCGTCGCGCAACTCGACGGCCTCGTGCTCGCCGGTCGACGCGCCGGACGGCACCGCTGCGCGGGCAAACGTTCCGTCGATCAGAGCTATCTCGACCTCGATCGTCGGGTTGCCGCGCGAATCCAGGATTTCGCGGGCCCCGACCTGCTCGATAATCGGCACTGAGTTCTCCTTGCGTCGTCGCCGGTGCGTGCGTTCGCCGGCCAAAGTCGCCGTAGCAAGCTCAGGGGCTGGCCCCCGGCCGCCCTTAGCGTAAGGCCTGGGTCAGCGATACATCCTGCTACAGCGGGTGACCCGCCGCGTAAGCGGTCGCCCAGTCCCGGACCGCCCGCGCGTACACGCCGGAGTTGTTGTAGGCGCGCAGCGCGGTTATCCACCCTCGTGGAGTCGCGAGATCCTTGCCGCGCCAACATAGATACCCCGCGGCAGCCAGCGCCGCGTCGTCGATGTTGTCCGGGCTGACACGGCCGTCGTTGTGAGCATCGACACCATAGAGCCGCCAGGTCTCCGGAATGAACTGCATCGGCCCCATCGCGCGCACCACACCGTCGTCTTCCGTCGCGTCGTCCGGGCTGTCGACGATGCGCATGGTGCCGCCGCTGCCGTCGAGGCGCACACCCCGAATGGGAGGACTCACGTCTCCGTTGGGTGCCAGTTTCGACCCGCGGTAGGTGCCGTGATGGCTTTCGACCTGTCCGATGCCGGCGAGCGTCGTCCAGGCGATGTGACACTTCGGGTTCTCGACCTCGGCAACCCGGGCGGCGTAGGCATAGGCCTCGAGCGCGATGACCGGAATCTCCAAGGTCACGGACCGTCGTGCGGCCCATTCACGCAGCTGATCCGCAGGTCGACCGCTGGCGTGGGTGTTCACCTCCGGCACCGGGTCCCCGGCGGGCGGCGGCACCCCGTCCGGGATGAACAGGCTGAGCTGCCACGTGCAACTGGAGGCCAGAAGCATCGCGGTCGCCCCTATCACGGCGGCCGCGCGCAACCAACGCCTCGGCGACACCATGTCCGTCTGAATCTCCCCTGCACTGCCGCTGCATCAACTTTTCGTCGTCACCATCGTCCCATGTGTTTTGTGGGCGACCGCTTTCCGCGGGGTTCAACACACGGATTCCATAGAAGTCTCAGCTACTTTTTGGGTTGCTATTTGCGGCGGTAATTAGCAACGTCAAACGCGTGAAATCGGCGTCAGGCCTCGTCGGCCATGGCATCGGTCTTGGAATCTTCGACGTCCTCGTCGGCCGGGTCCTCGACGTCGTCCACCGACGCGTCGGGCTCGTCTTCGAGTTCACCCGACGGCCAGTGTTCTCGCCACTCCTGCACGGTGACCTCGCCGAGGGGTGCGACATCGAATTCCTCGGGAACGCCGCTGCCGCGGCGGGCGGCGGCGATGGTGCGCTCGACGAGGCGGACCGTGTCCACAAATTCCAAAACCGCTGTGCGAAGCGCGCTTTCCGCGTCGACCTCAGCCGAGACGGAGATCGAGGTGATCTCGGCCGGGATGAGATCGGACGGCAAGCCGGCTTTGCCGGCCCGCGCAATCACCTTCTGCGCCAGCGCCAATGCCGGCTGGCCGGTGTGGACGTCGTCCATGACCGACCGTCTCGGCTTTTCGGACGCCTTGCGCTCTTCCCACTGCGCCAACTGCTCTTCGAGTGAAATCGATTGGCCTGCAAGAACTCCCGGCGCTCGATTGCCGAGCTTGCGCATCAGCGTGGCGGCGACGTCGTCGATGGTGAACGGGGACTGCGGCGCGTCCTCCGCGATGCGGGAGTGGAAGAGCACCTGCAGCAACACGTCGCCGAGCTCTTCGCGCAACTGGTCGGCGTTGCCGCTGCGGACCGCGTCCAGCAGTTCGTAGGTCTCCTCCAGCAGGAATCTGCGCAGCGAGTCGTGGGTTTGTTCGCTTTCCCACGGCCCGGCCGTGCGCAATTTGTCCATCATCGCGACGGCATCGACCAGCCGGTCGCCGCGGGGCGTGTCGGGCGCGGAAATCAGCCGCGCCCCGGCCGCCAGGCGCTCCACGACTGCGGGGTGCTCGGGGTCGGACGACAGGAGCACCGGCGCATCGTCACCGGTGTGCACCGGGCGCGCCGCGCGCAGCGACCAGGGCACCGCGACGGGCATCTCCTCGGTGTATTGCACCTCTCCGCTGAGGAATTCGATCGCCGCCAAGGGCACCAGCGACGGGCGGCGCGGGTCGAACAAAACGACGATCATCGGCGCCACTCCTCCTCACGCTTCGCTGAAGCCTCGTCGCCGGCGCGAATCATCGCGCCTGGCGCTCCTCACTGGCCATCGTTGCAGGTAATTCACTCGTTATACCAATGTCCGTCTGTGGTTTTCCTTGCAGTGCCGTCACCAGATTGGCCACCATCTGCACCAATTCGACGTCACGGATGCGTGCCGCGCCAACCCCGCCGTCCCGCGGGATCGGCACTTGCACCGTGGAGGTGGTGGCACGGTAGCTCGCGGCGGGATACATCCGCTTGAGCCGAATCTGGGCGGAGTCGAGCAGGGTCATCGGCGACAGCCGAATGGTCGCCGCCGAGGGGGCCGACACCTCGGTGATGCCGGCGTCGCGGCACAGCAGCCGCAGCCGCGCCACCGCGACGAGCCGCAGGGCCGGTTCGGGCAGGGCGCCGTAACGGTCGATGAGTTCCTCGATGACCGCGTCGATCTCGCCGTCGGATGCCGCGGCGGCGAGCCGCCGGTACGCCTCGAGTCGTAGCCGGTCGCTGGCGATGTAGTCCGGCGGCAGGTGCGCGTCTACCGGCAGGTCGATGCGCACGTCCTTGGGCTCTTCTGCGGTAATGACCGTCTGACCGTCTTCTGCTGCTTGTAAGGCCGCCCGGTACGCCTCCACCGCCTCGCCGACCAGCCTGACGTACAGGTCGAACCCGACTCCGGCGACGTGCCCTGACTGCTCGACGCCCAACACGTTGCCGGCACCGCGGATTTCGAGGTCCTTCAGCGCGACCGCCATGCCCGCGCCCAGCTCGTTGTTCTGCGCGATGGTCGCCAACCGGTCATAGGCCGTCTCCGTCAGCGGTGTGTGCTGCGGATAGAGGAAGTAGGCGTAACCGCGTTCGCGGCTGCGGCCCACCCGGCCTCGCAGCTGGTGCAACTGGGACAGACCGAACGTGTCGGCGCGCTCCACGATCAGCGTGTTGGCGTTGGAGATGTCCAGGCCGGTCTCGACAATCGTGGTGCACACCAAGATGTCGTATTCGCGGTTCCAGAAACCCTGCACCGTGCGCTCTAGGCGCTCCTCGGGCATCTGCCCGTGTGCGACCACGACGCGCGCCTCGGGCACCAGCTCGCGCACCCGGGCGGCGGTCCGGTCGATGGAGCTGACCCGGTTGTGCACGTAGAAGGCCTGCCCGTCGCGCAGCAACTCGCGCCTCAGAGCCGCGGCGATCTGCTTGTCGTCGTGCGGGCCGACGTACGTCAGCACGGGGTAGCGCTCTTCGGGCGGGGTCAGGATCGTCGACATCTCGCGGATCCCGGCCAGGCTCATCTCCAGCGTGCGCGGGATGGGGGTGGCGCTCATGGTCAGCACGTCGACATGGGTGCGCAGCGACTTGATGTGCTCTTTGTGCTCGACGCCGAAGCGCTGTTCCTCGTCGACGACGACCAGGCCCAGGTCCTTCCAGCGCACCCCGGTCTGCAGCAGCCGGTGGGTCCCGATGACGACGTCCACCGAGCCGTCGGCCAGGCCGTCGATGACGGCGCGGGACTCGGCGTTATCGGTGAATCGGGACAGCCCCTTGACCGTCACTGGGAACCCGGTCATCCGGTCGCTGAACGTCTGCAGATGCTGGTCGGCCAGCAGCGTGGTCGGTACCAGCACGGCGACCTGCTTGCCGTCCTGCACCGCCTTGAACGCCGCGCGGACCGCGATCTCGGTCTTGCCGTAGCCGACATCGCCGCAGATCACCCGATCCATCGGGATCGGTTTTTCCATGTCGCCCTTGACCTCGGTGATCGCGGTCAGCTGGTCGACGGTTTCGGTGAAGCCGAATGCGTCCTCCATCTCGGCCTGCCAGGGCGTGTCCGGTCCGAACGCGTGCCCGGGGCTGGCCTGCCGCTTGGCGTAGAGCGACACCAGCTCGCCGGCGATCTCGCGCACCGCCCGCCGGGCCTTGGTCTTGGTGTTGGCCCAGTCGCTGCCGCCGAGCTTGCTCAGCGCCGGCGCCTGCCCGCCGACGTAGCGGGACAGCTGGTCCAGCGAATCCATCGGGACGTACAGCTTGTCCGAGCCGCCACCCCGCTTGCTCGACGCGTATTCGAGCACCAGGTACTCGCGCCGGGCCCCGCCGACGGTGCGCTCGACCATCTCCACGAACCGGCCGATGCCGTGCTGATCGTGTACCACGAGGTCCCCGGCGGTCAGCGCGAGCGGATCAACGGTGTTGCGGCGCTTGGCCGCCAACCGTTTGCCCTCGGTGGCCGTGACCCGGCTACCGGTCAGATCGGTCTCGGTGATCACCACCAGGTTGGCGCCCGGGATGACGACACCGTCGTGCAGCGGCCCCTTGAGGACGCCGACGACCCCGGCCTTCGGGCCCGCCTCCTGCGCAGCGGCGGATTCCAGCATGGCCGCGGGTGTGTCCGATTCGGCCAGCCGCTCCACCACGCGATGCGCGGTGCCGGTTCCGGGCGCCACCACCACGCCGTAGCCGCCGGTCATGACGTGCGCACGCAGCATCGCGAAGATGCCGTCGATGTCGTGCTGATGCCCACGCGCCGATGGCGCCGCCCGGATGTCCAGCTCCACGGCCGACTCGGCGGACAGCTGGCTCAGCGTCCACCAGGGGTGCTCGGCCCGGACCGCGGCGGCCCGCACGTCGTCCAGTTCGGCGAATCCCGAGCCGCCGAACTGCGTCACGTCGACGGGCGCGTCGGTGCCCAGAGCGGCGACCGACCACGACGCTTCGAGGAATTCGCTGCCCGTCTTGATCAGGTCGGCGGCGCGGGTGCGGACCTTCTCCGGGTCACACAGCAGCACCGGCGTGCCCTGCGCCAGTTGGTCGGTGAGCAGCACGTGCTCGCCGGGCCGAAGCACCGGCAGCAGCGCCTCCATGCCGTCGACCGGGATGCCCTCGCCCAGCTTGGCGACCATGTCCAGCACGCTTCCGGTGATGGCGGGCCCGGCCGAGGGATGCCGTGCGGCCAGCTGGGCGGCCCGCTCCCGCACCTCGTCGGTCAGCAGCAGTTCGCGGCAGGCCACCGCGATCAGCGTGTCGACCTCGATCTCGGGGATGGAGCGCTGGTCGGCGACGGAGAACATCCGCATTTCGCTGACCTCGTCGCCCCAGAACTCGACGCGCACCGGATGCTCGGCGGTCGGCGGGAAGATGTCGAGAATCCCTCCCCGAACCGCGAATTCGCCGCGGCGGCCCACCATGTCGACGCGGGTATAGGCCAGCTCGACGAGCCGCGTGATGACGCTTTCGAACTCGACTTCCGCACCGACGCTCAGCGTGACCGGTTCCAGCAAACCCAGCTGCGGCGCCATCGGCTGCAGCAACGAGCGCACCGCGGTCACCACCACCTGAAGGGGCGGCCCCAGCCGCGCGTCGTCGGGGTGGGCCAGCCGGCGCAGCACCGTCAACCGGGCTCCGACGGTGTCGACGCCCGGTGAGAGTCGTTCGTGCGGCAGGGTCTCCCACGACGGGAAGACCGCCACAGCATCGCCGAAGACGCCGCGCAGTTCGGCGGTCAGGTCATCGGCTTCGCGCCCGGTCGCGGTGACTACCAGTAAAGGACCCAACCGCGCCAGCGCGCTGGCGACGAAAAGCCGTGCGCTGGCTGGACCTACCAGGCTCAATTCGGCCGGGCGAGCGGCCGCGGTTTCGAGCAGTTGCTGGAAGGTCGGCGCGGTGAGCGCCAATTCAACGAGCCCCGCGATCGGGGTTTCTGGGCGAGCAGCCCCCGGTGCGGTCATGATGACGTCCATTCTAGGGGCCCGCTAGAGACACTGAACCTCGTCAATATTGAGCCCGCCGACGTCAAGGGATCGTAAGAAAAGCTCCCGCCGCGGCTGTACGCGCGCACGTTGGACTCATGACATTGCTCGACATCCTGCCGTCTCTGGGTCACGCGGCTCCCCCACGATTCGATCCCGCGATCTGGCCCATCACTGCCCATCCCGATGAGGAGGGAAGACTGTGCGTCGGCGGTGTATCACTGGCCGATATCGCCGACGAATTTGGAACCCCGGCCTACGTCATCGACGAATCCGACTTTCGGCACCGCGCCCGCCGCTATCGCAAAGCGCTGCGCGGCATTCAGGTTGTCTACGCCGGAAAGTCGCTCCTGAGCACCGCGGTGGCCCGTTGGGTCCGCGAAGAGAAGCTCGGCATCGACGTCTGCTCCAGCGGCGAGCTGGCCGCTGCCCTTGCCGGCGGAATGGACCCGGCCCGCATCATCATGCACGGAAACGCGAAATCTCCTGACGAGTTGCGCGAGGCGGTGCGCGTCGGTGTCGGCCGCATCGTGCTGGACTCCTGTATCGAGGTCGCCTACCTCGCGGGCGTGGCGCGCCGGCGCCAGCCGGTGCTCATCCGGGTGACCCCGGACATCGACATTCACGGACACCGCGCGGTCACCACCGGCATCAGCGACCAGAAGTTCGGGTTCACCCTCGACGGTGACCACGCCGCCGACGCGGTGAAACGGGTGCTGGCGCACCCCATCCTCGACCTGGTCGGCCTGCACTGCCACATCGGCTCGCAGGTCGCCGACCCCACCCTCTACGGCGAAGCGATCCGCCGGATGATCGCCGCAATGGCCGACATCCGTGCCCAGCACGGCGTCATCCTCACCGAGCTGAACATCGGTGGCGGCCATGCCATCCCCTATGTCTCCGGCGATCCGGAGCTCAACCCTGACCGGCTGGCCACCGTCATCGAGGACACCCTCGACGAAGCCTGCGCCGCCGAGCATTTCCCCCGCCCCAAGATCGTGGTGGAACCCGGCCGGGCCATCAGCGGCCGGGCCGGCGTGACGCTGTATCGGGTGCGCTCGGTGAAGACGCAAGCCGGTGGCCGCACCTTCGTCGCCGTGGACGGCGGGATGAGCGACAACCCGCGGGTGTCGTTGTACGGGGCGCGCTACACCGTCGCGCTGGCGAACCGGCATGCGATGGGGCTCAAGCAACTCGTCACCGTGGCGGGCCGGCACTGTGAAGCCGGCGACGAGATCGCCCGCGACATCGAGCTACCCGCCGACTTGCGCCCCGGCGATCTGCTGGCCGTGGCCTGCACCGGCGCCTACCACCACAGCATGGCGTCGAACTACAACATGGTCGGCCGCCCGTCGCTGGTGGCGGTCAAAGACGGCCGCGCGCGCGAGCTGGTTCGCCGCGAAACGGTCGCCGACCTGCTGTCCCGCGACTGCGGTTAGCCCTCGTCCTGCAGCCGCGGATCGGCTTCCAAACCGATCAGGCCGTTCCACATCAGGTTGACCAGATGCGCGGCGACCACTTCTTTCTTGGGTTCGCGGGTATCGAGCCACCACTGGGCCGTCATCGACACCGAACCGACGAGCGCCTGCGCGTACAGCGGCGCCAGATCCGGATCCAGGCCGCGACGGGCGAAGTCGCCGGCCAGGATGGAGCTGACCTGGTTGACGGCATCGTTGAGCAGGCTGGAGTAGGTGCCAGAGCTGATCGCGGCCGGCGAGTCGCGGATCATGATCCGGAACCCGTCGGTGCGCTCCTCGACGTAGGTGAGCAGCGCCAACGCGACGCGCTCGACCCGTACCCGGGACCGGTTGTTGGTCAGCGACGAAGTGATGCCGTCCAGCAGGGCCGACATCTCGCGGTCGACGACCACCGCGTACAGCCCCTCCTTGCCGCCGAAATGCTCGTAGACGACGGGCTTGGAGACGTTGGCGCGCAGCGCGATCTCCTCGATCGAGGTGCCCTCATAGCCGCGTTCGGCGAACAGCGAGCGTGCGATGCCGATGAGTTGTTGCCGACGTTCGGTGCCGGTCATCCGCGCGCGCGGCGCCCGCGCCTCTTTGTCCGGTTCCTTTTGCGCTTGGGGATCCAGCACGGCCACGTCAATCAGCGTATCGGTCAACGGGCCGCAAGCGGCCCGCATCGTCGTCCGACCGGTTCGAAATTGTCCGACTCCTCATCGGGCCGCAAGCGGCCCGCATCGTCGTCGGACTAAAGTCTTCTTGGCGCGGTCGGTGTTGACCGCCGCTCGTCAATGGGTACGCGGTCCGTCGTGGTGTAATCGGCAGCACTTCTGATTTTGGTTCAGACAGTTCAGGTTCGAGTCCTGGCGACGGAGCTCTTGCTTGTCGCGGCATGCGCAGCCATTTTTGCCTTAACCGCAGGTGGAATGCCACGCTTGACGACGTGTCGGCATCCCGCGTGGAGCCCACCGACATATAGGCAGGGCCAGCAAGGAGGGTCAATGTCGTCTCGGGGTGATACCGCGGTTCTGGTGCTGGCGGCAGGACCGGGTACACGGATGCGTTCGGATACCCCCAAGGTGTTGCACACGCTCGGGGGCCGCAGCATGTTGGCCCATCTACTGCACTCGATCGCAAAGGTGGCGCCGCAGCATCTGGTCGTGATCCTCGGCCATGAGCACCAGCGCATCGCCCCGCTGGTCGCCGAATGGGCTGACACGCTGGGACGCCCGATCGACGTGGCGCTGCAGGACCGGCCCCAGGGCACCGGCCACGCGGCCCGCTGCGGCCTGTCCGCCCTGCCCGACGACTACGACGGGGTCGTCATCGTCACCTCCGGCGACACCCCGCTGCTGGACTCCGACACTTTGGCCGATCTGGTCGCGAGCCACAACGCGGCATCGGCCGCCGCGACCGTGCTGACCACGACGCTGCCCGACCCCGGCGGCTACGGCCGCATCCTGCGCACCCAGGACAACGAACTCACCGCGATCGTCGAGCACGCCGACGCGACGGACTCGCAGCGCCAGATCCGCGAAGTCAACGCCGGCGTCTACGCCTTCGATGTGGCGGCGCTGCGGTCGGCGCTGAACCGGTTGAGCGCCAACAACGCCCAGCAGGAGCTTTACCTGACGGACGTGATCGCCATCCTGCGCGGCGACGGTCACATCGTTCGCGCCCGGCACGTCGACGACAGCGCACTGGTGGCCGGCGTCAACAACCGCGTCCAGCTGGCGGAGCTGGGCGCCGAGCTCAACCGCCGCGTCGTCGCCGCCCACCAGATGGCCGGCGTGACCATCGTCGACCCGACCTCCACCTGGATCGACGTCGACGTCACAATCGGTCGCGACACCGTCATCCACCCCGAGACGCAACTGCTGGGCAGCACCCAGATCGGCAGTCATTGCGCCGTCGGCCCGGGCACCACCCTGACCGACGTCACTGTCGGCGACGGCGCGTCGGTGGTGCGCACCCACGGCTCGTCGGCCGCGATCGGCGCCGGCGCGGACGTCGGCCCTTTCACGTACCTGCGGCCCGGCACGGTGCTGGGCGCCGAGGGCAAGCTCGGCGCTTTCGTCGAAACCAAGAACTCGACCATCGGTGCGGGCACCAAGGTCCCGCACCTGACCTACGTCGGCGACGCCGACATCGGCGAACAGAGCAACATCGGCGCCTCCAGCGTGTTCGTCAACTACGACGGCACGTCTAAATCCCGCACGACGATCGGCTCCCACGTGCGCACCGGATCCGACACCATGTTCGTGGCCCCGGTGACCGTCGGCGACGGCGCCTACACGGGCGCGGGCACGGTCGTGCGCGACGATGTCCCCCCGGGCGCGCTGGCGGTATCGGCGGGTCCGCAACGCAACATCGAGGGCTGGGTGCAACGAAAACGGCCGGGCACCGCGGCCGCTCAAGCAGCGGAAAGAGCCGCCGAACACGCCCCGGCGACCGGCTCGTCGGCAGAACCCGAATAGACACCGTGCATTTGGTAGCTGGCAACCCGCCCATATTTCCGTACGATTCGCTTCGTACGATGGGACTTCCCTTTTTCAATCTCTTTCCCGATACGGCGAGGGCAGCACGTTGAGCCACGACTGGACCGACAACCGCAAAAACTTGATGCTTTTCTCTGGTCGTGCGCACCCAGAGCTGGCCGAACAGGTGGCAAAAGAGCTCGACGTGCACGTCACGGCCCAGACGGCGCGCGAATTCGCCAACGGCGAGATCTTCGTGCGGTTCCACGAGTCGGTGCGCGGGTGTGACGCCTTCGTCCTGCAGTCGGCCCCCGTCCCGGTGAACAACTGGCTGATGGAACAGCTGATCATGATCGATGCGCTCAAGCGGGGCAGCGCCAAGCGGATCACCGCCGTCATGCCGTTCTATCCCTACGCGCGCCAGGACAAGAAGCACCGCGGCCGCGAACCGATCTCGGCGCGGCTGGTGGCCGACCTGCTCAAG
This sequence comes from Mycobacterium sp., assembly GCF_019243155.1. Classification (GTDB taxonomy): domain Bacteria; phylum Actinomycetota; class Actinomycetes; order Mycobacteriales; family Mycobacteriaceae; genus Mycobacterium. Next base: position 16,755 of record NZ_JAFAUS010000097.1, read on the forward strand.
ACCGCGGGTGCCGACCGGATCGTCACAGTCGACCTGCACACCGACCAGATCCAGGGCTTCTTCGACGGGCCCGTCGACCACATGCGCGGGCAGAACCTGCTGACCGGGTACATCCGGGACAACTACCCCGACGGCAACATGGTGGTCGTCTCCCCCGATTCCGGGCGGGTGCGCATCGCCGAGAAGTGGGCCGACGCGATGGGCGGCGTCCCCCTGGCCTTCATCCACAAGACCCGCGACCCGCGGGTGCCCAACCAGGTGGTCTCCAACCGCGTCGTCGGCGAGGTCAGCGGCCGGACCTGCGTTCTCATCGATGACATGATCGACACCGGCGGCACCATCGCCGGCGCCGTGAAGCTGTTGCGTGACGACGGCGCCGCGGACGTGATCATCGCGGCGACCCACGGCGTGCTGTCCGACCCGGCCGCCGAGCGGCTGGCCGCCTGCGGAGCCCGCGAAGTCATCGTGACCAATACGCTGCCGATCGGCGAGGAGAAGCGCTTCCCCCAGCTCACGGTCTTGTCCATCGCGCCGCTGCTGGCCAGCACCATTCGCGCCGTGTTCGAAAACGGCTCAGTCACAGGGCTGTTCGACGGGGACGCGTAGATGGCCGCTCGCGCTACCATCTACCACAATCCGAAGTGCAGCACCTCACGCAAGACTTTGGACCTGTTGCGGGACAACGGGTTTGATCCTGAGGTCGTTCTGTATCTGAAAACCCCGCCGTCGCGCGACGAACTGCTCAAGATGATTCGCGCCGCGAGCATCGACGTGCGGACCGCGGTGCGCAAGCGTGAATCGCTGTACTCCGAACTCGATCTCGCCGACGCGACCGACGATCAGTTGCTCGACGCCATGGCGGAACACCCCATCCTCATCGAACGTCCCTTCGTCGTCACATCGAAGGGCACCCGGTTGGCTCGACCGATCGACGCGGTCCGCGAGATTCTGTGAGCCAAGCGTTCGGGCTTGCGCGCCGCTGCGCGGCCGCCGCCGTGCTGATCGCGCTTGTTTTCACTGCCGGATGTGGACCGAAAGCCCCTGACTACCAATCGATCTGGACGACGAGTTCGGCCGCCACCACGCAGACCAGCGCCGCGGAAAAGCCCGTCCCGCTGTCGCAATATCTGCAGAGCATCGGCGTCACCGGCCAGCAGGTGGCACCGGGATCCCTGCCCGACCTGACGGTGTCGATTGCGACCCCCCCGGGGTGGGCGCCGTTCAGCAGCAAGAACATCGCGCCGGAAACGGTGATGATCTCCAAGGGCGGCAAGTACCCAACGGCACGCCTCGTGGTGTTCAAGCTGAACGGAGATTTCGATCCCGCGCAGGTGATCCAGCATGGCAACGCCGACGCGCAACTGTTCGAGAACTTCAAGCAGCTGGACGCTTCGAACAAACCGTTCAACGGGTTTCCCTCGTCGATGATCCAGGGCAGCTACGACCTCGACGGCACGCGGCTGCACAGCCTGAACCGGATCGTCATCGCCACCGGCTCCCCACCCGCCAAGCAGCGATATCTGGTTCAGTTGACGATCACCACGCTGGCCGACCAGGCGGCCGCGGAGTCAACCGACATCGAGACGATCATTCACGGATTCGTCGTCGCGGCAAAGTGATGTCACTAGTGTTTCCGGCATGACCAACTGGACCGCCGCGGACCTGCCGTCGTTCGCCGGGCGCACCGTCATCATCACCGGGGCCAACAGCGGGCTGGGCGCCGTGACGGCGCGTGAGTTGGCGCGCCAGGGCGCCACCATCGTCATGGCCGTTCGCGATACCCGCAAGGGTGAGAAGGCCGCCCTGCAGATCGCCGGGCAGGTCGAGGTGCGCCCACTCGATCTGCAGGATCTGTCGTCGGTGCGAAGTTTCGCTGACGGGGTCGACAAGGCCGACGTGCTCATCAACAACGCCGGCATCATGGCCGCCCCGTTCTCGCTGACCGCGGACGGCTTCGAGAGCCAGATCGGGACCAATCACCTCGGGCATTTCGCGCTCACCAATCTGCTGCTGCCCAAGCTCACCGACCGCGTGGTCACCGTGTCGTCGATGGCGCACTGGCCGGGGCGGATCAACCTGGACGACCTGAACTGGAAGAACCGCCGGTATTCGCCGTGGCTCGCCTACAGCCAGTCCAAACTCGCCAACCTGCTGTTCACCAGCGAGCTGCAGCGCCGCCTCGACGCCGCCGGGTCCCCGCTGCGCGCGCTGGCGGCCCACCCGGGCTATTCGCACACCAACCTGCAAGGCGCCACCGGCCGCAAGCTGGGCGATGCGCTGATGTCGGCGGTCACCCGGGTGGTCGCCACCGACGCCGACTTCGGCGCTCGGCAAACGCTGTATGCGGCGTCGCAGGACTTGCCGGGCAACACGTTCGTCGGACCGCGATTCGGCCAGGTCGGGCCCACGCAACCGGTCGCGCGCAGCCGGCGGGCGCAGGACGCGGGCACGGCCGCGGCGCTCTGGGAGCTCTCCGAGCGGCTGACCGGCACCGCGTTGTCGCTGTGAGGCGGGCGGACGCCCCTCAGCGATTTCTGCTTGACCGCGCAAATGCGCTAACCTGACCGGGCGTCACGGCGAGGGTGGCTGGTCAGCCAGCACCGTTATCGACGGAGACCGACGAATAGTCGCGACCTGGCCGTGCCCCCTGAACAGTAGGCGCCGAGCACACAGGAGCGAGTCGATGGCCAAGTCAGCAGTCAACCAACTGAAGGTCAAGGTGCGAACCGAGACCGGTAAGGGCGCGTCGCGCCGTGCCCGCCGCGACGGCTGGATTCCCGCCGTTCTGTACGGTCACGGCGCCGACCCCCGCCACCTGGAATTGCCGGGCCACGACTTCGCGGCTGTGCTGCGGCACACCGGCACCAACGCGGTGCTGACCCTCGACATCGAGGGCAAGGAGCAGCTGGCGCTGACGAAGGCCCTCGACATCCACCCGATTCGGCGCACCATCACCCACGCCGACCTGCTGGTCGTGCGTCGCGGCGAGAAGGTCGTCGTCGAGGTCCGGGTCGTCATCGAGGGCGACCCCGTGCCCGGCACGCTGGTCACCCAGGACACCAACGCCATCGAGATCGAGACCGACGCCCTGTCGATCCCCGAGCAATTGACTGTCTCCGTTGAGGGCGCCGAACCAGGCACGCAGTTCAACGCCGGGCAGATCACCCTGCCCAGCGGTGTCAGCCTGATCTCCGATCCCGACATGTTGGTCGTCAACGTGGTTACCGCCCCGACGGAAGAGGAACTGGCCGAAGAGGGTGCCGGCGAGGTCACCGCGGAAGCGGCTGTCGAGGAAGAGGCGGAAGAAGAGGCAGGCGAGGACGAGGCCGCCGCGGACGAGTCCGAGTAGGAGACTCCCAACGTGGCCGAGCCGTTGCTGGTCGTCGGCCTGGGGAACCCCGGAGACACCTACGCCCGCACGCGGCACAACATCGGCTTCATGGTCGCCGACCTGCTCGCCGAGCGGTTGGGCGCGAAGTTCAAGGCGCACAAGCGATCCGGCGCCGAGGTCGTCAGCGGCCGGTTGGCCGGGCACTCGGTGCTGGTCGCCAAACCGCGTTGCTACATGAACGAATCCGGCCGCCAGGTCGGGCCGTTGGCGAAGTTCTACTCGGTGGCACCGGCCGACATCGTCGTCCTCCACGACGACCTCGACCTTGAATTCGGCCGTATCCGGCTCAAGATCGGCGGCGGCGAAGGCGGACACAACGGGCTGCGTTCGGTGGCGGCGGCCTTGGGCACCAAGGACTTTCAGCGCGTGCGCATCGGGATAGGCCGTCCGCCGGGACGCAAAGATCCGGCGGCGTTCGTGTTGGAGAACTTCACCGCCAACGAGCGCGCGGAGGTTCCGACCATCTGCGAGCAGGCGGCGGATGCCACCGAGTTGCTGATCGAGCTGGGATTAGAACCCGCGCAGAACCGCGTCCACGCCTGGTAGTCGCCCGCCCTAGGTGACCAGGGTGACGGAGTTGGACCGGCGCAGCTTGCCTGACGGTGTCTTCGGGATGGTTCCCGGTCCGAGCACGACGACATTACGCGGCCGCACGTCGACCTCGGACATCACTTCGCGGGCGACCTGGTGCTCGATGCGACGCACCTCGGCGTGATCCTGGAAGGCGTTGGACTCCACCGCGACGGCGAACGTCTCGCGCGAGTGGCCCGCGTCCAGGCGCACCGCGACGGCGCAGCCGGGACGTACCCCCTCGACGCGGCCGGCGGCCCGCTCGATGTCGGTGGGATAGATGTTGCGGCCCGCCATGATGATGACGTCCTTGACGCGGCCACACACCACGACGTGGCCCTCGTCGGTCATGTAGCCGAGGTCACCGGTGTCGTACCAGCCGTTCTCATCCTGGGCCGAGATGAAGCCGCCCATGGTGAGGTAGCCGGGTGTCAGCGACTCGCCGCGCAGCTCGATGACGCCGACGCCGCGGGCGGGCATCACGTCGCCGTTCTCGTCGATGATGCGAGCCTCGAGGTCCTTCAGCAGCGGGCCCAGCGTCGCCAGCCTGCGGGTGTTGCCTTTGGTGGAGGGGACGGCACGGCGCAGTGCGGCCAGCAGGTCGGCGTCCACCTCGTCGACCACCAGGCCTGCGTTGCACTCCGAGAACGACACGGCAAGCGTGGTCTCGGCCATGCCGTAGGCCGGCAGGATCGCCGAGGTCTGCAGGCCGAACGGCTTGCCCGCGTCGAGCAGGTCCTCGACGTCGGCGGGTTCGACGGGCTCGGCGCCGGACAGCGCGAAGCGCAGGGTCGACAGGTCGAAGTCACCGGGCTTGGCCTGGCGCCGCAACCGCTTGGCCAGCAGCGCGTAGGCGAAGTTGGGCGCCGCGGTCATGGTGCCCTTGTACTTGTCGATGAGCTTGGCCCACAGGAGCGTGTCGCGGAGGAAGTCCATCGGCGTGACCTTGACCAGCTCGGCACCGAAGTACATCGGGATGGTCAGGAAGCCGACCATGCCCATGTCGTGGAAGCAGGGCAGCCAGCTCACCATGACGTCCTTGTCGACGTCGTACTGCGCGCCGATGAACATCGCCTCGGCGTTGGAGTAGATGTTGCGGTGAGTGATCTGGACGGCCTTCGGCGAGCCGGTGGACCCCGACGTCAGCTGCATCAGCGCGAGGTCGTCCTCGCCCACCTCGATCGGGTCGATCGGCGCCGATGCCAGCAGGTCGGCGACCTTGAGGACCGTGATGCCCTTTTCCTCGAGGACCGGGATGGCCACCAGGAAGGGCTCGGAGACGATCACGGCCTTCGCCTCGATCATGCCGATGACGTTCATGGTGTCCTCGGCCCACACGGCCAGATCGGTGCGCGGCGTGGGCTGGTGCAGCATCGTCAGGCTGGCGCCGCGCATCCACAGGCCCTGCGCCGTCGGCGCGATCTCGACCGGGTAGCCGGCGAGCACGCCGACCGCGTCGCCGCGGCCGATGCCCGCGGCGGCCAGGCCGCCCGCGATGCGGCGAGCGCGCTCGTGGACCTCGCCCCAGGTGTGGCGAACAGGCTCGTGGGGTTCACCGGTGACCATGCCCGTGCTGACAGTGCGGGCATTGCGGTACATCTTCTCGGTAAACCTGCTCACAAAATCCTCCTCGGTTCCGGCACTCTACCCAGCGCCCGGGATTTCATATTCCACCGGCCGGGTAACGCCTGGCGGCAGGCGCGCAATCTCAAAAGGGCGACGGTTAAGTCTCGAATCGGTGATGGGTCCCCCCCGGGCGCCACGAAGTCATGTCGAGCGCAAATCATTAATCGCCCGCCGGAACGCCCGGCGGACGACGAAATTATGTGATCTTGCTCAACGCTCTCCATCACCGGGCAATATCTTAAACTCCTCTTAGGGAACCGCCAAACAAACGCGCAAATTGCGGTTCTTTTCACAGTCGAGGAGCGTCATTCCTCGGTCGGCGCGGGCACCACGCGGGCGCCGGCCACCGGCCCCGAGGCGACCCGCACCGTGCGACAGACACCGGCCCCGGACACTTCGGTCCCCACGTCGACCGCCGAGGCCGCCGACGAGCACAGGAAGGCGCACGTCGGCCCGGAACCGGACACGATGCCCGCCAGGGCGCCGGCCTCGACGCCGGCGCGCAGAGCCCGCCGCAGGCCGGGGTTCAGACTCACTGCGGCCGCCTGCATTTCGTTGCCCAGCAGCGGCGCCAGCTGTTCGGCGTCGCCCGCGGCCAGGGCCGCCAGCACCGGCCCGGGCGCGGGAAGGCGTGGCGGATTTCCCACCTCCCTGAGCCGGTCCAGTTCGGCGAACACCTTTCGTGTGAGCAGCTCGCTGTTGGCGAACGCGAGCACCCAGTGAAAGGTGTTGCGGGACAACACGGTGGCCAGCTCCTCGCCACGGCCCGTGCCCAGCGCGGTCCCGCCGTGCAGCGCAAACGGCACGTCACTGCCCAACCGCGCCGCGAGCATGCGCAGATCGCGCCGCGGCACGTTGAGCTCCCACAGCGAGTTCATCGCGACCAGCACCGCCGCCGCGTCGGCGCTGCCGCCCGCCAAGCCGCCGGCTACCGGGATGGATTTGTCGATCATGATCGACACATCGGGGGCGCGGCCGACATGCTCGGCCATCAGTTCGGCGGCCTGCCACGCGAGGTTTCGTTCGTCGGTGGGTAGCTTGTCGGCGCCTTCGCCGACCATCTCGAGCGACAGCACGTCGGCGTTGCGAACGGTCACCTCGTCGAGCAGCGAGACGGCCTGAAAGATCGTCGTCAGCTCGTGATAGCCGTCCTCGCGACGGTCACCGACCGCCAGATAGAGGTTGACTTTCGCGGGCACCCGGACAGTGACCGACCCGGTGGGCACCCACTGCGCGGCGGTATTGCCGTCAGACGCGGACACCGCAGCAGACTATCGCTGCCACCGGCCGACTACACGCAGCGGCGCCCTACAAGACCCTGAAAGAGCCGGGTCAGCTGGCCGAGGCCCGGTGTTCGGTGGAGTCCGGGTGTGTTGTCCCGGCGGTGCCGTCGCCGGAGTCGGTGGTGCGCTGCAACAGCCGCACGAAGTCGTCGATGGACAAGGTCTCCCCGCGGCGGGAGGGGTCAATGCTGGCGGCCAGCAACCGATTCGCCGACTCGTTGCCCGAGCCCGCCCACTCCACAAACGCGTTGCGGCTGGTCTTGCGCCGCTGGGCGAACGCGATGTCCACGAGTTCGAATGTCTGTCGGCGGAAGGCCTCGTCCGTCGGCCACGGCGAGGCGGCGTGCCGGTCGATCCGGACCAGGCCGGAGTAGACCCGGGGAATCGGCCAGAAGACGGTCGGCGACACCATGCCGCAACGCCGTACCCGCCCGAAGAAGCGAACCTTGACGCTGGGCACGCCGTACTCCTTGCCGCCGGGCTCGGCGGCGAGACGTTCGGCGACCTCCGCCTGCACCATCACCGTGACGGTCTGAATGGACGGGAATTCGGCAAGCAAGTGCAACAGCGCCGGGACGGCGACGTTGTAGGGCAGGTTCGCGACGACGGCCGTGGGTTCGTCGGCCAGGTCGCCCCGACGCAGCGTCAGGACGTCGCGGTTGACCACGGTCAGACGCTGTATCTCGCTGTGCGAGTGCTCGGCGACCGTCTGTGGCAACCGCTCCGCCAGCACCGGGTCGATCTCGACGGCGGTCACGGTGGCGCCGCGGTCGAGCAGGGCCAGCGTCAGCGACCCCAGGCCGGGACCGACTTCCAGGACATGGTCGTTGCGACTCACACCGGAGGTCGAAACCACCCGGCGCACCGTGTTGGCGTCGTGAACGAAATTTTGGCCGAGGGACTTCCGTGGCCGGATTTCAAGTTCCTTGGCGAGCCGTCTGATCTCCGTGCGCCCGAGCAGCCGGATGGTCAGTTCGCACCAGCTCTTCCGCTGCACACGGGCCACGCACCCCATCCCTGACGCGCCCGAGTCACCTCGGCGATGGCGATCTGTTCGTCTCGGGTCGCCAGGTCGGCGCGCGACGCGAACCGCGTTCCGCCGTTGCGCTCCCAGGTGCCTTGGTCGAACTGCACACCGCCGTAGTACCCGTTGCCGGTGTTGATCGCCCAGTTTCCACCGGCCTCGCAGCTTGCGATCGCGTCCCAGATGGAGCCGTTGCTCACCGGCGGCACGTCGGTGCCGGGCTTGGTGCCGATGCGGACCACGGCGTCACGGGCCGGGGCGATGACGCTGTTGGCGATGGGAAGCCGGCCGGTCTCAACGCCGTTGACGGTGGCCACCGCGAACGTGACGTCCTGCGTGCCCGGGCTGCCCGGGTCCTCGACGACCTGGCGGCTCATGTTCATGTCCGCGTCCTCGACCCGACGCTGATTCGGGGGCAGCGGGATTCGCTCGGTAACCCGCTGAATCCGGTTGCGGGTGACCTGGATTTCCATGCCGTCGACGATCGGCGCCGCGGCGTTGGGCACCGCCTGGTCGCTGTCGAGCAACGGCGCGCCGGCGGCGCTGAGCAGGCCCGAGACATTCGGCGCGGGCAGGTGCACGGT
>NZ_JAFAUS010000268.1 GCF_019243155.1 Mycobacterium sp.
CAGGGCACGGGAGTCGAGCTTGCCGTTGGGGGTCAGTGGCAGCGTGTCGATTGCCACCACCGCGCTGGGCACCATGTACGACGGCAGCCGCTCGGCCACCGCGGCCCTCACCGCCGCCGGATCGGCTGTCCCGGTGACGTAACCGACCAGGCGTTTGTCACCGGGGCGGTCCTCGCGCGCGATCACCGCCGCCTGCTCGACGCCGTCGACCGCGGACAGCGCGGCCTGGACTTCGCCGAGTTCGATGCGGTAGCCGCGGATCTTGACCTGCTCGTCGGCGCGGCCCTGGTATTCCAGCTGCCCGTCGGCGCTCCAGCACACCAGGTCTCCGGTGCGATACATGCGCGCTCCGGGCTCCCCAAACGGGCAGGCCACGAACCGCGAGCCGGTCAATCCCGGCCGGCCGACGTAGCCGCTCGCCACACCGGCACCGGCCACGTACAACTCGCCGACCACTCCGGTCGGGACCGGACGCAGCCAGCCGTCCAACACGAACAGCGCCGCACCTGGCACCGGCGCGCCGATCGGCGGCGGCCCCGAACCCGGCTCGAGCGGCGCACTGATGGCGACACACATCGTCGTCTCGGTTGGGCCATAAGCGTTGATCATCACCCGTCCGGGCGCCCACCGGTCCACCACTTCGACCGGGCACGCCTCGCCGGCCATCACCAGCGACACGGACTCCAAGCCCTCCGAGGAGAGCGCCGCAACCGCCGACGGGGTTTGGGTGAGGACGGTGACCTGCTCCCGAACCAGCAACGCGTGGAACCCTTCTGGCGATCGCGTGACCACTTCGGGCACCACGACCAGACGCCCGCCACGCAACAGTGCACCGAAGATCTCCCACACCGAGACGTCGAAAGCGTACGTGTGACTCTGCGACCACACCCCCGCCGCCGGTAGACCGGCATCCAGGGACCCGATCAGCCGGGTCACGTTGCGATGGTTCACCGCAACGCCTTTGGGCACTCCCGTGGTGCCCGAGGTGTAGATCAGGTACGCAATATCGTCGGCCGAGGATTCCGGCAGGGCGGTGCTCGGGTTGGCGTCGACCTGGTCCTCGACATCGATGATGGCAAGGTCGGAGCCTGCCAGCCGCGACCGCAGGCCCGCCGTGGTGATCGCGACCTTCGGTGCGGCGTCGCCGACGATGAACCTGATGCGCGCCACCGGGGCAGCCGGGTCGATCGGCAGGTAGGCCGCACCCGCCTTGAGTACCGCGAGGATCGCCACGATTGCCTCGGCCGAGCGCGAAAACAGCAGCGCCACAGGCTCACTCGGGCGCACGCCACGATCGATCAGCAGGTGCGCCAACCGGTTTGCCGCCTCGTCCAGCTCCCGGTATGTCATGGACACACTGCCCCAACTGACCGCCGGGGCCTCGGGGGCACGCGCCACCTGCTCAGCGAACAGCGCCGAGATCGACACCGGCGTGGGGGCGGGCGCGGTCAGCACCGAGCGATGGCCGACCTCATCCAGGTGGGCACGCTCGGGCTCGTCGAGCAGGTCCATCGCCGACAACCGCCTCGCCGGTTCGGTGGTCATGGCCACCAGCACTCGCTGGAACCGCTCGATCAGCGTCTCGATGCTGACCGAATCGAACGCATCGGTGTCGTACTCGACGCGAAGCCCCAACTCGGCGCCCGGTGCGGCCTGCACCGTCAACGGGTAGTGGTTGTATTCGCGGGTGGTGGAGTCACTGATTCCCAGCTCATTGTCACCCAGGGCCACACCGGTTTCGACGGGGAAGTTCTCGAACGCGAAGAGCGTGTCGAACAGCTGGTCCTGACCGGTGATGCGGTGAATCTCGTTGAGCGCCAAGTGCTGGTGCTCGAGGGTGTCGCCGTAGGCACTCTGCAACTGGTTCAGCAGATCCAGCGTCGTGGTCGACGGCGTGATGTTGGCGCGCACAGGCACCGTGTTGATCAACAGGCCCACCATCGACTCTGCGCCGGGCACCTCGGCCGGCCGACCCGAAACCGTGGTGCCGAAGGCGACATCGTGTTGACCGGTCAACCAGGACAGCAAGCGCGCCCAGGCGGCTTGCAACACGACGTTCACGGTGGTGTGCGACGAGCGCGCGAGTTCGTTGATGGCGCGCGAAGTTTCGGCGGGCACCACATACGCCTGGGTTCCGCGCGGGCCCAGCCCCAGCCGCTGCGGGCTCACCAATGTGGGAACCTCGAAGCCGGCGAACACCTCACCCCAAGCAGCGCGCGCCGCGTCGAGGTCTCGATCGGCCAGCCAGTCCACGAATGTCCGGAACGACACCGGCGCGGGCAGGCGCTGTCCGCTGAAGCTGGCGAAGATCTCCCCCAACAGGATCGGCAGCGACCAACCGTCGAGCACGATGTGATGAATGGTCAGCACCAGTCGGTGGCGGTCCGTCGCCGTGCGGAGCAACGCCGCCCGGAAGGCCGGTTGATCGGCGAGCTCGTACACCGCAACACGTTCCGCGGCGCAGAGCCGGCGAACCAGCTCGTCGGTATCCAATACGTCGCCGCGGTCAAGCTCGATGTACTGCCAGGCCGCAACGGGATCGGCCGGGATGACCTGTACCGGCTCGTCAAACTGCTGGCAGAAGCGGGCCACCAGGTTCGGATGCCGGGCGACCACCGCCTGCACCGCGTCCTGCAGGCGACCCGCGTCCAGCGGGCCGGTCACGCCGATCTCCAGCTGCACCGCATACAGGTCGTCGCCGCCCCGCGAGGTGTTCGCGTGGAAGAGCAGTCCCTGCTGCAGCGCGGTCAACGGCAGAACGTCCGCGATCTGGTATTGCCGCGCCAACACGTCGATCTGCTGTTGGCTCAGTCGCGCGGACGCAACGTCCGACGGAGTCAATCCGCCGCCACCGGAACGCACGTGCGCGCAGATGCCGGTCAGCGCCTCGAACCACAACCGGCTCAGCCGGCTGACCTGCACCTCGTCGAGAACCGAAGGCGCCCAGGTCCAGTCGGCGCGCAGACGCGGGCCGGCGTCGGTCTCGATGGTAACGGCGTTGACGTCAACGGTGTGCATGAGTGGCATCGGAATTGCCGCGGCCACGCCGGTGACCGCCGAGCGGTCCTCGCAGATCCGCCAACCGTCACCGGCGACGTCCGCTCCCACGGCGCCCTGACGCCCGAAGTAATTGAACCCGATCGACGGGTCCGCTCCTGCCAGGTCGACGTCGGCGTTCAGGTAGCGCAGTGCGCCGTACGTCAGGCCCTCGGGAAGGGAGCGCAGCTGTTCCTTGGCATCCTTGATCACGTCACCGAGTGCGGCATCACCGGCGACCACCTGCGGCCACGATAGCCCGCTCACCCCAAGCCGCACAGGGTATTTGGTGGTGAACCATCCCACGGTGCGTGACAGGTCGACGCCGGCGCCGAGTTCCTCGTGGCGGCCGTGGCCCTCGACGTCGATGCCGACCGGTGCCCCGACGCCCGTGAATTCCGTTACCGCCAAGGCGAATGCGATCAGCAGGATGTCGTTGATCCGGGCGTGGAACGCCGCAGGCACCTCGACCAACAGCATCCTGGTCGTCTCGACATCGTCGAGCGACACCGACAGGTGCGCGGCGCGCTCGTAGGTGTCGATCGCCGGTTTGACCGCGGGCAGCACCGCCGGAGTCGTGGCTATCCGGTCCCATACCTGTTGTTGGGCAACGACTTCCGGCGTACGGGCATGTGCGTTGAGAATCTCCGCCCACCGCGCGAACGACGTCCTGCCCGCAGGCAACGCCAACGGCTGCCCGGCGCGATGCTGAGCCCACGCGATGTTGAGGTCCTCGAGCAGGATCATCCAGGACACCGCGTCAACGGCAAGGTGGTGAACGATCAGCACGAGCTGACCGGTGGAGCTGACCCACAGCGCGCTCAGCATCACGCCGGTCGCCGGGTTCAACCGCGAGCGTGCCCGTATCACCGCGTCGTCGGACAGTTCGTCGACCGACACCAGGCAATCCCGGGCGTCCACCGACCCCACCTCGGGCACCGTCAACGCCCACTCCCCGCCGTCGTCGTCCACGCGCAGCCGCAGCATGGCGTGCCGATCGAGCAAGGCCTGCAACACGATCACGACGTCGGCTTCGCCGGCGCCCTCGGGAGCCTGCACCACCATCGTCTGGTTGAACTGGTCGACCGGACCCTGCACGCCCTGCAACCAGCGCACGATTGGTGTCGCGGGCAGTTCGCCGATGCCCTCATCGATCGGGCCGACCGCATCGTCGGCGACCGTGATCACCCGGGCCAGCCGGGCAACGGTCTGCTCGACGAAGACGTCGCGCGGCCGGCACGCCAGGCCGGCGGCGCGCGCCCGCGCCACCACCTGCATCGACAGAATGCTGTCACCACCCAGCTCGAAGAAGGAGTCGTCGACGCCGACCCGGTCGAGCCCGAGCACCTGGGCGTAAATACCGGCCAAGATGTCTTCGATCGGGTTTTCCGGGGCGCGGTAGCGATCGACATCGCGATACTCCGGCGCGGGCAGCGCGCGGGTGTCGAGTTTGCCGTTGGGCGTCAGCGGCAGCTCCTGCAGCACCACCACGGCCGCGGGAACCATGTACCCCGGCAGCCGCTCGGCCAGCGCGGCACGCGCCCCGGCCGGGTCTGCCGTCCCGATGACATAGCCGACCAGGCGCTTGTCACCCGGACGGTCCTCGCGCGCGATGACGACCGCTTGGTCGACACCGTCGAGCGCACTCAACGCCGCCTGGATTTCGCCGAGTTCGATGCGGTAGCCGCGAATCTTGACCTGCGCGTCGGCGCGGCCCAGGTAGTCGAGTTGCCCATCGGCACCCCAGCGCACCAGGTCTCCGGTGCGATACATGCGCGTACCGGGCGCCCCGAACGGGCAGGCCACGAACCGCGACGACGTCAGCCCGGCCCGGCGCCAATACCCGCCGGCGACACCGGCACCCGCGACATACAACTCGCCGACGACACCGATGGGAACCGGCCGCAGCGACCCGTCCAGCACGAACAGTGCCGCCCCCGGCACCGGCGAACCGATCGGCGCCACACCGGAATCCGCGGTCAACGGCGCGCTGACCGCCGCGTAGATGGTGGCCTCGGTCGGTCCGTAGGCATTGATCATCACCCGATCCGACGCCCAGCGGTCCACCAACTCGGTCGGACACGCTTCACCGGCGACCACCAACGCCGTCGACTCCAGGCCCTGCGCGTCGAGCATGCCGACGGCCGAAGGGGTTTGACTCAAAACGGTGACGTCTTCGGCGACCAGCAAGGCGTGCAGGTCTTCCGGTGAGCGCGCCGTGTCTTCGGGAACGACCACCAGTCGTCCGCCTTGCAGCAGCGCGCCGAAGATCTCCCACACCGAGACGTCGAAGGCCAGCGAATGCCACTGCGACCACACGCCCGCCGCCGGCAGTCCGAAACCGACCGAAGCCAGCAGTTGGGTCACGTTGCGGTGGCTTACCGCAACACCTTTGGGGACGCCGGTGGTGCCTGAGGTGTAGATGAAGTAGGCGAGATCGTCCGGGCGTGGCGCCGTCGGGAGCGCCGTGCTGGGCTGGGCGGCGACGGCCGGGTCAAGCACATCGATGACCGTTACGTCCTGGCCGGCGAATCGGTCCGCCAAGTCGGCGGTGGTGACGGCGGCGATCGGCGTGGCGTCGGCAAGCATGAACCCGATCCGGGCCTCCGGCAGGGCCGGGTCGATCGGCAGGTAGGCCGCGCCGGCCTTGAGCACCGCCAGGATCGACACAATCGCCTCGGCCGAGCGCGAAACCAGCAGCGCCACTTGCTGTCCCGGGCCCGCGCCGTGCCCGGCCAGCAGGTGCGCCAACCGGTTCGCGGCCTCGTCCAGCTCGCGATACGTCAACGACCTACCGTCGCACACCAGCGCCACGGCCTCCGGGGTGCGCGCGACCTGCGCCGCGAACAGCTCAGGTATAGACGCGTCCGTGCCCGTCGACTGGGCCAACACCGCGCGGTTTCCAAGTTCGTCCAGCCGGGCGTGCTCGGCTTCGTCGAGCAGATCCAGCGACGACAACAGCAGCGTGGGGTTGGCCGTCATCGCGATCAGCACCCGCTGCAACCGTTCCGTGAGCGCCTGGATGCTGGCGGGGTCGAAGACGTCGGTGCGGTATTCGACCCTCCCGCCGATCCCGGCGGGTTCGCCACTCTCGCTCCACCGTTCGGACAGCGAGAACGTCAGGTCCATCCGGGCCGATTGGGTATCCGTCTGCAGCGGCGTCACCCGTAGGTCGCCCAGTCCCAGACCGGAAGCGGGGTCGCTCGAGTACCCCGGAAGGTTCTGCCAGGCCAGCATCACCTGCACCAGCGGATGGTGACTGAGCGACCGGACCGGGTTGAGCCGGTCCACCAGCAACTCGAACGGCACATCCTGGTGCTCGTAGGCCGCCAGGCTGCGTTGTCGGACCTGCGCCAACAGATCGGTGAAGCTGGGGTCGTCTGCGACGTCGACCCGCAGCACCAGCGTGTTGACGAAGAACCCGACCAGCTCGTCAAGTGCGGGGTCGCGGCGTCCTGCGATCGGGAAGCCAACGGCCACATCGGTACTCGCGCTGACCTTCGACAGCAGCACCGCCAGCGCGGCCTGCATCACCATGAAGGGGGTCGCGTTGTGCTCGCGAGCCACTTGTGCGATGCGTTGCTGCAACTCGGCCGACCAGTCGACGTCCACGCTGGCGCCGCGCTGATCCGCCATCAGCGGGTAGGGGCGGTCGGTGGGCAACTGCACCCGCTCGGGCATCCCGGCGAGGGCGTTCTGCCAGTAGGCCATCTGTGCGGCCAGTGGGCTGTGGGCGTCCTCGATCTCGCCGAATTGCGCACGCTGCCACAGGGTGTAGTCGATGTATTGAACGGCCAACGGCGCCCAGTCCGGGGCGCGCCCGGCACAACGACTGGCATAGGCGGCGCCCAGATCGCGCACCAGCGGGGTGATCGACCATCCGTCGGCGGCGATGTGGTGCACGACCGCGGCGAGCACGTGTTCGTCTTCGGAAACCCGGAAAAGCCTTGCCCGCAGTGGGATCTCGGCGTCCAGGGCGAACGTGTGGAGCGCTACGTCGCCGACGGCCTCGATCAGCCGGCCTTCAGGCCAGCCGACGGCGTCGACGACGTCCCACCCGAAGTCGGCACGCTCGACCGGGAGGACGACCTGCTGAGGTGTTCCCTCGGGTGCCACGACCAGCGTGCGCAGGCTCTCGTGCCGGGCCACCACGTCGGCCAGCGCGACGCCCAGCGCCTCGGCGTCGAGCGAGCCTTCCAGTCGCAGAGCGGCGGCGACGTTGTAAACCGGTGACGGCCCCTGCAATTGGTCGATGAACCACAAGCGGTTCTGTGCGAACGACAACGGCACCACCGCGGGCCGCGCCCCTGCGACCAACGGTTGCAGCCCGCCCGGGGCCTCACCGATGCGCGGCGCCAGCTGGGCGATTGTGGGCGCCTCGAACAGGGTCCGCACCGCAAGGTCGGACTCCAGGCCGGCGTTGACGGCCGCGATCAGCCGCATCGCCGAGATGCTGTCGCCCCCGAGGTCGAAGAAGGAGTCGTCGATCCCGACGCGGTCGACGCCGAGCACCTGCGCGTAGATGCCGGCCAGGATCTCCTCTGTCGGGTTGGTCGCAGCGCGGTACACACCGCCCAGGTATTCCGGTGCCGGCAGGGCGCGGATGTCGAGCTTGCCGTTGAC
>NZ_JAFAUS010000454.1 GCF_019243155.1 Mycobacterium sp.
GGTCTTCATCGCCGTCGTCGCCTACCAACTCGACGGCAAGGACTCCAAGGATGAGTTGCGTGAGCTGGCGGCGCGCACGCTGTCGGAGTTCGGTCTGACCGGCGTGATCGACTGATTGTTCTGTCCGAACGCCCTAGGTCATAGCGCGTCGGCGTCGGTGCGTGACAGCACGAGGTCGAGCCGCGCGACGCGCCGGTTCAGTACCGCGATGTCGCGAAGCCGCCGGGGTGCCTCGACGTCCCGGGGCCATAGGTAGCGCCACGCCCGGTAGTCGTTGGGCAGCTGGTAGACGTGGAAGCCGCGGTCAAGGAAAGGTCGCAGCACGTCGACAGGTCGCAGCCCCGGGTCGGCCCACCAACGGGGCGACAGCTCGACGAGCAACTCCGCCTCGGGGGCGAGAGCGTCGACGGATGCCACCATGCCCGCGAGCGCGCGGTCCTCGGCGCCCTCCACATCGATCTTGATCAGACGCGCGGTCGCCAGCTGCTCGTGGTCTACCAGTGAACCGAGCGGCGCCGCCCGCACGCGCCCCTGTTCGCGGACGGATCCGCGGTGGGCGACGGTGCTGGTCTTGCCGACGTTGGAGCTCGGCCCCGCGAACAGCGGTAGTTCGTGATCGCGATCGGATACCGCCGCGGCGACGATGCGGACGTTCGCGAGATCGTTTCTGGCGACGGTCTCTTGCAACGCCGCGACGATTGCCGGAGAGGGTTCGATCGCCACCACAGTGCCGCGTGGACCGACCAGCCTGCCGGCCAATGCGGTCAGGCACCCGATGTTGGCGCCGACGTCGACGAAGGTGTCGCCCGGTCGTAGCCGACGACGCACGAATGCCGCCAGGTCGGGTTCCCACGTTCCGAACAGGTAGAGATACGTCGATATCAGGTCGGGGAGCCGGCACCGAAAATGAAGGCCATCCTCCGTGGTGCCGTCGAGGGTCAACGGACCCCACACTGCGGCGCGGATCCAGAGCGGCACCACCGCGGCGAGGAATGGCACTAGCAGCGCCAACGCCCGCATCCAGCGTTCGACGACGCCGACGCGTTCCTTCTCCGTGCGCAACGACCGCACATAGTCGCGCCACAGCCCCACGATCCTCGCCTCGATCATTGTCAGCCGGCCAGTCCGCTAGCCACCATGAAAACCGCTTCTGCCGCAACGAGGGTGGCGATGATCCGCCATCGGCGAGGAAACGCCCAATCGTGCAACCGCAGCATGAACGCGTGCGTTTGCGCCGGCGTCGCCGAGTAGCTCAGCAGTGGGATCTCGATCACCCAAAGCATGACGACGATGAACATCATGACAACGCTGAACTGCATGAAGATGGACTGGCCCGAGGCCGCGATGGCCGCGAGCGCCACCAGATACTCGATGGCGGGGAATCCGGAGCCGAGACCGACCACGAACGCCACCCACAGATAGTCGCCTTTGAACACATTCAGGACACGGTCCCGGAGCCGGGCGAACGCGCCGGGTCTGCTCGTCCGCGCCTCCTCCACAGGCGGACCGCCACTGGTGACCGGGGTCCGCGTGCGCCGGACCGAAGAGGCCACGGCAATCAATGCCAAGACCGCGAGAATGGTTAGCCCAACCGCGATTTGAGTGCGCTGCGCACCCGGGCCCGCAGCCTGGACGGAGATCGACTGCATGAACGTCGGGTCGAATCGGTGCATCACTGTCAGCACACCCAGGCCCGCGGTGGTCGCCATGGTCATGGCTCCCAGCCAGAACATGAACAGGTTGAGCATGGGCCGCGGTCGCGAAATCAAGAGCAGGGCGATGCCGAGACGTATCGGGTTGGACGCCGCTATCAGCGCCATCGCGATGACGGTGTCCATCCGCTAAATCGCCCCTCGGCGAGCGGCGCTCTCCAGAAGATCAGCCGCCACCGCGACACTGACGGCGGGCTTGGTCATTCTCTCGGCGACTTCCCGGGCCCGGGCGGCGTATTCCGGTCGCAGAATGGACCGCAGCGCCGCGACGAGCGATTTCTCGGTGGTCCTCGAGAGGCTCTGAGCGGCACCGACTTTCAAACGCTTGACCACAGCTCCCCACAGCGGCTGTTCGTTCCTGATCCACAGGACCAAGGTTGGGATTCCGGCTCGCATCCCCGCGGCCGTGGTGCCCGCGCCGCCGTGATGGACGACGGCGCGACAGGCGGGGAAGACGGCCGCATGGTTCACCGCTCCCACGATCTTGACGTGGTCGGGGTGGGGGATGCCACTGAAGTCGTTCGCGCCGGAGCAGATCAGCGCTCGCTCGCCTAACCGCGCGCAGGCCGCGCCGATCATCGCGACCGTATCGGCGGGCGATTTGACCGGCAGGCTGCCGAAGCCGAAGTAGATCGGCGGCGTTGCGGCGGCGCTCCACGACAGGACCTCGGTATCGGCGTCCGTCGGCAGCTCCATCGTGAGCGCACCGACGAAGGGCCGCCGGCCATCCCAGCGCGCCCATTCGGCCACCAGCCCCGGAAAGCACAGCCCGTCGTAGCCCTGGATCTCGAGTGATCCGCGTTGCACGATCCGTCGCGTCGAGGACCCGGTCGCCTTCGGCAGGCCCAACTCGCGACGCTGCGCCTCTTCGGCGTGCTTGGTGGTGCGCCAATATACCCACCAGAACGCCGAAATCGCGGAGTGGATCAACGGCGATGGCACACTCGGCAGCAGCTGGCCGTTGGCCCGCGCCGGAAGGTAATGCAGCGTGGCCAACGGAATGCCATGGTATTCAGCGACATTGGCGGCGAGGCCCTGCTGGGCCACGGCAGTCAACAGCAGGTCGGCTCCGTCCGTCACCGACGCCAGCGTCGCGCCCATCTGTGCCCAGGTGCGGCTGAAGAACCCGTTGGAGTTGGACAGCAATCGAACCGGGTTCGTCTTCCTACCGAAGAGCACGTCACGCGTGTCGGGCCCGTAGTCGACCGCGGTGACCCCGGTCGCCTCGACCAGGCCACGCAGGTCGGGCGGGACCGCGATGCGCACGTCGTGTCCTCGGCGCAGCAGTTCCCGACCGACCGCGGCCTGCGGCTCCACGTCGCCGCGAGACCCGTAGACGGCCAGAGCAAATTTCATTTGCTTCTCTTGCCCCTGCTGCCGTCAAGCCAATTGGGGCTGGATTCCAGCGCCGAGGCGTTGAGGTTTCATCGCGCCACCATAGTCGGCGACACGGCTGTACACGGATTTCACCGCCTCGATGAAGCGGATCACCGATTCGCGGGCGATCGCATTATTCGGGAACAACACGACCATCTGGGTTTCGTTCTCCAGCCGATTGACTCGGATGGCGACTTGCGACGGAATCCGGCCGTCGTGGTAGAGCCTGGCATTGACACCCTCGAGGTGTGAATTGACCAGAGCGGACAGGGGAGGGACGCCCGCGTCGAGGAAAAACAGCAGGGGAGCACCCCGTTTCGGCATCCTGAGCCACGGTGCCAATTCGAGCACTCGCTCGATCGGCACGCGCGAGAGGTCCTTACCCGCGTCGAAGGACGTCTGCGCCGCGCGGGCTGTATCGGCGAAGGATCCGGCCGCGGGCACGCTGACCGGAACGAAGCCGACAAACCAGCCCGTCGTCATGAACTCGGCCTCAGTGCTGCGGGTGTCGACGGGGATGATCCCGTGATATGTTGCGGCGCCGGTCAACTCGTGTTCTACCAGGGCGGCGCAGGCGAACACGCCACCGCTGAAACGCGCATCCGCCGCCAGGCAAGCGGATTCGAACCGTGCTGTTTGTCGCTCGTCCAGCAGTTGCACGCTCAACATGTCGCAGGGAACCGACTGCCCGGGATCGCCCAGCGGCAGCGGGAATTGCGGCAGGGTGCCACCATTGGCCTCGAAGAAATCGACCCACGCGCGCACCGATGGGGACTCCACGGTCAGCGCGGCCAACGCCCGCCCCTGCCGAACGCAGAAGTCGTCATAGCTGCCCGCCGGTGGCAGCGAGACCGGCGCGCGACCGGCCGCCAAGGTGGCGTACATCAGGTGGATCTCCATGAATCCCACGCCCACGAACATCGCGTCGATGTGAAGGTGGTCGACACACACGCAAAACGTGAAATGGTCCGCGTACTGAATCACCAAGAAGCGGACGGAGTCCCAACGAAGCGGATTCGGGGTGCCGAGGATGAGGCTTCGCACCTCGGGCGCCGACATCTCGCCATGCTTGATCGGGGCGTACTTGATATGGCGGGGTTCGGGCAGCGTCCGCCGGACGATGCGTTCGTCGTCTCCGTACTCGAACCAACTGTGGTACGTGTCGTGCCGGCGAAGGTGTGTGTTGATGACGTGCGTCATGACGCGGATGTCGCACTGGCCGGGTATGTCCCAGCCGGCGGTGAGCAGTCGTGACATATCGATGCCCCGGCCGGCATTGTCGCAAAAGCGCCGGATGTGTTGGGCCTGTTGGTAGCTGGCGGGCACTGGGCTTTTCGGTGCCTGCCGGGCCTTCTGGAGCGACGCAGGCGATGCGTGCCAACTGACAACGGAGCCCGTGGCCGGTGCCCACTGGTGGATGGGTCCCACTTCCACTTTGCCTACTAAGACCACGGTCCCTCTCCTATGCTCCGGGTGCGACTTCCAGCGGACACTGCGACGACGCCGCCGGGGTTGTCATACGGAAACTGTCTCCGGGTCCGCCAGTGCGTCGCACAGGTGAGCGGCCAAACCTCGAACGGTGGTGATGTCCGTGGATTTGATCCGCACTCCTGCCTCGGCTTCGATACGCGTGCGTACTTCGAGATTGCCCAACGAGTCGAGGCCGTATTCCGACAGCGGCCGATCGGGGTCGACGTTGCGGCGAAGGACGAGGCTGACCTGCTCGGAGACCAGACGCCGAAGCCGGGTGGGCCACTCGTCGTGGGGCAGCGTATTCAGTTCGGCCAGGAATCGTGTTGTGCACGTTGCGTTTTTGCCCATGGACTGGAACGCTTCGGCGAACCGGCTGCGCTGCGCGAACGCGGTCAACCACGGTGCGTCGATCACCGGCGCACACCCCGCGTACGCCCGGTCGTGGGATAGCAGTTTCTGGAATGCGTATGCGCCCTCGTCCGGAGTGATGACGGCGCCTGCGTCTTCCGCGAATTCCGTGGCACGACCGATCTCGCCCCAGGCGCCCCACGCGATGGTGGTCGCGGGAAGACCCTGGGCCCGTCGCCAGTGGGTGAAGGCGTCCAGCCAGCTGTTGGCCGCGGCGTAGGCGCCTTGACCGGGCGAACCCACCAGCGCGGCCGCCGAGGAGAACGAGCAGAACCAGTCCAGGGGCTGGTCCCCACAGGCTTGGTGTAGGTTCCAAGCACCATGGACCTTTGGCGCCCAACAGCTTTGGAGCATCTCATCGGTGATGCCGGTCAGTGTCGCGTCTTCGAGCACCGCCGCCGCGTGCAGCACGCCGCGGACGGGAAGCCCGGTGGCGGTGGCCGCCGCCACCAGCCGCTCCGCCGTTTCCGGCTGGGCGATGTCGCCGCATTCCACCACGATGTCCGACCCGATGGCCCGGACCAGCTCGATGGTTTCCTGCGCCCGTCGACTCGGCGCCGAGCGCGAGTTCAGCACGATGCGCCCGCAGCCCGCCGCGGCCAATCTCTCGGCGAGGAACAGCCCGATGCCGCCCAGGCCGCCCGTGATGATGTAGGAACCGTCGGCGCGAAATGCCCGAACCTGATCCGGCGGCAGCACGGCGCCACTCTCACCGGACCGCGCGACGTCGAGGACAAGCTTGCCGGTGTGTTCAGCGGCGCTCATCACCCGGATTGCGGTGGCCGCGTCAGCAAGCGGGTAGTGCGTGCTCTGAGGCATCGGCAGCACACCGTCTGCGGTGAGCCGGTACACCGTGCTCAGCAACTCCGCCACCTGACCGGGATGGGTGATCGACATCAACCCGAGGTCGACGCCGTAGAACGCGAGGTTGCGACGGAACGGGAAAAGCCCCAGCTTGGTGTCGCCGTAGATGTCACGCTTGCCGATCTCGACGAACCGTCCACCCGGCGCCAGCAATTTGAGGCCGGCGAGTTGTGCGGCACCGGTCAACGAGTTGAGCACGATGTCGACGCCGTACCCGTCGGTGTCGCTGCGGATCTGTTCGGCGAACTCGACGCCGCGTGAGTCGTAGACGTGCTCGATGCCCATGTCGCGCAGCACTTTACGACGCTTCGGGCTGCCCGCGGTGGCGAAGATCTCCGCTCCGGCGGCCCGCGCGATCGATATCGCGGCCTGACCCACCCCGCCGGTGCCGGAGTGGATCAACACTTTGTCCCCGGCCTTGATGCGAGCGAGATCGTTGAGGCCGTACCAGGCGGTGGCGTGCGCGGTGGTCACGGCGGCCGCCTGCGCGGGCGCCAGGCCCGGGGGCAGTGTGACCGCCATCGCGGCAGCACAGGTAACGAACGTGCCCCAGCAGCCGTTGGGGGAGAGGCCGCCGACACGGTCACCGACCTTGTGGTCGGCGACATCGGGCCCGACCGCGGTCACCACACCCGCGAAGTCGGTACCCAGCTGTGGCAGGTGCCCGTCGAAGCTCGGGTGGCGGCCGAAGGCGAGGAGGACGTCGGCGAAGTTGATGCTGGACGCGGTGACCGCTACCTCGATCTGGCCCGGACCGGGTGGAATGCGTTCGCAGGCAACGAGTTCCATCGTCTGCAAGTCGCCCGGGTTCCGGATGTCCAACCGCACCCCGTCGTGCTCATGACTGACGATGGTGGTGCGCCGTTCCTCGGGGCGCAACGGGCTGATGTGCAAACGCGCCGTGAACCACTCGTCGCCGCGCCAGGCCGTTTCGTCTTCCTCTGATCGGCTGAGCAGTTGTCCGGCGATCTGATCGGCTTCGGTGTGCTCGTCGGTGTCGATGAGGGTGGTTCGCAGATGCGGGTGTTCGGTGCCGATCACCCGCAGTAGCCCGCGCAGCCCGCCCTGTTCGAGGTTGACGGCGTCGGCGTCGAGCACCGTCTGGGCGTTCCTCGTCACGACATACAGCCGCGCAGGCTCGCCCTGGATGTCGGCGAGTTCGCGGGTCAACCGCACCAGGTGCTGGACGTATTCGCCACCGCGCGTGGCGCATTCGTCATCCGGGTTGCCGTTCTTCGGCCCCGTGAGCACGACCGCACCGGTGAATCCGCCCGCGGCAAGCTGATTGCGCAGCAGCTCAGCGTTGGCGGCGTGGTCGGCACGCTGTGGCCAGCAGATGGTCGTGCACTCCGCGCCCAGCAGCTTCAACGAGTCGGTCAGCCTGGTGGCCATGACGTCCGCCGTAGCGGAGGTGCTGATCAGCAGCCACCTCCCGGCGTCGTGCGCCTGCGCCTGGGGAAGCTCGCGACGTTGCCAGTCGATGGTCAGCAGTCGCTCATTGAGCACGCGATCGCGATTCGCACCCTCGGGGGCACCGGTGCCGATCTGCAGCCCCTGCATGGTCAGCAGAACGGTCCCGTGCTCGTCCAGTACATCGAGGTCGGCTTCGAATCCGATACCGACCCGCCTGACCATCTTCGTGTAGCAGTAGCGGGCCGTGCGGGCGGAGGCGTGGGACCGAATCCTGCGGACGCCCAACGGCAAGAGGAGGCCGGTCTCACCAGCGCTCTGGATTTCGGAATGCGCCCCGACCGATTGGAAACAGGCATCCAAGAGGGCGGGGTGAATTCGATAGGCGCCCTGCTGCGAACGGACGGTTGCCGGCAACGCGACCTCGGCCAGCACCGTGGCGGCCGTTTCGCTCGGTGTGTGTACGGCGGCAAGGCCGGTGAAGGCGGGGCCGTACTGCACACCGCGTTCGTCGAAGCGCAGTCGCACCTCGGCGCCCTCCGTGCGGGATGAATGGGCCGCGAGCAACGCGGGCATGTCGAACGCGGCCGGTTGCTCCGCGAGATCGGCCGCGTGCAGGGTCGCCGCGGTCCGCCGCACCCGTTCGCCCTCTCCGAAGGTCTCCACCGTGAACTCGACGACACTCGGTGAGGTCAGCACCGCGAGCGTCGATACCGGCATCTCGTCGTCGACCAGCAGCATCTGCTCGAAGCGGACATCGCGAACCTCGGAGGCGTCACCCAGGACGGCGCGCGCCGCGGTCAGCGCCATCTCGCAATAGCCGGCGCCGGGAAGTGTTGCCACACCATGTATTTGGTGATCGGCCAGCCAGGGCAGCGTCGCGGTTCCGATTTCGGCCTGCCATGCGTGCCGCTCCGGCTCTTCGGGCAGACGCACGTGGGAACCCAGCAGCGGATGCA
Source organism: Mycobacterium sp. (assembly GCF_019243155.1). Taxonomy (GTDB): domain Bacteria; phylum Actinomycetota; class Actinomycetes; order Mycobacteriales; family Mycobacteriaceae; genus Mycobacterium. The sequence continues at coordinate 8,204 of NZ_JAFAUS010000454.1, forward strand.
CGGCGACCGTGGACCCGGTCTGCGGCCGATGGTCCTGACCGTCGCCGCCGAGCAGCAGGTGTCGGTGCGTCCAGGCCGGCAGCGGTGCGTCCAGCAGCCGGCCATCGGGATACAGCGTCGAGAAGTCCACCGCGGCGCCGGCGCTGTGCAGGTCCGCCAGCAGGCCGCGCAGCCCATGCGGCAGTGGCTGCTCGCGTCGCATGCCGGCCAGCGAGGCCACCAGCATGTCGAGGCTGGCGGCCGTCTGCTCGACGGCATAGGTCAGCAACGGGTGCGGCGACAGCTCAGCGAACACGCGATGGCCGTCTTCCAGCGCGGCCTGCACGGCCGCCCCGAACCGGACGGTGTGACGCAGATTGTCCAGCCAGTACTCCGCGTCGCAGAACGGCTCCTCGCGCGGGTCGAACAGGGTCGCCGAGTAGTAGGGGACCTCCGGCGTCATCGGGTTCAGATCGGCGAGTGCGTCGGCCAGGTCATCCAGGATCGGCTCGACCTGGGGCGAATGCGACGCGACGTCAACGGCGATCTCGCGGGCCATCACGTCACGCCGTTCCCACCCCGCGACCAGCTCCTTGACCCGCTCCGTCGCACCGCCGATGACCGTGGACTGCGGTGAGGCGATGACGGAGATCGCCACGTCGTCGATGCCGCGGGCCATCAGTTCCGAAAGCACTTGCTGGGCGGGCAATTCCACCGAAGCCATGGCGCCGGCACCGGCGATCCGTGACATCAGCCGAGAACGGCGGCAGATGAGAAGCAGCCCGTCTTCCAGCGACAGCGCTCCCGCGACCACCGCGGCAGCGGCCTCGCCGAGGGAATGTCCGATGACCGCGCCCGGTCGCACCCCGTAGGACCTCATCGTGGCCGCCAGCGCGACCTGCATGGTGAAGATGGTGGGTTGCACCCGGTCGATCCCGGTCACCGCGCGCGGCGCCGACATCGCCTCGGTCACCGAGAATCCGGATTCACGCGCGATCACCGGCTCCGCCTCGGCGACGGTGGCAGCAAACACCGGTTCGTTCGCCAGCAGCTCGGCACCCATCTGAGTCCATTGCGAACCCTGGCCCGAGAACACCCACACCGGCCCGTGGTCGTCGCGTCCGAGCGCGGCCCGGTACGGAGTGTCGTCGTCGGCGACCCTGCGCAGCTCCTCGGCCAGCTCCTCGGCGCTGCTGGCGATCACCGCCGTGCGCACCGGCCGGTAACCGCGCCGCCGCGCCAGCGTGTAGGCCAGGTCCGTCAGCTCCACCGAGTCGGCGCGTTCCTGCGCCCAGCCCGCCAGCCGCTTGGAGGTTTCCCGCAGTCCATCCGCGGAGCTCGATGACACGGTGAACAACAGCGGGCCCTCTGCCGTGGATTTGACGTCGTCGCGCGCCGCGGCTGTGGGCGCCTGCTCCACAATGGCGTGGGCGTTGGTGCCCGACACGCCGTACGACGAGACGGCCGCGCGCCGAGGTTGCCGGCCGTTGGTCGGCCACGCCGTATTCTCTTGCGGCACAAAGAGGTTAGTATCAATCTTTGCAAGCTCATCGGGCAGCCGGGTGAAGTGCAGATTCTGTGGTATCTTGCCATGCTGTAAGGCCAGGATCGCCTTCATCAGGCCCAATGTTCCTGCGGCCGACTGGGTGTGGCCGAAATTGGTCTTCACCGACGCGAGACCGCACGGACCTTCGGTGCCGTAAACCTCGGCCAGACTGGCGTATTCGATGGGGTCGCCGACCGGAGTGCCGGGACCGTGCGCTTCCACCATGCCGACGCTGCCTGGGTCCACACCCGCCGCGGCCAGCGCCGCCCGATATACCGCCGTCTGCGCGGTTGCCGACGGCGTGGCAATGCTGGCCGTCCGGCCGTCTTGGTTGGCTGCGGTGCCGCGCACCACGGCCAGGATCCGGTCACCGTCTCGCAGCGCATCCGGCAGCCGTTTGAGCAACACCACGGCGCAGCCCTCGGAGGACACGAATCCGTCCGCGTCGGCGTCGAACGCGCGACATCGTCCGGTGGCCGACAGCATGCCCTGTGCCGAGCCCGCGGCGAGCTTCCGCGGCTCCAGCAGCACCGTGGCGCCCCCCGCCAGTGCGAGGTCGCTTTCACCGTCGTGCAGGCTGCGGCATGCCATGTGGACGGCGACCAGCCCGGACGAGCAGGCAGTGTCGACCGTCAGTGCCGGCCCGTGTAGCCCCAGGGCATGGGCGATCCGCCCAGATGCCACGGCGAAGCTGTTGCCCATGAACCCGTACGGCTCCTGCAGCGCGCCCGCGTCCGCTGTCCGCACCGTGTGGTCGTCATGCATCAGGCCGACGAACACGCCGGTTCGCGAGCCGGCCGCCGTTGCCGGGTTGAAACCCGCATGCTCCATGGCCTCCCACGAGGTTTCCAGCAGCAAACGGTGTTGCGGATCGATCGCGGTTGCCTCGCGGTCGCTGATCCCGAAGAACTCCGAATCAAAGCCCGCAACGTCGTCGATGAATGCTCCCCATCGGCATACGGAGCGTCCGGGCACGCCGGGTTCGGGGTCGTAGTGTTCGTCGGCATCCCAACGGTCAAGCGGGATTTCGGTGACGAGATCATCGCCGCGTAGCAACGCCTCCCACAAAAGCTCGGGGGATCCGATCCCTCCGGGAAGCCTGCAGGCCATCCCGATGACGGCAACCGGGGTCACCCGAGTCTCATTCACAGTCGTTCACCTCATGTGGGCGGCGGATAGTGTCGGTAATGATAATCGTTTCCAATTAGGCCCGTAAAGAACACGGGGTGGTCAGCATCGACGCGGTCGCTTGCCGCCATTCCGGACCGGCATCCCGCCACTGGGCAAAGGATCGTGACCACGATGCCGCAGGGATAAAAAGGTCATAGCGGGTTTGTGAAATCGTTGCAACTTGGCAATCAAACCATTCTCGGGATAGCAAAGAATTTCCCTCCCTAAGCCCCGACGGTGGAATGCCCCCGCGCACCGTGTAAAGAGCACGGCTATCGGCCTAGTGCTCGAGTCGATTAGATCGCGACCGTTACGGACAAGCAAATTATGGCGTTTCGCGTAATACGCATCGTCGGAGAATCCGCAGAAAAGCAAGGTGCTGGTCGTGTTAGCGGCGTCGGGTTTGGCAAACCAGTTTCCGCCCAGGTGATCGTCATGACAGGTGGTGTCCAGCGGGCGGCCCGCGCGGCTGTTCGAGCAACCGGCTGCCGGAACGCGCGACGTGGGAGGGATTATGCGCGTTCGGCCTGGCGGTTTCGATCATTTTTCGTTCGAAAAACCCCGCACCTCGATGTACTCCTCGAAGACAGCGGGTAGTCGCTGGCTACCATTGCCGATGAACGCGACGGCGTTCCGCCTATATCCGGAGTGCTCATACGATGACAACAGCGCGCGTGCCCAAATTGCCGCTCGACGAAGCCAGGGCCGCGGCCGACGAAGCGGCCGTGCCCGACTACATGGCCGAACTCAGCATCTTCCAAGTGCTGCTCAACCATCCGACGCTGGCGCGCGGGATCAACGATCTGCTTGCCACGATGCTCTGGCACGGGACCCTGGACCCGCGGCTGCGCGAGCTGGTGATCATGCGGATCGGTTGGCTCACCGCGTGCGACTACGAATGGACTCAGCACTGGCGCGTGGCGTCGAGACTGGGCGTGACGCCCGACGATCTGCTCGGAGTGCGCGACTGGCAGAGCCACGACCAGTTCGGGTCAACGGAGCGAGCCGTGCTGGCCGCTACCGATGACGTGGTGCGCGACGGCGCGGTGAGTGCCACGAGCTGGGCGGCGTGCGAACGCGAATTCGAAGGCAACTCAACGGTTCTCATCGAGCTCGTCACCGCCATCGGGGCGTGGCGAATGATCGCGTCCATTCTGCACAGCCTCGGTGTGCCGTTGGAGGAAGGCGTGTCCAGTTGGCCGCCCGACGGTCGATCACCGGACTCGTAGCCAACCCGGGTTTCGCGCGAAACCCATTGACTTATCAATGAGTAACTCTTAGCGTCCTGCGCATGCGGACCAGAGTCGCTGAAATGCTGGGCGTCGAGTTTCCCATCTGCGCCTTCAGCCATTGCCGCGACGTGGTGGCGGCGGTGACCAATGCCGGCGGGTTTGGAATCCTCGGTGCCGTCGCGCACAGTCCCAAGCGGCTCACGAGCGAGTTGACGTGGATCGAGGAGCAGACGGGCGGCAAGCCCTACGGCGTCGACCTGTTGCTGCCGCCCAAATACGTCGGCGCCGAAGAAGGCGGAATCGACAGCAAACAGGCCCGCACGCTGCTGCCCGAGGAGCATCGGGCGTTCGTCGAGGAACTGCTGGCCCGCTACGGCATCACGGCACCCGCCGAGGAGTCGCACGCGTCGGCGGGCGGCCTGAACATCTCGCCCAAGGGCTACGAGCCGCTGCTGGAAGTTGCCTTCGCCCACCGCATTCGGCTGATCGCCAGCGCTCTCGGGCCGCCGCCCGCGGATCTGGTCGAGCGCGCTCACGGCCACGACGTGCTGGTGGCCGCGCTGGCCGGAACCACCCGCCACGCGCAGCGGCATGCGGCCGCCGGTGTCGACCTGATCGTCGCGCAGGGCACCGAGGCCGGTGGCCACACCGGCGAGGTGGCGACCATGGTGTTGGTTCCCGAAGTCGTGGACGCCGTCGCGCCGACGCCGGTGCTCGCCGCCGGCGGCATCGCCCGCGGTCGCCAGGTCGCCGCCGCGCTGGCGCTGGGCGCCGAGGGTGTGTGGTGCGGGTCGGTGTGGCTGACCACCGAGGAGGCCGAGACGGTGCCGGTGGTGAAGGAGAAGTTCTTGGCCGCAAGCTCTTCCGACACGGTGCGCTCGCGCTCGATGACCGGCAAGCCGGCCCGGATGCTGCGCACCGCGTGGACCGACGAGTGGGAGCGCCCCGACGCCCCCGCCCCGCTCCCGATGCCGCTGCAGAGCGCCCTGGTCGCCGAGGCTCAGGAGCGCATCCAGCGCTCG
>NZ_JAFAUS010000254.1 GCF_019243155.1 Mycobacterium sp.
GCCGTTTCCGATGACGTGCACTGCCGCCCCTACAGCGCACAAGCCAGCGGAACGGTGTGGGCCGAGGGCGCGGCGATGTTTGTGCTGCAACGGAAATCGGCCGCGCTTCGAGCCGGCCGCCCAGTCGTGGCCGAGGTACGGGCCACCGCCATGAACCAGGACGGACGCAGCGCCGGTCTAAGTGCCCCCAGCGGCGACGCCCAGGTCCGGCTGTTCCAGCGGGCCATTACCCAGGCGGGAGTCAAGCCCGGCGAGGTGGGCATGATCGAGGGGCACGGCACCGGGACGCGGCTCGGCGACCGCACCGAATTGCATTCGCTGGCACAGACTTACGGCGACACCGAACCAGGCGCCGGAGCGCTGCTGGGTTCGGCGAAATCCAACGTCGGCCATTCGCTGGCGGCCGCCGGTGCGCTGGGACTGGCCAAAGTTCTGGTATCCGCCGAACACGGCGCCGTACCGCCCACCCTGCACGCCGCCGATGCCAGCCCCGAAATCGAGTGGAAAAGGCAGGGTTTGCGGCTCGCGCAGACGCTGACCCCGTGGCCGGCCGTCAACGGCCAGCGCATAGCCGCCGCTTCGGCATTCGGCATCGCCGGCACCAACGCGCACCTGATCGTCTCCGTTCCCGAGGTCGCATGATGCTCACTCATCCGTTGCCGGACGGGCGCGTCCCGGTGCTGCTCAGTGCGCACGATCCCGAGCTGATCCGTCGAGACGCCGCGGCGATCCTCGACTACCTGCAGCGCTACCCCGGGACGGAACATCCGGCAGCCGCGGTTGCGTCGACCCTGCTGCGGCTGCGGCGGGTGCGCCGGCACCGAACGGTGCTACGGGCGGCGGATCAAACCGAACTCGCCGCCGCGCTGTCGGCGATCGCTAACGGCGAAGAAGACTTCCTGGTTACACAATCCGCAAAGGCCACCGCGCCGCGAATCGCGTTCGTGTTTCCGGGTCAGGGCAACCAATGGCAGGGGATGGGAGCCGAGGCTTATCGGGTCCTTGCGGCGTACCGGGAAACGGCGCAGGCCTGCGCGCAAGCGTTTACCGGGGCCGGATTCTCTTCTCCGCTGGCGTATCTGGTGGGCGAGGACCAACGACAGTGGTCGCGGTCGGAGATCCAGGGGGCGCAGTTCACCCATGCAGTCAGCCTGGCGGCTGCGTGGCGAGTCTGCGGAGTGCTGCCCGAGATCACCATCGGACACAGCCTTGGCGAGGTCGCGGCGGCGTATGTGGCGGAGGCGATCACGTTGCCCGAGGCCGTCGCCTTGGTGGGCGCGCGCGCCACCGTCGTCGACCGGCTGACGGGCCGGTACGCGATGGCGGTTCTGGGGGTTGGCGTCGACGACGCGGAGTCCGTGTTGGCCGAGACGCCCGGCTGGTTGGAGGTTTCGGCGGTCAACGGGCCGTCATCCACCGTGGTGTCCGGTGACCACGACGCGGTGGTCGCCGCTGTCGCCCTGGCAGGACGGCGCGGGATCTTCACCCACCAACTTGCCGTCGACTATCCGGGACACACCAGTGCGCTGAGGTCGTTACAGACCGAATTGGCCGAGCTGATACCCGAATCGGTCTTTCGGACGGGCCGGGTGAAATTCGTCGGCTCGACATTTGGCGCCGAGGTGCACGGCGGGATCGATTTCCGCCAGTACTGGTATGAAAACCTCTGTGGCACTGTGCGCTTCGATCGGGCCGTGAGCTATGCCCAGAAGTGGGGCGCTGACACATTCGTCGAGCTGTCCGCCCACCAGTCGCTGCTCTATCCGCTCGCTGACATCGTCGACGACGAGTCGATCGTCATCGTCGGGTCCGGGCATCGCGACCGATCCATCACCGATTCGCTGTCGGCGGGCATCGCAGGCGTGGCGGCCGCTGATCCCGGCTGCCAGTGGACCAACGCCGTCCCGGGGGACATCCGGCCGCCACTGAGGAATTTCCCGAACGCGCCGATGCGGGTGGTGCACCTGTGGGCCGCACCGGAACCGCCGATCGACTCCGCAGTGGATGCGTCGCCGGCTCCGGCGCTTACCGTCGCGGTCGAGGATTGGCGAGAGGCGACGGCCGCGGCGACCACAACCGGTGCCGACATCGCCGTTATCGGCGATAGCGGGTTGACGCAGCGGCTGGTCGATGCCGTTGCGGCACATGGCGGCTGCCGCGCAGTGTTCCCGAACGAGGCGGAGATCCTTTTAGTGATCGCTCCGGAGCGCGAGCCGATGGACGCCACCGCCGCGCTCGAGCAGATCGCAGGCCTCGCCGACGCGGGCCTGCCCGACTACGCGTCCCTCATGGGACCTCGGTGCCGGGCCGTCTGGTTGCTCACCGCCGGCGCCGAACAGATCGATCGCGACGACCCGAGCCTGTCTGCGGCGCAGGCCGCCCTGGCCGCCATGCATCGCAGCGTCGGCTTCGAATTTCCCGACCAGACGTTTGGGCACGTCGATCTCGCGGACCGAGACATCGACGCCTCGACCGCGCTGGTCGTGGTCGACGTGTTGCTCGGTGAGACAGCCGAAATCGCTGTGCGCGGTGGCGATTCGCCGCGACGCTATGTCCGCACCTTCCGGGAGTGTCACGCCTCGGCGGTGACGCGACCACCCGCGCTGGACAACGTGGTGATCACCGGCGGCAGCGGGGCCATCGGGCTGCAATACGCGCGGTATTGCGTGGAACGCGGTGCGCGGACCGTCACCCTGCTGAGCCGCGGCGGTGTCGATGAAGATACGTTGCGTCGGCTGGCCGAAAATCGTGACGCGCGGGTGCACGCTCCGCGCTGCGACATCACCGATCCGGTTGCGGTGTCCGCGGCTGCCGCCAGATACGCGGGTTCCGGAGCGTCCTTACTGATCCATACCGCCGGCATCGCCAGCGCCCGCACGGGTTCGGAGCTCACCGGTGCGGATGTGGAGGCAGTGTGCGCCGCGAAGGTCCGCGGGTTGGCGTTGATGGCCGATGTGTGGCCGCTGCGGGCGGACTGCCGAATCCTGGCCTGCTCGTCGGTGTTCGGGGTATGGGCCGGCCACGGTCACGCCGCGTATGCGGCATCCAACCGGATGCTCGACGTTTTGGCCGCCCAGTTGCGTGCCGGCGGTCGGGACTGCACGGCGATCCGGTGGGGGCTATGGCGAAGCGCCGGGGTCGTAACAGGGGACGAGATCAGCCGCACCGAACGCTCCGGGCTGGTCGCAATGGATCCGATACAGGCGATCGAAGCCGGTCTGTACGGATACGACGGTGATCCGCTGATCTTCGACGCGGATTTCGAGCGCCTCCGGGTGTTCTTCGAAAGCCAGGGAATGTCAATGCCGTTCGATGCGATGCCAAGGCACGCTGAGGATGCCGACGACTCGGTGGCCAAACCGCTTGCCGAGGTGGTACGTACCGAGCTGGCAGCGACATTGCACCTGGATGACTCCGGGTCCATCGACCCGGGGGCGCCGCTCATCGATCTGGGCGTGGACTCCCTGCTCGCGCTGGATCTGCGGAAGCGTCTGCGCCGAACAGTGGGAAGTTCGGTTCCGGTGTCCCGGATGCTCGGCGGGATCACCGTCAACGAATTGATCGACGCGTTGGGTGCCGGCACCACGATCGACGCTCGCGAAGCTAGAAAGGTTGGACTCTCAGCGTGACTGACACCACCGGCGCCATTGCCCGTCTCGACGAAGAACGCTTGGAGTTGTTGCGCCGCAAGATCGCCGAACGTGGCCTGGCCAGGGCGACAGGTGCGGTGGCAACCGACGACGAGCCGCGAATGTCGGTCGGTCAGCACCGCATGTGGTTCGTGCAGTCCGTCGATCCGGAGAGCGCGCTGCTCAACGTCTGCGTCTCCTATCGAGTCGCCGGTTCCGTCGATGTCACGCGGCTAAGGCGGGCGGTCGATGCCGTTGTAGCCCGGCACCCGGCGCTGCACACGACGTACGACGCCGGCGAGGATGGCGATCCGCGGCCGGTCCTGCGTGAGGACTTGCGGGCCGCCTGGGCCGAACACGACCTGTCCGGGCTGACCGATCACGCCCGGCGGCTACGGCTGGATGTGTTGGCGCAGCGGGACTTTCGCCGGCCGTTCGACCTGACCAAGGATTCGCCACTGCGGGTGACCGTGGCCCGGCTGTCCGCCGATGAGCTGATGCTGCTGATCACCGCCCATCACATCGCCTGGGACGACGGCTCGTGGGCGCCGTTCTTCACCGACCTGACACGCGCATACAGCGACCCCGATGGCTTCGCCGCCGCCCCCACGGTGCCGGTGGTTTCCTCGGACCAGACATCGAACCGCGATGCGGATCTGGATTACTGGCGTCCGCTGATGAGGGATCTACCTGAGCCGCTTGAACTTCCGGGCCCCAACGGCTCAGCGGTGCCCAGCACCTGGCGCGCACAGCGGGCATCGGTGCGGTTACCGGCGGCTACCACCGATCGGGCGGCCGCGCTGGCGCGAGAAACCGGAGCGACTCCGTACATGGTCTTGATGGCCGCGTTCGCCGCGCTGGTGCACCGCTACACGCAGTCGACCGACTTCCTGGTGGCGGCCCCGGTGCTGAACCGCGGTGTCGGTACCGAGGACGTCATCGGCTATTACGGCAACACCGTGGTGATCCGGCTGCGCCCCCAGCCGCACCAGACGTTCCGTGACCTGCTTGCCCGAACTCGGGACGGCGCGGTCGGCGCCTTCGCCCATTCCCGCGCCGACCTGGATTGGCTGGTGCGCGAGTCCAATCCCGATCGCCGACACGGCGCGGACCGGATGACCCGGGTGAGCTTCGGGCAGCGAGAGCCCGATGGCGCCGGCTTCTGCCCGCCCGGCGTGCGGTGCGAGCGCGGCGAGCTGCGTGGTCACTTCAACCAACTGCCACTGAGTTTCATGGTCGAACTCGACCGCGACACCGGCGGTCTGGTCGAGGCCGAGTACCTCGTCGAGGTCCTGGATCACCAACTGGTGGAACAGCTGCTGCGGCACTACGTCGAATTGCTGGACAACGCGCTGAGCAACCCCGACGCGGCGTTGTCGGCGTGCGGGTTGATGAGCGACGAGGACGCCGAGTGGCTGCGCCGGATGTCGACCGGTGAAGAGTTCATCGCCACGCCGAGCACGTTGCCCGAGCTGGTCACCCGGCGAGCGGCCCTTTCGCCCGAAGCCGTGGCCGTCGTCTACGAGGGCCGTGTCTACCGCTATCGCGAGATCGACGAAGAGTCGAACCGCTTGGCGCACTGGCTTATCGAGCAGGACATCGGAACCGAGGACCGGGTCGCGGTGCTGCTGGACAAATCGCCCGAGCTGGTCATCACTGCGTTGGGAGTCCTCAAGGCGGGTGCGGTCTACCTACCGGTCGATCCGACCTATCCGGAGGATCGGCTGGCCTTCATCCTCGGCGACGCCGAGGCCAAACTGGTGCTGCGCGAACCGGTTACCGAATTGGCACACTACCCGGCCACCGCGCCCGCCGAGCTGATCCGACCGCTGACCCCTCAGAACACCGCCTACCTGATCTACACGTCCGGTTCGACCGGGTTGCCCAAGGGTGTTCCGGTGCCACATGCGCCGATCGCGGAGTACTTCGCGTGGTTCGGCGAAGAATACCGGGTCGACGAAACCGACCGGCTGTTGCAAGTCGCCTCGCCCAGCTTCGACGTGTCGATGGGTGAGATCTTCGGAACCTTGATTTGCGGTGCCCGGCTGGTGATCCCGCGGCCCGACGGGCTGCGCGACATCGGGTACCTGACCGACCTGCTGAGCGGCGAGGGCATCACCTCGATGCACTTCGTGCCGTCGTTGCTTGGCCTGTTCCTGTCATTGCCGGGCGTCGGTCAGTGGCGCACGCTGCGACGCGTCCCGATCGGTGGGGAGGCGCTGCCCGGTGAGATCGCCGACAAGTTCCACTCCACCTTCGACGCACTGCTGTACAACTTCTACGGACCGACCGAGACGGTGGTCAACGCCACCAGCTATCCGGTGGAAGGCGCGCAGGGCACCCGGATCGTGCCGATCGGGCGACCCAAGATCAACACGCAGGTGCATCTGCTCGACAACGCGCTGCAGCCGGTGCCGGTAGGGGTGATCGGCGAAATCTACATCGGCGGAACGCATGTGGCACACGGATATCACCGCAGGCCGGGATTGACAGCCGAACGTTTCGTCGCCGACCCGTTCAGGGCGGGCGGCCGCTTGTACCGGTCCGGGGACCTGGCCCGCCGCAACGCCGACGGGGACATCGAGTTCGTCGGCCGCGCCGACGAGCAGGTGAAGATCCGCGGTTTCCGCATCGAGTTGGGTGAGATCGCGGCCGCGATCTCGGTCGATCCCAGCGTCGGGCAAGCAATCGTGCTGGCGATGGACCTGCCCCAGTTGGGCAAGAGCCTGGTGGGATACGTGACGCCGGCTCAGGGCGCCGGCACGGAAACGGTTGACGTCGAGCGCATCCGGGCCCGCGTGGCCGCCGCGCTGCCGGACTACATGACCCCGCCCGCCTATGTGGTGCTCGACGAAATCCCGATCACCGCGCACCAGAAGATCGACCGCGCCGCGCTGCCGCAACCACAGATCGCAACGGCCACCGAATACCGCGACCCCACAACCCCCACCGAACAGCGCATCGCGCGACTGTTTTCCGGGCTGCTCGGCCATGAGCGGGTGGGCGTCGACGACTCGTTCTTCGATCT
>NZ_JAFAUS010000269.1 GCF_019243155.1 Mycobacterium sp.
GGGTCCCACCACTGCCCCGGGTCGCAGGCCAGCGGTTGCGGCCCAACCCCCAGCGGCCGGCAGACCTTGCCCGTCGGATCCCACCACTGCCCGTCACCGCAGTCGGCCGAGCTCACCGCGGGCGTCACGATCGTGACGGCGGCCATCGTCGCTAACGCCATCATGACGACGGCTAAGAGATCGCGAATCGACGTCCTCATCGGGGCCTCCCCTCACGGTGTACGCATAATCGAACCGGGCCACCGCACAGCGGTCAAGCTCTTTCGTGGCTGTAGCGTGACGGCCGTGAAACCATCTGGGCCGCGCTCGGCCGTCGTACTCGCGGCGTGTGCCGCGGCAACCGTTCTGACTCTCACCGCATCGGGCAACGCGAATGCGGCCGGCACGTGCCCAACCGCGGCACCGCCGAGCGGCGGAACGCCTGAGTGGACGCTTCCCGGGGCAACCGGCAGCGTCGCGGTCACCGGATCCACCGATACCGCAGCCCCGAGTGTGAACGTCACGACGCCGTTCAGCGTGACCCAGACCCAGGTGCATACCCTGCGCGCCGGAGACGGGCCGGTGGTTCCGGGCACCGCCAGGGTCTCCGTCTGCTACATGGGCGTCGATGGACGCGACGGGTCCGTGTTCGACAGCAGCTATGAGCGCGGCGCACCGGTTGCCTTCGCGCTCAACGGAGTCGTGCCGGGATTTCAGAAAGCCATTGCGGGACAGAAGGTCGGTTCCACGGTCGCCGTCGCAATGACTTCCGCTGATGGTTACCCCAACGGTCAGCCGAGTGCGGGAATCCAGGCCGGCGACACGCTGGTCTTCGCGATCAAGATCCTCGACGCCTCGAGCTGAGCTACGCGACGCTCAATCACGATGAGCGAGCGGTGAACCGGTAATCGGCGTCGGTGCTCTGCGCGTCGATCTGCACGTCGTAGTCCCCCGGGGTCAGGGTCAGCGGTCCCATCGGCTGGCAACCGTCGTAGATTCCGCGGCCGCCGGAACTGCCGTCCGCGCCGAGAACCTGCCAGGTGAATCCGGGCACCTCGGAACAGCCCCCTGCCGGGGTGAAGGTCCATTGTTGGCCGGATTTCACGTTGAAACGCAAATGAATTCGTGTCGCGGCAGTGATATGTCCGGCGTTGGGTGCGGTCAAGTTCAGTGGCCGTTGTTGATCGCCCGGCGTCGGCTGCCAGCTGATGCGGTACTGCCCGTCGCCGAGTATCACAAGCTGGTAGGTCGCGGTGGCAGCGAACGCCACGCGCCCGAGGTTCGTGCAGCCGTCGACGCGTCCGACCGGCTCCCCCAACTGACCCGAGGAGTCGACGGGCCCAACCCCGTAGGTGAGACCCTTGCCACTGGGCGTGCATTCGCCGCGAACGTCGGCGACCTCGCCGGCGTGCCCGGTGAACTGGTAGGTGACTTGCTTTGCGGGACTGACGGTCCCGCTGACCGTCTTCCCGGCGCCGAAGTCGGTCCCACTGACCTGGCCGGTCGACTGCCCGGCGACACTCTTGATCGTCACGTCGCGGGCCACCGCCGCTGCGGCATCGGCCAACACCGGGTTGCCGGTGACGCTGACGTCGAGTACACATGCGGCGAGCAGCTCGGCGGCGATCACCCCGGCCTGCTGGCAGACGGTGCGGGCCTGGTCGGTGTTGGCGAGTTGCGGCTCGCCGCTGGGAAAGGCGCGATCGGTGAAGGTGGCGGTCGATTCGCCAGGCGCATATGGAAACAGGCTGTCGGCCTGGCTGATTCGCCACGCATCGCCGAAGTCGGATCGGATCGTGACTGGGCTCGCATCGGCAGGCACGCGACGACCGTCGGGCCGAATGAGGTCGTCGGCGGGATCGCCGTTGAAGTTGCCCAGCAGTCCCCGCGGCTGGTCGGCCTTCGCCGGCGCCGACGGCTCGAAGGAGACCCGCAGGCCCCACCATCCGGCATCGTTGACCTGTAACCGCGACCCTTCGGCCCATTGCACGGTGTAGGCCCTGCCGGTGAAATCCGTACTGGCCGTGGCACTTAGTGTTATGCCCGCGCCGAGGTCGCGCTGGGCGCCGTCGTCGATCGTGACTGTCTCCGTGTTGGTCCCATCGGTGCGGCTGATGGTCAGGACGCCATTTTTGCTGACGAAGGCGATCCGCTGGTCGCCGCTGCCCGCCGCGGCCGCCGATACCAACGAGGCCGTTTTCGAGTCGCCGACCGGCGCGGTCCGAACCTGCACCCGGGGGGCGGTTTTGTCACCGGAGGCGAACGCGGTGAATTCGCCGACCTGTTGCAGGTCGTAGAGCAGGCCGTCGGTGGTGGCCAGATGGGGGTCGCCGAACACCGAGTTGGTGGGTTTGGGTTTCTTTGTGGGCCCCGGTGGCGGCGGGTTCTTCTTGCAGTCTTCGAAAGACCCGGGTGGAAAGTCCGTGCCGTTGTAGCTTTTTCGTGGAGGCAGACCCCACGACGCGCGATAAGCGTTCTCGGCTTCCACCGCTCGCCATTCCGCGTAGGGGATGCCGCCTTCGCCTTTGTCGTTGGCTTTGGGGCAGGCGTCGTCGAGCGTTGAATCGGGGACGTTGTCGGCGTCGTCGGCGGCGTGCTGCAGCTCGTGGTAGAGCACCTCGCAGGGCGTGGCTGTTATGTCGTCCTTGCTGACATCGCGGGTCGGGTCCCAGAAAATCTGAATCCCGTTGTCGTCGTTGCGGGTTTTGGTGCCGGTTCCGTCGGGGGGAACATCGGTCGTGATGATTTTGATTGGCGGGGTCGTCGGACTGTTGAGGCGGCTCCACAGGCCGGAGGGGTCATGGCCCTTGGCGTACAGCATGCCGCACAGCTCGATGCCGTTGGCGGATCCGGCGTCCGCGTCGATCTCGGCGTGCGACCGTTGCGGCACAGCCGTGTACGCGATCGCGGTGCACACCGCCAGCACGATCGCGATCCGCCGCATCATTTGGTCACCTGGAATTCGGCGCTTGCGGCGTTGCCCGAATAGGGGCATTGCTGCGGTAAGTCGGTGCGATGCACACCGGTGACCGCCACCAGCCTCGCCGTAATCCGATATTTCCCAGGCTGATCCAGTACCCAGCTCGTGATGCGGCCACCGTCGACGGCCGTCTGCTGCGACGTCCGCACGACCGCTGACCCGTCCCGCGAGACTCCGACGTCCAACGGCACCGAGACCGAGTCGCCCGGAGCGACACTGCGCAGACCACGCGCGACGACGGCAGCCATCCCGTTGAAGAGAGACTCGCGGCCGGGCCGTCCCACCACTGCGGTTCCGTCCCGGGTCACCGAGACCACCTCGACCGATCCGTCGGCCACCGACGGTAGCGCGCACGCACCAGACCCGTTGTTGCGCAACACCATACTGATCTTTGGCGGGGTTCCGGCCGGATAGCTTGACTGCGCGGCCTTCAATTCGGCACCGACCGGGGAAGTCGCGGTCGACGGCGGTGAGCTCACATTGTCGTGGCCGCATCCCACGACAATCGCCGCGACGGCAAGCGTGGCTGCCCGGGAAAAGTTACTCACGACCGCCCACCAACGTCCGGCGCTGGGGTCAGGTTTCCAGCGGCGCGAACATGAGCGCGGGATCTATGCCGAGCTGCTGGGCAACGTGGGCGGCGTCCCAATACTCACGCCATCCGGTGATCTTGCCGTCGCGAACCCCGAAGAACGCCGTGACGTAGAAGGTGACGGTGACGCCGTTCATCGCGTTCACGTCGACGCGCTCGACGACGACGGTGTCGCCGTCGGAAA
>NZ_JAFAUS010000019.1 GCF_019243155.1 Mycobacterium sp.
AGCCTGCTCACCCATCTGCGAAACCCGTTACTGATCAAGCTTTTTGGCCTGGGCTTCGTGCTGATGGGCGGGTTCGTGACCGTGTACAACTTCTTGGGGTACCGATTGACCGCCCAGCCGTTTCACTTGTCGTCGTCGACGGTGGGCATGTTGTTCCTGCTCTATCTGGTCGGAACCGTCACCTCGACGGTCGCGGGACGGCTCGCCGACCGTAAGGGGCGCGCTCTCGTGCTCGGGGTCGCCATGCCGATCACCGCGACCGGCCTGCTGGTGACCATGCCGCACACCCTGGTCGCGGTCGCCGTCGGAGCCGGCGTGTTCACCGGCGGCTTCTTCGCCGCGCACACAGTGGCGAGCGGCTGGGTGAGTGCCCTCGCCGAGCGGGATCGCGCCGAGGCGTCGGCGCTGTACCTGTTGGGCTACTACCTGGGCGGGTCGGTGGCCGGCGCACTCGGCGGCCTGGTCTACCGGGGCGGCGGCTGGCCGGCCACCGTGGGATTCGTGACCGCTCTGCTGGTGGCAGGGCTGCTGCTGGCCGCGCTGTTGGTTCGCCAGACTCCCGCGCGGCAACTGAGCTTGGCGTCCTAAACGCTCTGTGTAAGAACCACTTTCACGTCAGCTGACGTGCTTGTCGAACCACTCGATCGGAACCTCGGGGTGCACGCCGAAGAAGTTGTAGCCGTCGAAGCGGCGATCGGTGCCCTCGATCCAGTGCAACCGCTTCTCCGCGACCGGGATCGCGTCGTAGATGTCCTGCACGTCCTGCGGCCGGGTCATCGTGTCGTCATGCACCTGCGCGACCAGCGTCGGCACGGTGACGGCCTTGACGTGCTCTAGCGGCGACTGCTCGGACAGGCGGAATCCGGTGCGCTCGTGGACCGCTTTGTCGAACTTCTCGTAGCCGTCCTTCATCCCGATGCCTTTGACGAACTCCTCCACGATGTAGCGCCCGGAGACCGGCTGCAGCATCACCATGGCCTGAATCTCGGAGAACTCGTTGGGGTGTTTCGACCAGGCGACCGCCGTCGAGTCGGCTCCCAGGCACACCGATAGCAGGGCCTTCTTCATTTTCTTGGTTTCCGGACGAGCCGCGGCGTAGCGCAGCGAGCCGATCACGTCGCGGTACTCGGTCAGGCCGATGCCGGCGATGCCGCCATTGCCCTGCCCGCTCATCCCGTGGTTGCGGATGTCGTAGGCGAGGACGTTGTAGCCCGCTTCGTGCAAGGCCTTGTATTCGGGCAGGAAGTTGACTTCGAATCCGCCCAGGCCGCCGAACTCGGGAAGATGGCCCGGGTAGCCGTAGCGGTTCCCCGGCAGGAAGTGGTTGTGGATGATCAGCCGGTCGGAGTCGGCGGGAATGAACCAACCTTCTAGCGGTACCCCGTCCATCGATGGGAAGAAGACGTCCTCGTAGTCCAGCCCGACCTCGTCGGGACGTCGAAGGACCGGAGCGCGACGCCCGGCCGTCGTCGCGGTCGTCCACAACTGGACGAAATTGTCGAATGCTGTCTGCGCCTGGTCTTCGTTCGGCATGTCTGCTGACCTCATTTGTTCGTCGTGAATACGTTGCTACGACGGACGCTACGTACGCGTAGCGGGGTTAGGGAGGCGCTTCTTATTGGGGGGACTGGCAGCCCCTGCCTGAGAGCCAGTGTTCCCCCTAACGTTGCGGTATGAACCTCGCCAAGGACATCAGGGAGTTCCTGATGACGCGCAGGGCGAGGATCGGGCCCGAGCAGGTGGGCTTGCCGTCAGGTCGGCGACGTCGAGTGCCCGGGCTGCGCCGCGAGGAAGTGGCGCAACTCGCCGGCGTCAGTACCGAGTACTACACGCAGATCGAGCGGGGCAACGTCGGCGGCGTGTCCGACGACGTACTGCATGCAGTGGCGCGAGCGCTGCAACTGAGCGATGACGAGACGGCCCATTTCTTCGACCTAGCGCGAGCGGTGATCGGCGCTCGTACGGGGACCCGCACCAAGCGGGGGGCGAGCCAGGCGATTCCCGACGGCGTGCAGGGTCTGATCGACAATCTGGGCACGTCGCCGGCGATCGTCATGAACGGCAGCCTCGACATTCTTGCGGCGAATCGGCTCGGCCGGGCCTTGTACGCCCCAGTGTTCGACCGGGCGACCGGCGTGCCGAACCTCGCCCGGTTCATCTTCTTCGACACCTATGCGGAGGAGGTTTTCCCGGAGTGGGAAAGGACGGCCGATGAGGCCGTCGCGCTGCTGCAGGCCGAGGCCGCGCGCTCACCTCATTCGCCGGCGATCACCCAGGTCGTCGGCGAGCTGGCGACCCGCAGCGAAGCGTTCCGCACCCGCTGGGCCGCCCATAATGTCACCGCGCATCGGCATGGTGTAAAGCGATTCCGCCATTCCGAGTTCGGCGAGTTATCGCTGATGTACAACGTCTTCGCCGTCACCGCGGCGCCGGGACTGTCGTTGGTCGGATACACCGCGGAACCCAATTCCCCGGCTGCACAGGCGTTGCAGATTCTGGCCAGCTGGAGTCTCAAGGCGCAATTCGCGCCGGATCCGAGCTGGACCGAACGCGATACACCGAGCGCCGCCACCGACTAGTCACGACTTTCGGGTATAGCTGTTCAAGCAGTGGCGACGAACACGTCGGCAACGCTCTTCTCGGTCCGAATGCAGACCTACTAGGCTGCGACCGGAATCGAAGGGGGATTCTCGTGAAGATCAGGCTGCTGATAGCAGTCGTCGTGCTCGTCTCGTCGACGGTGATGGGCTGTCACTTCGCGTCCAGAAACCCGCCGACGACCAAAACACTGAAGGTCCCCATGGCTGACGTGTTGAACCAGAGCGACATCACGCAGAGCATCACCCTGACCGTCGGCAACACGCTTTACGTGAAGTTGGGTTCCAACTACAGCACCCCGTACCGGTGGAAGCCGGACATGAAGGTCGGCGATTCGGGGGTCGTCAAGCAAATCGATCACCAGTTTGTGCAGCCATCGTCCGACGCGTTGGGAGCGCCGGGCACCGAAGTGTGGACTTTCGAGGCGCTGAGGCCGGGTAGCACGACGATCAGCACGACCTATAACAGCTTCGTGGGCAAAGACTCCAACCCGTCGTGCACCTACACCGCCACCGTGACGGTGCAGTAACCCACTCTCTGGCAAACGACTGCGCGCCGACTATCCCTCGGGCTACGGTCTACGGCGTGTTGGGATTTCTCCGGAACTTGTCCGAGATCGGCAAACTGCCCGCCGCGCTTAGTGAACAACTCGAAGCCGAGGGCATCATCTTCAGCGCGGGCAAAGTCGGGGTGAACCGGCACTTCAGCGGCCATGTGCCCGGCGTGTATTCGGCCTCCGGCGTTTCCCGCTACACGGGAGCGTTCGCTTTCTCCGCCGCCCGGATCGTCGCCACCTTCCCCGCGCGAGGCGACAGCCGGCTGCGGTCCATCGACTGTCCTTGGGACACCAACAGGGGTCCGGCGAGGGCCGCTATCACCGACAAAGGCATCAACATCGAGATCGACCTGCACGGCGTCGACCCCGCCTTCAGCGGCTCGATGAAGCTCAACTACAAGAAGAAGATCCCGGACGAGGTACTGCAAGAACTTCCCGCGACCAAGCTGCGCTTCTCGGTCGAGCCGGTCTTCGTCTACCGCGCGGCCGGGGTGCGACTCAAGTCTTGAACGGCCACCTGGCGTTGTTTCGCGTAGACCTCGGCCAGGAATTGCTCCACGGCCACCGCGGTGTGCGCCGCGCGGGCCGAGCCGAAGATGTCGAAAGCGTGCTGAGTGAACGGCAATTCGGCGTAGACGACGGGCTGCGTGCTGACCTGCCGCAGCCGCTCGACGAACGTGCGCGCCTGCTCGACGTAAGCCAATGAGTCGTTGCGGCCGTGCAGGACGAAAAACGGGGGAGCGTCGGGGGCGACATGGTTCACGGTTGACGCGGCGGCGAACGTCTGCGCGTGAGTTGACGGCCGTTGCTTGATGATCGACTTGATCAGCAGCCCCGGCATCATCGGATGCAGTGTGTTGTCGAGTTGGGTGAAGTCATAGATGCCGTAGAACGGCACGGCCGCCTGAACCCGGGTGTCGGCGTCCTCGAATCCGGGCTGGAACTGCGGGTCGTTGGGCGTGAGCGCGGCCAGCGAGGACAGGTGGCCGCCGGCCGAACCGCCGGTGATGGCAATGAATTCGGGGTCGCCGCCGTACTCGGCGATGTGCTGTTTGACCCAGGCGAGGGCGCGCTTGACGTCCACGATGTGGTCGGGCCAGGTGTTGCGCGGGCTGTGCCGGTAGTTGATCGCCACGCAGATCCAGCCGAGCTCGACGAGGTGGCTCATCAACGGATGTGCTTGTCCGCGTTTGTTTCCCGTCGTCCAGGCGCCGCCGGGGATCTGGAAGAGCACCGGCGCCTTCCCATTTGGGTCGAGATCGGGACGTCGCCAGATGTCCAGGTGGTTGGCGCTGCCGTATTCGCCGTAGCTGATGTCGGAGTCGTGGGCGTAGTCGCGGTAGATCCGCAGCATCCGCAGCAGGCCCGGCGTCTTGGCGGTGCCGCTGCCGGCGGGCCGGCGCCATAGATTCGCCGATTCGGTGAGCCGGTCGGCTCCCAGGCCGCTGTCCAGCGCCTCGGTCAGGGGCACGTTGGCCCGGTGTCCCGCGCGACTGAGGTTGAGCAGGCCCAGGGCCGAGACGCCCGCGACCAGCCACGCCACCACCCGCACCGACCGCGTCAGGCGACGTGCCGTCAACGCCAGTCCGCCCAGCTGGCTGGCCAGCACCTGCAACGGCAGCTCCGTGACGGCCAGCCCGAACATCCAGGAGTACAGCGACGGGAATCCGCCGCGAAACAGCGGCCGGTAGGCGTTGAGCGTGGATGCGGCGGTCATCGCGGTGACCGCCAGCGACGCTATCTGCCGGATGATGTGGATGATTCGCGCTCTTCGCATGGGCCCACCTTATTAGGCGCGCCGACCGGGCAGACCGTGACCAGCTAGCTCACACGAAGACCGACTTCGGCATCACTGTGGGTTTGACCCCGTATCGCGGCCCGCTGAATCCAAGACCCTTCCCTGCCATCGCCATCGCCGGCATTCCGGCCGGCACCGCCGTCACCGGCGCCCCCTCCTCCGCGGCCATGGTCCAGCCCGAGCCCTGCAACGGGGCGGCGCTGGAATTCATCGCCGGCGCCGCCGCGGACCAGGTGGACGGGACCGACAGACCGCCTACCGTGGACGCCTGGCCCGCGCTCACCAGCACGGAGCCCTGGGCCATGCCGGTCGACCCGGCCTGCGCCACCGCCCCACTCAGCCACGGTCCGTCATAGATGCCGGCGGTTCCGAGCATGAACGACGGGACGCCATTCATGGTGTGCGACAACGTCACCGAGCACGCAATGCTTTGCATGGACCACCATGCCGCCGTGTTGACCGCACCGTTGACGGTGTTTTGCACAAGCGTGTTGCTCAAGAGGGGCGGATCCGCCGCCGCCTGAAGCGGGGAGGCGAATTTCGCCACCGTGTTTGGTACGGCGGTGATCGTGTTCGTAAGCCCAGCTTGCGTGTTGGCGCCTGCGACCGCGGCTGTTTGAGCGGCGACCCCGCCCGGGTTTGTGGTCGGCGCCGGCGGCGTCATCGGGTCCAACTGCCCGGCAGCCGCCGACGATGCGGCGTAGCCGTACATGGCCGCGGCGTCTTGAGCCCACATCTCGGCGTAGTGCGCCTCGGTAGCCATGATCGCCGGCGTGTTGATCCCCAGGAAGTTGCTCGCGACGAGCGACGCCAGCTGGGTTCTGTTGGCCGCGATCAGCGGCGGGGGAACGGTCATCGCGTATGCGGCTTCGAAGGCCGCCGCGGACGCGGTGGCCTGCGCAGCTGCGCGCTGGGCGTGGGCGGCGGTGCCGGTGAGCCACGTGATGAACGGGTGAGCGGCGGCGGCCGCCGCGGACGACGCCGGACCCATCCACTGTTCACCGGTCAGCTCCGTCACCACCGATTCGTATCCCGCTGCGGCGGTACTCAATTCGCCGGCCAGCGCGCTCCATGCGGCCGCCGCCGCCATCATCGGTCCGGCGCCGGCTCCCGCGTACATGCGTGCCGAGTTGACTTCTGGGGGTAGTGCTCCGAAATCCATTGTCCTGCACTCCTTTTAGATAAAGTCTGATTTTCTTTAGACGCCGGTCGGCTTGGGCATCACGGTCGGCTTGACGCCGTAGCGCGGCGCACCCAATCCGCCGGCCCTGCCGGCCGTGGCCATCGCGGGGACGCCGGCCGGCACGCCGGCCACCGACGGGCTCTGTGGTGCAGGCGCGATCCAGCCGGTCAACGTCGCTGTCGTTGGCGGCGTTGCCGAGTTGCTCGCCAACGTGCCCCAGCTGGGCGGCACCGACAGCCGGCCGACCGAGGCGGCCTGTCCGAGGCCTGATTGTCCAAGACCCACTCCCATGGATGCCCCGGCAGAACTCGCCGGGGGACTGACTGCGCCGGTCAGGGCCGGCGCGGGCCAGACTGCCGATATCGGGGCCATCGAGTCGGGCCTGACGAGCAGGCCACCGCCCGCCATCGCAAGCAGGTCCGAGGTCGCCGAGCTGAAGTTGCCCAAACCGATGTCGGTGACGTTGGCGAGGGGGCTGTCACCGGGCGGGTCGGTTGCGGCGTTGGGGCTCAGCGCGTTGGCGGCCGCCGAGCGGCCCGAGGAGGGCAGTTGGGCTGCTGCTGTGTTGGCGGCCTCCGTTTCGCGATAGGAGCCGGCACTGGTGCCCAGGGTGTGCACATACTGCTCGTGAATCGCCGTGGCCTGGGCCCTGATCGACTGGTACAGGTGCCCGTAGGCGTTGAAAAGCGCCGCTTGCAACGCCGAGATCTCGTCGCTTGCCGCGGGCGCTATCGCGGTGGTTGGGGGTGCGGCGGCCGCGCTTTCGGCCGTCAACGCCGAACCAAGGGTCTCGAGCTTGCCCGCCGCGTAGAGCAAAGCCTCGGGTTGCGTAGTCACAAAGGACATCGGTGTCTCCTTATGGAATTGGTCGGGGGTATGGGAATGCCCGACTTCTGGCGGCTAAAAGCCGCCAATTCCATTGGACGCCGATCAGGCGGAACAGGAAAGGTCCGACACGCGCCGCAGCGCGCGTAATATATATTTGCTGAAATGCGAGTTTACGCGGTATTTACAGCACTATTTAGTTTGCTGGCTGGGTTGGAAATCGTCTGATACCGGCCAGCCGGCCGGAGTCCAGCATCGAGAAACCCGACGAGGCGTTCTAGTTCGCCTCGGCCCTGCTCTCGAGGGCCTTTACCACGGACGGGTCGTTTTCGGTCAGTCCGACCTTGGACGCGCCGCCGGGTGAGCCGAGCTCGGCGAAGAAGTCGGCGTTGATCTGGGTGTACTCGCTGTGTTCGGCGGGCAGATCGTCCTCGTAGTAAATGGACTCCACCGGGCACACCGGCTCGCAGGCGCCGCAGTCGACGCACTCATCGGGGTGGATGTAGAGCATGCGAGCGCCCTCGTAGATGCAGTCGACGGGACATTCTTCGATGCATGCCTTGTCTTTGATGTCGACGCAAGGTTCGGCGATCACGTACGCCATTGACGTTTCCTCCCTCGTGGCTGTAAGCGGTCAGCCGTTTGCGATCCGGGGTAGCTCGCTCAGGCTGGATAATTTAGCGCGTGGATGTCCGTGGGGCCAGCACTCCTTACTCGGAGTCGGCGGCGGTTGCACGGGTCATGCTGTCCATTTTTCGCGTTCCGACGTCTGGCGGGTAGGGGTGCTGGCGTTGTGGAGTCACAAGTTGTCGTTGTGACACACGGTTTGGTTGTGATGTGATCAAACCATGCCGCTCAGCCCCCGAATGCCCGAACTCGCCTCATTTGAGATCTTTTTGGCGATCGCCGAGACGGGCAGCCTCGGCCGCGCCGCGCGCGAACTCGGGTTGACCCAGCAGGCGATATCACGGCGGCTCGCGACGATGGAGGCCCAGATCGGGGTCACACTGGCGGTCCGGACGACGCGTGGCTCGCAGCTCACGCCCGCGGGAATGATCGTCGCGGATTGGGCGGCCCGCCTGCTGGAAGTCGCCCACGAGGTCGACGCCGGGATGGGTTCGCTGCGCAAGGAGGGACGCGAGCGAATCAGGGTGGCGGCCAGCCAGACGATCTCCGAACAGCTGATGCCGCATTGGCTGCTGTCGCTGCAGGCGGAGTCGACGCGGCGCGGCGACAACGCGCCCCAGGTCATCTTGACCGCCACCAACAGCGACCATGCCATCGCCGCGGTGCGCGACGGCACCGTCGATCTCGGCTTCGTCGAAAACCCCGGCACCCCTAAGAGATTGGGCAGCTGTGTGGTGGGGCAGGACGAGTTGGTGATCGTGGTCCCGCCGGGCCACAAGTGGGCCAAGCGGTCCCGGGTCGTGACAGCTCGCGAAGTCGCACAGACGTCTTTGGTTGCCCGCGAACCACATTCGGGCATCCGCGATTCACTCACGGTGGCGCTGCGTCAGGCGCTGGGCGACGACATGCAACAGGCCCCGCCCGTATTGGAATTGACATCCGCGGCGGCGATGCGTGCCGCCGTGCTGGCCGGGGCGGGTCCGGCGGCCATGAGTCAGCTGGCGGTGGCCGACGACCTCGCGATCGGCCGGCTGCACGCGATCACCATCCCGCAGTTGGACCTGCGGCGTAAGTTCCGCGCCATCTGGGTCGGTGGGCGCAACCCACCCGCCGGGGCAATCCGGGACCTGCTCAGCCACATCACCAGCCGGGCAACGAAATAGGACTCAGGCGGCGACGTCGGCGGCAACCGCGTCGTCGTAGCGGTCCAGCACGGTCTCGGCCACCAACCGGTGCGACCCCAGCGGCGAGGCCATCGGAATGCCGTTGTCCCGTGCGTAGTTCGAGACACCGTCGGTCAGCAGTCCCGGCGCCAAGAACCACGGCGCGATGACGAGCCGGCCCGCGCCGCGCCGCCGCAGATGATCGGCGGCCCGTTCCACCGACGCCTCGGGCCGGGTGGCGAAGGCCGTCGTGGCCGCGGCCCAGCGGGTGCCGATCGCCAACCGGGACGCCACCTTTGCGGTGCGTGCGTTGGCGGCGAGGTTCGACGAGCCGATCGCGACCACCATCACCCCGAGGTCCTCGTCGAGCGGGGAAACGCCGACCTCGGTGAGACGTTCGCGCAGCACCGACACCAGCCGATCGTCCTCACCGAGCACGTCGGCCTGACGTATCCCGTGCGCGCCGGCCTCCGCGATCTGCTTCGGGATGTCCAGGCGCGCGTGGTAGGCGCTGGCCAGCAGCAGCGGGGCGACCACAGCGCTTCGACTGTCCGGCAATGCGCTGAGCACGTCGGCGAAGTTCGGCGCGTTGAGCTCCAGAAACGCCAGCCGCACGTCGAGGTCCGGGCGCATCCGCGCAAGCCGGTCCGCCACGG
Source organism: Mycobacterium sp. (assembly GCF_019243155.1). Lineage (GTDB taxonomy): Bacteria > Actinomycetota > Actinomycetes > Mycobacteriales > Mycobacteriaceae > Mycobacterium. The sequence goes on from NZ_JAFAUS010000019.1 coordinate 9,407, forward strand.
CCTCGGCGTTGGCGCCCGACCGCGGATCCCGGCTCCCGTGAGCGGTGAGTACGAGCGTGCTCATCGCAAGTCGGCTTCCTCGGCCCGCAGCGCCCAATTCGCGAAACGCTCGCCGTTCTCCCGTTGCTCGACGAACTTGCGGGTCACGCGGTCGATGTAGTCGCCGAGCTCGTCGCTGGTGACCTTGTGCTGACGCAGCTTTCGGCCGAACCCGCTCTGCTCGCCCAGGCCGCCGCCGAGGTGCACCTGGAAACCCTCGACCGATGTACCGTCCCCGTTGTCGATCCACTGACCCTTGAACCCGATGTCGGCGACCTGGATTCGGGCACACGAGTTCGGGCATCCGTTGAGATGGACCGCGATCGGGACGTCGAGCTTGGAGTTGATATCGGACAGCCGCTGCTCCAGTTCGGGAACCAAAGACTGTGCGCGAACCCGGGTTTCGGCGAAGGACAGCTTGCAGAATTCAATACCGGTGCAGGCCATCAGGTTCTTGCGCCACGACGACGGGCGCGAGTGCAGCCCAAGCGCATCCAGTCCTGCGACCAGCTCGTCGACCTTGTCGTTGGGCACGTCGAGGATGACCAGCTTCTGGTACGGGGTGAACCGCGCCCGGTCGGCGCTGGCCTTCTCCATCAGGTCGGCCACCGCTGAAAGGATGGTGCCTGTCACACGCCCGGCGATCGAAGCGACGCCGACGGCGTTGAGCCCGTTCTTGATCCGCTGCACGCCGACGTGGTCGATGGGCTGCTTGACCGGCACCGGGGCCGGGCCGTCGATCAGGCGACGGTTGAGGTACTCGGTTTCGAGAACGTCGCGGAACTTCTCGACGCCCCAGTCCTTGACGAGGAATTTGATGCGGGCCTTGGCGCGCATCCGCCGGTAGCCGTAGTCGCGGAACAACATGGTGACCGCTTCCCAGACGTCGGGGACCTCGTTGAGCGGAACCCACACGCCGAGCCGCTGGGCCAGCATCGGGTTGGTGGACAGGCCGCCGCCCACCCATACGTCCAGGCCCGGTCCGTGCTCGGGGTGGTTCACGCCGACGAACGCAACGTCATGGGTCTCGTGGGAGACGTCCTGCAGGCCCGAGACCGAGGTCTTGTACTTGCGCGGCAGGTTGGCGTACTCGGGGTTGTTCAGGGCGCGGCGAAGGATCTCGTCGATGGCGGGGGAGGGATCGAGCACCTCCTCGAGCGAGTCGCCGGCCAGCGGCGAGCCGTGGATGCCGCGTGGGCAATCGCCGCAGGCCTCGGTGGTCTCCAGCCCGACGGAATCGAGGCGACGCCAGATCTCGGGGACGTCCTCGATGCGAACCCAGTGCAGTTGCAGGTTTTCCCGGTCGCTGATGTCAGCGGTGTCGCGGGCGAATTCGGTCGCGATCTCACCCAGCGTGCGCATCGTCTGCGCCGACATGGCCTTGCCGTCGGTGCGCACCCGCATCATGAAGTACTTGGCTTCGATCTTTTCGATGTTCTCGTCGCCGGTCCAGCTGCCGTCGTAACCCTGCTCACGCTGCGTGTATAGGCCCATCCACCGGAATCGCCCCCGCAGATCCTGCGGGGCGATGCTGTCGAAGCCCTCTTTGGCGTAGACGTTGAGGATGCGGTCGCGCACGTTGAGCGGTGCGTCGTCGTTCTTGAACTTCTCCGCATCGTTGAGGGGTTCGCGATCACCCAGCGCCCACTGGCCCTCGCTGCGGGTCTTGGCGGGACGGGCTGTGGTCATGTGCTGGTCTCCTTCGCGAAGAATTGCCTTCGCGGTGGTTATGAATCGCTCGGAGGGCGGCAAATGGGCTGGGCCGCGGCTCAACGATGATGTTGTCGTTGGTACCCGTAAGTGCTGCATCGGACCTACGGGTCGCGATTTCCATGCTGCACCATTTACGAATGCATCAGTAGAGGTAAAGCGTTGTGAGGGCACAACCGCTGGTTGTGTGTGCGCCTTCACGTTCTGCGCGGCAGGGCCTTCCGGTTGTCCCGTATCGAGTCGACATGGAGCCGCGCCTGATTCGCAGTAGTGTGGCCCTAACTGCTTGCCCCGGTTGAAAGGTTCGTATGAGTTCCACCGATATCCACAACGTCATCGTCATTGGTTCGGGCCCTGCGGGGTATACGGCTGCGTTGTATGCCGCGCGTGCGCAGTTGGCGCCGCTGGTGTTTGAGGGGACGTCGTTTGGTGGGGCGTTGATGACCACGACCGAGGTGGAGAATTATCCGGGTTTTCGTGATGGCATCACCGGTCCGGAGTTGATGGATCAGATGCGCGAGCAGGCGCTGCGTTTTGGCGCTGATCTGCAAATGGAAGACGTCGAATCGGTTTCGCTTGAGGGCCGGGTGAAGTCGGTGGTGACCGCGGATGGGAAGACCCATCGGGCGCGGGCGGTGATTTTGGCGATGGGCGCCGCAGCCCGGTATCTGGGGATCGCCGGGGAGCAGGAGTTGCTCGGGCGTGGGGTGAGCTCGTGTGCGACCTGTGATGGGTTTTTCTTCAAGGACCAAGACATCGCGGTGATCGGGGGTGGGGACTCGGCGATGGAGGAGGCCACGTTTTTGACCCGGTTGGCCCGCAGCGTCACCCTGGTGCACCGCCGCGAGGAGTTCCGGGCCTCGCGGATCATGCTGGAGCGGGCCAGGGCCAACGACAAGATCACCATCCTGACTAACAAGGCGGTCGAGGCCGTGGAGGGCAGTGACACGGTGACGGGGTTGCGGT
>NZ_JAFAUS010000086.1 GCF_019243155.1 Mycobacterium sp.
GCCGTTGCGACTACTCTTGCCGTCATGGCTAATAAGACCGTCGCCCGCTCCGGGAACCGAACGAGCAGGTCTAGGGCCAATTCGAAGGCCACTTCGCGAGGAGGGTCCCGGCCCAAACGGCCGGCGCCACCCCGCGGCAGGGGCGGCAGGCCGGCCAAGCGGCGCAACCAGTCGCTGCTTGTCGCCACGGGGCTGACCTGCGGGCGGGCTCTGCGCGCCACCTGGCTGATGGCGGCCAGGGGTACCGGCGGCGCTGCCCGGTCGATCGGGCGGGCGCGCGAGATCGAGCCGAGGCATCGTCGCGACGGGATCGCGCTGCTGCTGCTGGCGGTGTCCGTCGTCGTCGCCGCGAGCTCGTGGTTCGACGCCGCGCGGCCAGTGGGCGCGTGGGTCGACACGCTGTTACGCACCTTCATCGGCGCCGGGGTCCTGGCCCTGCCGGTCATCACCGCCGCGGTGGCGGTGACGCTGATGCGGACCGAGCCCAACCCGGACGCGCGGCCCCGACTGATCCTGGGCGCCAGCCTGATCGCGCTTTCGGTTCTCGGGCTGCGGCATTTGTGGTCCGGTTCGCCGGAAGACCCCGAGACGCGGCGCCGCGCGGCGGGATTCGTCGGCTTCGCCATCGGGGGGCCGCTGTCGGACGGCCTGACACCCTGGATCGCCGCGCCGCTGTTGTTCATCGGCGCGCTGTTCGGCCTGTTGTTGTTGACCGGGACCACCATCCGCGAGCTGCCCGACGCGGTGCGCTCGATGTTCGGCGGGCGACTGCTCGGCGATGACGAGGAAGCCGACTACGACGACTACGACGACGAACCGGTCGCCGACGGCTACTACGACGAAAGCGCGCTGGACCCCGCGGATGAGCCGCAGGACTGGCCGACGCCGGACTCCGTCGCAGACCTCTCCGTGGACCAGGACGAAATCCCCACGGTGCCGGAACCGGCGCTGGAAAACGCGGACGAGACCACGGCGCGCGGCCGCAAGCGCGGCAAGCAGAAGCCGACCGAAATCATCGACCGGGTCGTCGAGGGTCCCTACACGCTGCCGCCGATAAGCCTGCTCGTCGCAGGAGATCCGCCGAAGAAGCGCAGCGCCGCCAACACCGCCATGGCCGACGCCATCGGCGAGGTGTTGACGCAGTTCAAGGTGGACGCTGCGGTGACCGGCTGCACCCGCGGGCCGACCGTCACGCGCTACGAGGTCGAGCTCGGGCCGGGCGTCAAGGTGGAGAAGATCACCGCCCTGCAGAAGAACATCGCCTACGCGGTCGCCACCGAGAGCGTTCGCATGCTGGCGCCGATCCCCGGCAAGTCGGCCGTCGGCATCGAGGTGCCCAACACCGACCGCGAGATGGTGCGGCTGGCGGACGTTCTGACCGCGCCGTCGACCCGTCGCGACCACCACCCGTTGATCATCGGGCTGGGCAAGGACATCGAGGGCGAGATGATCTCCGCCAACCTCGCCAAGATGCCGCACCTGCTGGTGGCCGGCTCGACCGGATCCGGTAAGTCCAGCTTCGTCAACTCCATGCTGGTGTCGTTGCTGACCCGGGCCACGCCCGAGGAGGTCAGGATGATCCTGATCGACCCGAAGATGGTGGAATTGACGCCGTACGAAGGCATTCCGCATCTGATCACCCCGATCATCACCCAGCCGAAGAAGGCCGCGGCCGCGCTGGCGTGGCTGGTGGAGGAGATGGAGCAGCGCTACCAGGACATGCAGGCCTCCCGGGTGCGCCACATCGACGACTTCAACACGAAGGTGCGCAGCGGTGAGATCACCGCGCCGCTGGGCAGCCAGCGCGAGTACCGGCCGTACCCGTACGTGGTGGCCATCGTCGACGAGCTGGCCGACCTGATGATGACCGCGCCACGCGACGTCGAGGACGCGATCGTGCGTATCACCCAAAAGGCCCGTGCCGCAGGCATTCACCTGGTGCTGGCCACCCAGCGCCCGTCGGTCGACGTTGTCACCGGCCTGATCAAGACCAACGTGCCGTCCCGGTTGGCGTTCGCGACGTCGTCGCTCACCGACAGCCGGGTGATCCTCGACCAGGCCGGCGCGGAGAAGCTGATCGGCATGGGTGACGGCCTGTTCCTGCCGATGGGCGCGGGCAAGCCGTTGCGGCTTCAGGGCGCCTTCATCACCGACGAGGAGATCCACGCCGTCGTCAACGCCTGCAAGGACCAGGCCGAGCCGGAATACACCGACGGCGTCACCACCGCCAAGCCGACGGGCGAGCGCACCGACGTCGACCCCGACATCGGCGACGACATGGATGTGTTCCTGCAGGCCGTCGAGCTCGTGGTGTCCAGCCAATTCGGCTCCACATCGATGCTGCAGCGCAAGCTGCGCGTCGGCTTCGCCAAGGCCGGCCGCCTGATGGACCTGATGGAGACCCGCGGCATCGTCGGGCCGTCCGAGGGATCCAAGGCGCGCGAGGTGCTGGTCAAGCCCGACGAGCTGGCGGGAACGCTGGCGCTGATCCGCGGCGGGGCCAACGCCGACGGATCCGAGGACGCCGAGGACTGAACCTGCGGACCTTGGCGCTCAACAGCCGCCAAGGCCCTTTGCCCCGCGAACGGCACTGTTGTATTCCCGCGGAGCCGGTTGTTACGTTGGCGAAGGCTTACCCAGAATTCGTGGCCGGTCGTTCCCCGGATCGAGAGGGAAGTTAAACGGCTCGCCCGCAACAAGCGGTGCGCCTGCCGGGCGTGGGTAGGCCAACGAGCAAGCCGAGCGAATTCGCTGGATAAGCGAATGGCGCGAGTGGGATTCCGGCAGCCGGTCCCCAACCAGGACTTCGAGTAGCTGCGGACGATTCGGCAGACCCGCTCGCTTGGCCGGCTTGTGCAGGGAAACCGACCCGGCTGGAGGCTCGAGCATGACCAATGTGGAAGCGCCACAGAGCGTAGTCGGCATCAGCGCGGACGCGGGTAAGCACTTGACGGGCGCCGTGGTCATAGTGGCGCTCGTCGCGGCGATTTCGGGCATGCTCTACGGCTACGACACCGGCGCCATCTCCTGGGCTCTCTTGCAGCTCACCCATGACTTCGGCATCACCGAGGGCTGGAAGCAGGTGATCGCCGGCAGCATTTTGCTCGGCGCCGTCATCGGGGCATTGACCTGCAGCGTGCTGTCCGATCGTCGGGGCCGGCGCGGGACACTGTTGATGCTGGCGGTGGTGTTCGTTGTCGGCGCGCTGTGGTGCGCCCTTGCGCCCGACCCCGTTCTGCTATCGCTGGGACGGCTGGTGCTGGGCTTCGCGGTGGGCGGGGCGACGCAGACGGCGCCGATGTATGTCGCTGAGCTCTCGCCGCCGGCCTACCGGGGACGGTTGGTGCTCTGCTTCCAGATCGCCATCGGGGTGGGCATTCTGACGTCCACCATCGTCGGCGCCTGCGAGTCGGTCTCCTGGCGGTGGCCGATCGGAACCGCCTGCGTACCCGCGGCGATCATGCTGTGGCTGTTGCTGCGCCTCCCGGAAAGTCCGCGCTGGCTGGTCAAGCAAGGCGATCGAAACGCGGCACGAGCCGAGCACGTCCGTCCCGACGGCTACGACGTGGGCGCCGAGCTGGACGAGGCTGCCGAACTCGCGCGCGTGGAACTCACGGCCAGCACCCGCGGGTGGCGCGGGCTGCGCGCCGGCTGGGTGCGGCCAGCCCTGGTCCTGGGTTGTGGCATCGCGGTATTCACCCAGCTCAGCGGCATCGAGATGATCATCTACTACTCGCCGACCATTTTGACCGGCGCCGGCTTTTACAGGTCTGTGGCTCTACAGGTGTCGGTGGGCTTGGGTGCGGTGTACCTGATCGCCCAGCTGATCGGGTTGAGCATCATCGATCGGGTCGGCCGGCGCCGGCTCACCCTCATCATGGTGCCGGGTGCGGCGCTGAGCTTGTTCGTGCTGGGCCTGCTCTTTGTCACCACCGACGCCGGTCGCGATGTGATTCCCTACATCGTCACCTGCCTGATGGTCTTCATGCTTTTCAACGCCGGCGGTCTGCAGCTGATGGGCTGGCTGACCGGCTCGGAGACCTACCCGCTGGCAGTGCGGCCCGCGGCCACCGCAGTGCAGTCGGCGACGCTGTGGGGTACCAACCTGCTCATCACGCTGACGATGCTGTCGCTCATCAACGCGATCGGGGTCGGGCCGTCGATCTGGCTCTACGCGTTGTTCAACGTGGCGGCCTGGATCTTCGTCTTCTTCCGAATGCCCGACCTCACCGGTAAGAGCCTGGAAGAGATCGAAGGCAAACTGGCCGAAGGGAATTTTCGACCGTCAGACTTCGCGCGCTGACTAGAGCCGCAGCAGCATCCGCGAATTGCCGAGAATGTTCGGCTTGACGTAGCTCAGGTCCAGGAACTCGGCGACACCGATGTCGTACGAGCGGCACATCTCCTCGAACACCTCGGCGGTGACCGGCGTGCCCTCGATCTCGGTGAAGCCGTGCCGTCCGAAGAACTCGGTCTCGAAGGTCAGCACGAAGAGTCGCTTCAGCGCCAACTCGCGGGCGACTTCCAGGAGCCGGTCGACGATCGTGTGGCCGATGCCGTGGCCGGTCATCGCGGGGTCGACCGCGACCGTCCGGACCTCGCCGAGGTCGGCCCACATCACGTGCAGTGCCCCACAGCCGACCACTTTGCCCTCGTGTTCGGCCACCCAGAACTCCTGGACGGCCTCGTACAGCGTCACCAGGTTCTTTTCCAGCAGGATCTTTCCGGCGTACGTGTCGACGAGTCGTTTGATGTCGGGAACGTCGGACGTTCGCGCGCGTCGGACCACCGCCCGGTAGGCCTGCGAACTTTCGGTCACGGGTAACAGTATCGACATCAATCACGGGTCCGCTGGTCAACCGTTATTCTGTTGCCGTGTCGGGGCAGCCGCAGACAGGTCCACTAACGGGACCGCAAGGCCGCGCCAATATCGCCAATCTCGCCAACACCTTGACGCTGTTGCGGCTGGTGATGGTGCCGATCTTCCTGCTCGCTCTGTTCGCGGGCAGCGGCCACGAAAGTGCCTTTCGGATCGTGGCATTCGCGATTTTCGCACTCGCGTGCATCACCGACCGGCTGGACGGGCTGCTGGCCCGCAACTACGGGATGGCCACCGAATTCGGTGCTTTCGTCGATCCGATCGCGGACAAGACGCTGGTCGGGTCGGCGCTGATCGGGCTTTCGATGCTCGG
>NZ_JAFAUS010000115.1 GCF_019243155.1 Mycobacterium sp.
ATGCCTTCGCCCCGGAGATGCTGGCCGGCACCGACCTGGTGCTGACCTTCCCTGCGCGGCTATCGCCGCGGTTCTCGGACTCGTCGCACATCAGCATCATTCAGGCGCCGCCGGAGCTGCCGGAGCTGCCGTTCTACTCGGTGTGGCACCCACGCCTGGACAACGATCCCAGCCGGGTCTGGCTGCGAGACGTCACCCGAGCCGTCGCGGCGGCATGACCCTTGCGCCCATCGGTTGGTTGTGCAGCCCGCGCGGGTCGACACCGACACGGCGCCAGGCGGCGGCCGCCCATGGCGTGTAGATCAGCCGGACAGGCAGTCGGTTGATCAGCGGGTTCAGCGCGCGGGTGACCGTGGCGAATTGCTGAAACCGCTTCTCCTTCTTGGCATCCCACGGTAGCTGGCAGACCTCGCGCATCTGGGGTGGCATCGTCCCGACCAGTACCAGACGGGTGTAGGCGTTCAGCGGTGCGGACAGCACCTTCCAGATCGGCTTGGGAATCCAGCGTGGGCCCGGAATTCCCTGCCTGATGTAGCCGGTGCCGTACAGGACGGTCTTGTGCGGAACGAACCGGTCGAGCATCTCGTCCCAGTAGGCGACGAACTCGTCGTAGGTCTGCGGCTGGCCGCGGTCGCTGACCCCGTAGAGGGTGTACCAGACCTTGCCCTCGTTGAAGATCTGCTCCTTCTCCGCATGGGAGAGCCGACGGATGAACATGTCGGCGTTGTAGATGACCTGATCGACGAACGAGGCGTGCGCCCAGTAGAACAGTTCCGGATTCAGCGCGTGATATCGCGAACCGTCGCTGATGGTGCCCTTGATCGTCTTGTGGAAGTCGCGCACCTTGCGACCCCACTCGTGCGGATCGTCGGAGTAGACGGTCTTCATCAGCGGCGGCGCCGTGCGCTTGGCCCGGCCCAACGTGTCGCTGAACACCACCGAGTGATCGAGCACGCCCTGCGCCAGCTGCTCGATGCAGTTCTCGACGCCGGCGGTGCGCTGGAACCCGAAGAACTGAGTGCGGTTGTCTCCGTAGAACTTCCACGTCAGCGACTCGGGCCCCAGCCGCGCTTGATCGTCGCGCGCGTCGACGGGCATGGGCAGCGCCTCGCGGACACCCGTGTCGAAGCGTGAACCGGCGGTCGAATCGGCCAGCTGATCCGTCATGCTCCCCTCCTTCGGGCGTATTTCTTGCGAAGCAATGATACAAACTCGTATCTTTGTTTCAGAGCTTAGCAACCGGTCGATCGCGGCGCATCCGCTCCTCCGGTGCCGTCGAGAAGGAGTTGAGGCGATGCGGTCAGAGACGGGCGCGATCGCGACCGAGTCGCTCACCGATGTCGAGCGCGCCATCTTGGACACCGCGCGAACCGTGTTCGAGACGTACGGCGTGCGTCGCGCCAACATCGAAGACGTCGCCGCCCGCGCCGGGGTCAGCCGCAGCACCATCTACCGCCGATTCCCGACCAAGGACGACCTGTTCGCGCACGTGGTGCGGCGCGAGGCCGGCCTCTTCTTCAGCACGCTGGACAAGGCGACGACGGGCTGCGATCCAGAACATGCCGTGATCGAGGCGTTCGCGCTCGGGGTGCGCCTGGTGAAGGATTCGCCGCTGTACTCGCGGATCGCCGACAGCGAACCCGAACTGCTGGGCATGTTCTCCCGTTCGCAGGTGTTTCCGATTCGCCAGTTCGCCGACGGAATCGCCTACACCCTGCGCCGCTGCGGGGCCGACAATTCCGACTCCGACCTGGCCAACATCGGCGACATCCTGCTTCGCGTCGCCCTCGGCATCATCGTGTTTCCCACCGACCGGCTCGACACATCGGACCCGGCTGCCGTCCGCGAGTACGCCGCCCGGTACCTGGTCCCGATTCTCGGTCACTAGGGGTATGTCGGCCCCCTGCACTAGCCTTTAATCCGTGGTGCCGGTTCCGCGGACCCGGTACGCCAGTTGTGGCGAAATCGACATCGCCTATCAGGTCTTCGGCGATGGCCCGATCGACCTGATTGTGCTGCCGGGCCCCTTAATTCCGATCGACTGCGTCGACAGTGAGCCGTCGATGCACCGCTTTCATCGGCGGTTGGCGTCCTTCTGCCGGGTGATCCGATTCGACCAGCGTGGCATCGGCCTGTCCTCGCGGGTGCCGTCGCTGGACATGATGGGGCCGGAATCCTGGGCGAACGATGCGATCGCCGTGATGAACGCGGTTGGGTGCGAGCGGGCAACGGTTTTCGCCCCGGGTTTCACGTCATTGGCCGGACTCGTTCTGGCCGCCGATTTCCCGGACCGGGTGAACAATCTGGTGATCTTCAACGGCGGTGCCAGGACGCTGCGGTCCGCCGACTACCCGATCGGGGCCGATATAGAAGCAACCGATCCCTTCACGACCGTCGGTGTGCAACCGGATGCCGTCGAGCAGGGCTTCGACGTCCTCAGCATTATCGCGCCGTCGGTGGCCAACGACGAAGCGTTCCGCGCCTGGTGGGATCACGCCGGCAATCGTGCCGCGTCGCCCAGCATGGCCCGCGCCTTCATCAAGAAGATTCGCGAGGGCGACGTCCGCGACCGGCTCGAGCGCATCGTCGTGCCGACGCTGATCCTGCATCGCGACAATCCGGACTTCAGCCCCGTCGCGCATGCGCACTACCTCGCCGAGCGCGTCGCCGGGGCACGCCTCGTCGAGCTGCCCGGCGAAGACGCACTCTATTGGGTTGGCGACACCGCGCCCATGCTCGACGAGATCGAAGAGTTCATCACCGGCGTGCGCGGCGTCTCCGACGCCGAGCGTCTACTCACCACGATCGTGTTCACCGACATCGTCAGCTCCACCGAGCATGCCGCCCTGCTCGGCGATCACCGCTGGCGTGACCTGCTGGACAACCACGACACCATCGTGCGCACCGAGCTGCAACGCTTCGCCGGTCGCGAAGTCAACACTGCCGGAGACGGATTCGTCGCGACCTTCAGCAGCCCGAGCGCCGCGATCGCCTGTGCGGACGCGATCGTCGACGCGGTCCGCGTCCTGGGCATCGAGGTGCGGGTTGGCATTCACGCGGGCGAGGTCGAGGTGCGCGGCGCCTCCAAAGAGGACGTGGCGGGCATGGCCGTGCACATCGGCGCGCGGGTGGCCGCCCTCGCCAGTCCCAGCGAGGTCCTGGTCTCCTCCACCCTGCGCGACATCGTCACCGGGTCGCGGCACCGATTCGGCGAACGCGGAGAGGCCGCGCTCAAGGGTGTGCCGGGCATGTGGCGGCTGTATGCCCTGGTGCGTGAGCACGCCGCCGTCCGGCGGTAACGAAGCCCACAATCGCAACGCGTCGAGGCAATCGACGGCCCGGCGTACCCTGCCAAGGGGCTCTCGATTTCCGGTGTACAGCTTGGTGTTTACCAAAGGAGTACGGATGACGGACGTGCACATCTCGCTGCCTCCCGCGCTGCGCCGAGCGCTGGACCTCCTCACCGATCCACCGGCGGAACCCGACGTGAGCAAGGGCTATCTCGATCTACTCGGCGCGGCCGAGCGCGATGACCTGTCGAAGAACACCGGCCCAATCCAGGCGGCGTGGGCGTCACCGATCGGGTCGATGCTCTACGACAACGCCCAGGCGATTTCGCGCCGCCTGCTCAGCGTGTGGGAGTTGCCCATCGAGTGGCTGAACATCCCGTCGGGCGGGACCGCTTTGGACGTCGGCTCGGGACCGGGCAACGTCACCGCGTCGCTGGCGCGCGCCGCGGGCCCGGACGGGCTGGCCCTGGGTGTCGACATCTCCGAGCCGATGCTGGCGCGCGCCGTTCGCAACGAAGCGGGACCGCAGGTCGGTTTCATCAAGGCCGATGCGCAGCGGCTTCCGTTGCGCGACAACACCGTCGACGCGGTGATCTCGACCGCCGTGCTGCAGCTGGTTCCCGAACCGGCGGCCGCTCTCGCCGAGATAGCGCGGGTGCTGCGACCGGGCGGGCGGCTGGCGATCGCCGTCCCGACCGTGGGACGTCTCGCCCAGTTCTGGCGGCTGCTTCCGAACGTCGGAGCGCACGTGTTCGGCGACGACGAAATCGCAGACATCTTGGAAGACAACGGCTTTGCCAGTGTGCGGGTCAAGAGCTTCGGCACGTTCCAGTGGGTGCGGGCCAAGACCTAATCGTGACCGGTCAGTCGTCGACCAGCTCGCGGTGCTCGATCAGCTCGCCCAACCCCGATACACCGAGCCGCTCGCGGAACGCCTGGGCGGTATAGCCGATGACGGTCGCGTCCGTGCGGGCGCGCACCGTCGCCGAACGCGGCATGTGAAACAGCACCCCGATTTCCCCGAAGTAGTCGCCCGGCTTGGCCATCTTGACCAATTCCTCTCCGCCGTCGGCTAATTCGCGCAAGATATCGAGTTCGCCGTGAGAGACCAGATAAATCAGCTCGCCCATCGTGCACTGCTCGAACAACGTCTCGCCGGCCTTCAGGTACACGGTTTCGGGGGGCCGATTCGTCGATGAGATCGCCGGCGTGAGCTCCACGACACGATCGGCCAACGGCAGCATCCGGCTGTCATGGGTGGCGACCACCACCACGCGATCGCCCTGCGCAAGCGAGCGGATCAGCCGCAGCACCTCCTCCACCTGGATGAAGTCGAGGTGCGCGGTCGGCTCGTCGGCGAGGACCAGCATCGGGTCCAGCGCGATCGCGCGAGCGACCGCGACGCGTTGCTGTTGCCCGCCGCTCAGGTCGCCCGGGCGGTGCTTCATTCGCTCTTGGAGATTGACCCTGGCCAGCAATTCCTCGGCGCGCTGCCGTGCGGCCGCACGCGAGTTACCGGCCGCGCGCAGCGGAACCATCACGTTCTCCAGTGCGGTGAGGCTCGGCACCAGGTTGAACGCCTGAAACACGATCCCCACCTCGTCGCGCCGGTAGTGCGCCAGCGCGCCGCCCTCGAGCTTGGTGACGTCGATGCCGTCGAACTCGACCGTCCCGGACTTGGGCCGCAGAATGCCGCCGAGGCAGGACAACAACGTCGTCTTCCCGCAGCCGCTGGGTCCAAGCAGGATCACCAGTGAGCCGGCCGCCACTTCGAGGTTCAAGCCGTTGATCGGGCGGACCGCGTAGCCGCCGCTGGAGTATTCAACGACAAGGTCTTTGATGCTCAGATCGCTCATCGCTCACGGACCTCCGAAGGCCAGCGCCGGGTCGACGGCGACCGCACGCCGGAAGCCGGCGAGGCTGGCCAGCAGACCGATCGCGATCGCGGCAAGCGGCAGCGCCACGTAAGCACCGACAGGGACCACGACGATCATCGGGAACACCGGTGCGAGCAGCACCGCGAACACGACACCCAGCAATGCCGCGAGCAGCGCGACGATGACGGCCTGCAGCGCGAGCCCCGCCAGGATCGACCGGGTCGGCACGCCGATCGCCTTGAACACCGCGAAGTCGCGCAACCGCTCGAGCGCGGAGAGGTACACCACCGAGCCGACGATCAGCACCGCCACAACCGACATCATCGCGGCCACGATCGTGATCGCCCCCACGGCGACGTGCTCCGGGCGCAGCAGGTCGTTGACACCGGCCGCCCGGTCGGCGAGCTGGTAGCCGGCCGGGACCCGCTCGGGGGTGCCCTTGATCGCGATCGACGTGACCGTCGGCTGTCCGTTGTAGGACAAGCGCTGCAATCCCTCGGTGGTCAGGAAGATGTTGGGCGTCTTGGCAAGTGCCGTGGAGTTGGGCACGACGCCGACGATCCGCAGCGTGCGCGCGCCGACCGTCAGGTCCTCACCCACGTGGCGGCCCAGCGTGCTGGACACCGCGACTTCGTCCGGCGTCGACGGTGGGCGGCCCTGCGACACGTGCGGCATACCCGGCCCGCGCTCGGGTGCCCCGAATGCGGTGACGCTTCGCCGCGTCGCGCCTTCGACAACCGTCGTCGCCGCGCAGGCCAGTGGTGCCGCGGCGGTGACGCCCGGGGTGGCGGCCACTTCGCTCAATTCAGCTTCGGCGAATGGTGTGGCACCCAGCAGCGGTCCCGCGGCGCCGGACTTGATCACGAACGCGTCGACGCCCATCGAGTCGACCGCGCGCTGCGCCTCGACCCGAAACCCGTTGCCCAAGCCGATCATGATCAGGTTCATGGCAAAGACCAGCCCGGTGCTGATGATCGCGATCACCAGGCGCCGCCTTCGCCACTGCATGTCCCGCAATGCTGCGAACAGCATGGGTGAGAGGTTACCGACCTGCACGCATTCCGGGACGCGGTTTTTCCGGTTACTTGCGTTTCATGGCCGGGTGGCTGCGGGCCAGCACCGGCAACAGCAACTCAGGTGGTGCGACCCGGAACAACGCCGAAGCGACCCGGTTGACACGACCCGGGACCACGACGGCCTTGCCGGCCGCCAAACCGTCGAATCCGGCCTGCGCCACCTTCTCGACGGGTATCCACATGACCCTGGGCAGGGCGGCCTCGGCTTCTTCCTTGCTGAAACCGGCGGCTTCGCCGAATCCGGTGTCCACCGGCCCGGGGCACAACGCGGTCGCGGTGACCCCGGTGCCGCGCAGCTCACCGCGCAGGCTGTGGGTGTAGGACAACAC
>NZ_JAFAUS010000067.1 GCF_019243155.1 Mycobacterium sp.
CGACGAGTTCGACGGTTCGGTATGGGCGCAGGTGACCGCGGACCATCTCGGCGGATTGCCGCCGAAGGTCGACCTCGAGCGCGAGCAGCTGCTGGGCGAGGTGCTGCGTTCGGCGTCGCGCGACGGGCTGCTGTCCGCGGCGCACGACCTATCCGAGGGCGGTCTGGCGCAGGCGATCGTGGAAGCCGCGCTGGCTGGTGAAACCGGTTGTCGCATCGTGCTTCCCGAGGATGCCGATCCGTTCGTGACGTTGTTCTCCGAGTCGCCGGGCCGGGTCCTGGTGGCGGTGCCGCGCAGCGAGGAGAGCCGGTTTAAGTCGATGTGTGAGGCGCGCGGTCTGCCGGCGGTCCGCATCGGCGTCGTCGATCAGGGCTCCGACGCAGTGGAGGTGCAGGGTCTGTTCACCGTCCCGCTTTCCGAATTGCGCGAGACGTCGGAGTCGGTGCTGCCACGCCTCTTCGGGTGACTCGTGCGTTGTCTCTGGCCGCCGCGCTGATCGGCTGGAGTTTCGTCTCTCCGCGACTGCCCACCGGGTGGCGGGTCGCGCTGCAGGCCGGCGTGGGCGGGCTGTTGGTGTCGGTGACTCGTGCGCCGTTGGGTCTGAGCCCGCCGCGGTTGTGGGCGGGGCTGCGGCTGGGATCGGTGACCGGAGCGGCGGCGGCCGGCGCGATCGCCGCAACGACCGCGGTGCCGCCGGTGCGCCGGTCGATGGCCGGTCGCGAGCTGCCGGCGCCCGTGCCGGCCTGGCTGCTGGTGCGCATCCCGCTAGGCACCATCTGGGCCGAGGAAGCCGCATTCCGCGCGGCGCTGGCCCGCACCGGTTCCGATGCCTTTGGGAAAGACGGCGGAAGGTTGTTGCAGGCGGCCACCTTTGGGCTCACGCACATCGCGGACGCCCGGGCGACGGGCGAGCCGGTGGTCGCCACGGTGCTGGTCACCGCCGTCGCCGGCTGGCTGTTCGGCTGGCTGGCCGATCGGTCCGGCAGCCTCGCCGCACCCATGCTGGTGCACCTGGCCATCAACGAGGCGGGGGCGATCGGCGCGCTCACCGTCGCGCGGCGCTCCCGCAACGAATCCCGGTAGCGCGGGGTGTCGCGACTATACTCACCCAGGTGCACCGCCTGCGCGCCGCGGAACATCCGCGGCCGGACTACGTTCTGCTACACATCAGCGACACCCATCTCATCGCCAATGGATCGCTCTACGGCGAGGTCGACGCCGACGGCCGACTGGGCGAACTGCTCGCCCAGCTGACGACCTCGGGGGTTCGGCCCGATGCGATCGTCTTCACCGGCGACTTGACCGATGCCGGTGAACCCGAGGCCTACCGCAAAATTCGCACGGCGGTGGAGCCGTTCGCCGCCGGCTTGGGCGCCGAACTCGTGTGGGTGATGGGCAATCACGACGACCGGGCCGCGCTGCGCAGCTTGCTACTCGATGAGGCACCGTCCATGGCACCGCTCGACCGGGTGCGCCTGATCGACGGCCTGCGCATCATCACCCTGGACACCTCGGTGCCGGGTTATCACCACGGCGAAGTCAGTGAATCTCAATTGGATTGGCTCGCAGCGCAATTGGTTCACCCGGCGCCGCACGGCACGATTCTTGCCCTGCATCACCCACCGATACCCAGCGTCTTGGACATGGCGGTCACGGTGGAACTGCGCGACCAGGCCGCACTGGGGCGCGTCCTGAAGGGAACCGACGTTCGCGCGATCCTGGCCGGGCACCTGCACTACTCGACGAACGCCACGTTCGTGGGGATTCCGGTGTCGGTGGCCTCGGCCACCTGCTACACCCAGGATCTGACCGTAGCCGCGGGGGGTACGCGGGGCCGCGACGGCGCCCAGGCCTGCAGCCTCGTGCACGTCTACGAAGACACCGTTGTGCACTCGGTGATTCCGCTCGGCGCCGGAAAGACCGTGGGCACCTTCCTGACTCCCGCCCAGGCGCAACGCGAGTTGGCCGAGAGCGGCATGTTCATCGAGCCGTCCCGACGCGACTCGTTGTTCAGCCACCCTCCCGCGGTGCTGACACCATCGGTTCGGCAAAACCCCGCCGATTGACGTCCGCCGTCACCTTCTCCCAGGGCGCGGGTATCGGGTAGTAGCGCTCCAGGAAACTGGTGACGCGCTCGGTGCGCTCCTGGGCGGAGACTTCGGGGAAGCTGCTGTCGTTGAGGCAGAAGAAGTCGTAGCCGCGCTTCTTGCGCAGCAGGGCTAACAGGTCGAGTCCCTCGCGGGTGGTGGTGTTCACGTACAACACCTTGGCCTTCTCCTGTTGCACGGCGCGCCCTGTCATCAGCGCGTAGTAGTGGTAGAAGGAATTGGTCACCGAAATGTCCGTGGCCGAGCGAAACTGACTGGCCTGCGTGCGGGCGAAGTCCTCCGGGAATTCGCTTTCCATCTGCCGCAGCACACTTTTGCGCAGCGGAACGGCGGTGTGCTCGAGGTGGCGGGTGATGACTTGTCCGAACCGCTCCTTGATCAGTTGCCGGTTCACCCGCGCCGCGTTCTCAAACCCGCTGCGCGTGGGATCGTTTGCGCCCAAACCGATGCGGGTCTTCGCCTCGATGAATCGGGTGATGCCGCCGGGGGAGAAGAACATGGTGGCCTTGACGGGCCGGCCGAAGAACATGTCGTCGTTGGAGTACAGGAAATGCTCGCTGAGCTCTCCGATGTTGTGCAGCTGGCTCTCCACCGCGTGCGAGCTGAAGGTGGGCAGCGCTTCCGGGTCCGAGAAGTGCTCCTCGGCGCGCACGATGGTGATCTTCGGATGCTCGGCCAGCCAGGCCGGCGGTCGTGAATCGGTTGCGATGAAGATTCGACGCACCCAGGGCGCGAACATGTTCACCGAACGCAGGGCGTACTTGAGCTCGTCGATCTGCCGAATGCGGGCCTCCGCGTCGTCGCCCTCACCCGCCACATACCCCGACATCTGCGCCGCTCGCTGGGCCTGGAAATCGGGGTCGCTGCCCTCGACCCAGGAGAACACCATGTCGATGTCGAACGTCACGTCGCTTGCGTGCGGCGCGAACATTCCCTTGATGGTCGGCCATTTGTAGCCGTACAGCTTGACGGTTGACGGCTTGAACTCACTGCGCGGCAGCACCGTTCGGGTCAGTGAGTTCTCCACCGGGCATCGGATCACCGTGTCCTCGAAGACCCAGAACTGCAGCTCCACGCCGAACGCCGGGCCGTACCGCAGGCCTCCCGGCGCGATCCGGCGCCGATACAGCCGCATGATCCGCGGATCCTCCAGCTCCGACAGCCGCCCCTTGGCGATCAGGACCGGTGAAATTCCCTTTTCGTCAACCGTTTTGGCATACATGGGCTCGGTGGCGCAGGCCGCGACGAGTGCCTGTTCAACCGCCGGACGCAACTCGATGTCGACGGCGAGGATCGGCCGGCCTTTGTGATTGCGAACCAACAGGAACGGAATGCTGGCACGCGTCAATGCCTTTCGCACGAAGACCAGGTCCTCGATTCGGGCCTCGTGAGGAGTCAACCGGGACTCCAGGCGGGCGATCTTTCCGCGCCGGGTGACGATGATCGGCTCGAGGGAGCGCCCAGCGGGCCGACCGCCTTCGCGCGTCTCGAACTTGGCCATGACCCCATGGTGCCGCCGAACCGACACCGCCTGCAAGGCAGTGAATTTAGCGAACCCCTCGACACCTGAAGGCAACGTCGTCTTCACACACCGTTCAGGCGCGGCGCGAGGTCAGGGGTTGATGGTCTGGTCACCCACTTGCCGGCCCCACACGTACTCGACGATCAGCGGCGAACCGAGGTCGAAGTGGTTGTAGGGCGCCATGCTCGCGCCGGTGTCCATCACCAGGAACGGCGCGGGCCACAGATTCCGGGTGATCGTCTGCCAGCAGCCCGGGGCTCCGCCCGGTCCACCCCTGGCGTTGGTGCGTGGCAGGTTCTCCGGCCAGATGTACGGGAAGGTCGCCCCGGCCACCGCGCCCGAGGCGTGCGCCCCCAACGCATAGCCGTTGTCGCCGAGTGCGTTGTGAATCTTGGGCCCGACCTCGTTGAAGTTGCGGATGGTGCAGAAGATTTCGGGGCTGTACGTGTCGAGCAGCTGGCTGGATGGGACGAGGTCCGTCGCCCCGCGCGACAGAAACGGGCCGGCGCGTTCGAAGACCTCCGCGCCGCTGTTGCCCTGCCCGGCAGCCGCCAGCAGTGCCGCGTCCAGCTCGCCCTGCTGCCGGTCAAGCGTGCGGGCGGTGGTCACTGCGTGGTCGAGCGCGTGCCACAGATCCGGCGACGCGTCCGCGTAGGTCTCGCCCAGGGCCGCCAACTGCGCGGTGTCGACGCGAACTGTCGGCAGCCGCGGGTTGAGGTCGTCGAGAATCGCGTTGCCGTTGCTCAGCGAGACCCCGAACTTCTCGCCCAGCCCGGTCAGGGCCTGTGCGGCCGCGCTGAGAGTCAGGTTCACCTTGACCGGGTCGATCTTCTCGGCGATCAATGTGAGTGTCTCGAACAAGGAGTTGAACTCGGTGGTCACCGCGGTCGCATCGATGACGGTCGACGGCGAGATCGATTGCGGCGACGGGTTTGTCGGCGAAGTCAGCGCGACGTATTTGTTGCCGAACACGGTCGTGGCCTTGATGGCGGCCGCCACGTTGGCCGGGATCTGCCTGACGTACTTCGGGGTGACGTTGAGAACCACCTTGGCGGTGGGCTTGCCGTCACGGGTGATCTCGGAGATGGTCGACACCCGGCCGATCTGGACACCGTTGAAGGTGACCTTGGAACCCGGGTCCATCACCAGGCCCGCCCGGGGCGCCACCATCGTCAACCTCACGGACGGCGTGAGCTCGCCCCGGAATTGCAGGTACAGGACCGAGGAGACCAGCCCCATGACCACGAGCGTCGCAAGGCCGACGGTTCTATATGGTGGCCGGCGCCCCAAAAGACGGCGATCCATGATTTTGAGACCCTAGGGTATGCCCGCGCGCGAAAAGGCCGATCCGGCAAAGACCCGGCAGGCTGTGTTGGCCGTCGCGGACTGGTTGCGCGACGAATCCCGCCCGGCGCCCGACCGCGCAGAGCTGGCGACCGCCGTACGGCTTACCGCCCGCACCCTGGCCGCCATGGCGCCGGGGCGCAGCGTGGAGGTGCGGGTTCCGCCGTTCGTCGCCGTGCAGTGCATCGCGGGGCCCACCCACACCCGCGGCACACCACCCAATGTGGCGGAAACGGATCCGCGGACGTGGCTGCTGCTGATCACCGGGATGTCATCGGTTTCCGAGGCGAAGGCCGCGGGCGCGCTGCGACTTTCCGGCTCCCGGGCGGGTGAAATTGAACACTGTCTGCCCTTGTTCGGTGTCAGCTGAATATAACTCTGAACTGCAGGTTTAGGGTCTTTGGCAGGTGATTTGCCGCTCAACACGCCCGGGGGATTCGGCGGCACGGCCATCGTGCCCGTAGACTCCGTTACGTCACCAACCGTTCCCCGGGGAGCCGCCGAATCGTGACCGTCCAGGAACCCGAGCAGGACTTCAACGCACCCCGTGAAGAATGCGGCGTCTTCGGGGTTTGGGCCCCGGGCGAGGAAGTCGCTAAACTCACTTATTACGGCTTGTACGCCCTGCAGCATCGCGGGCAGGAAGCGGCGGGAATCGCCGTCGCCGATGGATCCCAGGTGCTGGTCTTCAAAGATCTGGGCCTTGTCAGCCAGGTGTTCGACGAGCAGACGCTGGCAGCGATGCACGGCCACGTCGCCATCGGGCACTGCCGATACTCGACCACCGGCGATACGACGTGGGAGAACGCCCAGCCGGTGTTCCGCAACACCGCGGCGGGGACCGGAGTTGCGTTGGGGCACAACGGGAATCTGGTCAATACCGCCGAACTTGCCGCGCGCGCCCGGGACGCCGGGCTGATCGCGCGACGCTGCCCGGCCCCGGCGACCACGGATTCGGACATCCTGGGTGCGCTGCTGGCTCACGGCGCGGCCGATTCCTCGTTGGAGCAGGCGGCGCTGGATCTGCTGCCGACCGTGCGCGGTGCCTTCTGCCTGACCTTCATGGACGAGAACACGCTGTATGCGTGCCGCGATCCGCATGGCGTACGGCCGCTTTCGCTCGGGCGGCTGGACCGCGGCTGGGTGGTGGCCTCCGAAACGGCTGCGCTCGACATCGTCGGCGCGTCGTTCGTGCGCGACATCGAGCCCGGTGAACTGCTCGCGATCGACGCCGACGGTGTGCGCTCGACGCGGTTCGCCAATCCCACGCCCAAGGGTTGCATCTTCGAGTACGTCTATCTGGCGCGGCCGGACAGCACCATCGCCGGCCGGTCCGTACACGCGACGCGGGTGGAGATCGGCCGACGGCTCGCCCGCGAACGGCCTGTGGAGGCCGACCTGGTGATCGGGGTGCCGGAATCGGGCACCCCGGCCGCCGTCGGGTATGCGCAGGAGTCGGGCATCCCGTACGGGCAGGGCCTGATGAAGAACGCGTACGTCGGACGCACGTTCATCCAGCCGTCGCAGACCATCCGCCAGCTTGGTATCCGGCTGAAGCTCAACCCGCTCAAAGAGGTGATCCGCGGCAAGCGGCTCATCGTTGTCGACGACTCGATCGTGCGAGGCAACACCCAGCGGGCCTTGCTGCGCATGTTGCGCGAGGCCGGGGCCGTCGAGGTGCACGTGCGCATCGCCTCACCGCCGGTGAAGTGGCCGTGCTTCTACGGCATCGACTTCCCGTCGCCGGCCGAGCTGATCGCCAACGCGGTGCAAGACAAAGAGGAGATGCTCGAGGCGGTGCGACACGCCATCGGCGCCGACACACTGGGCTACATCTCGCTGCGGGGCCTCGTCGCGGCCTCCGAGCAGCCGGCGTCGCGGTTGTGCACCGCCTGCTTCGACGGTCAGTATCCGATCGAACTGCCCGGCGAAACCGCCCTGGGTAAGAACGTCATCGAGCACATGCTCTCGAACGCCGCGCGCGGCGCCGGCCTTGACGAGCTGGCACCTGATGAAGTCCCAGTCGTGCACTGACGGAACGCGGTTGCGTTTTATCAACGACGTTTGATACCGGGGGTCAGCGGCGACCGGTAGCCTTTATCGCGATGACGGACCCCGGAAAAAGCCCCGGACGAAACCCAGGCGGCCAGGGCATCACCTATGCGACGGCTGGGGTGGACATTGAAGCCGGCGATCGCGCCGTCGAATTGTTCAAGCCGCTGGCGACGAAAGCCACCAGACCCGAGGTGCGAGGTGGGCTG
>NZ_JAFAUS010000511.1 GCF_019243155.1 Mycobacterium sp.
CTCGCTCTGGCCGACATGTATATGCGCCGCGACTCGCACGGCCACTACACCAACGCCACCGACGCTCGGGTGGCGATCAACTGCGTTGACCAACCGCCGATTACGGACCGGGCCAAGGTCGTCGACGAAGACCGCCGTTCGCGGGAAATCGCACCGTTCATGAGTTTCGGGCAGTTCACCGGTAACGCGCCGCTGGGCACCTGCGCGTTCTGGCCCGTACCGCCAACGAGCAAGCCGCACACCATCTCCGCGCCGGGCCTGGCGCCGACGGTGGTGGTGTCGACCACGCACGATCCGGCGACTCCCTACAAGGCCGGGGTCGATCTGGCCAACGAACTTCGCAGCTCGCTGCTCACCTACGACGGCACCCAGCACACGGTGGTCTTCCAGGGCGACAGTTGCGTCGACAACTACGTGACGGCTTATCTGGTCGGTGGCGCCACGCCGCCCAACGGCGCAAAGTGCTAGCGGCGCTGAGCCTTAAGACATTTTCGCTCGCGTCAACTGTCGTCGCTCGCCTACGGTTCAGACGAGATCAATGCGTAACCGTTTCGCGCTGTCACGGGTACCCGCGGCTGCAACGATGACAGCCATGTCGCGCCTGAGACCATTGAGCTCGGCGCTGTTGTCGTTGGGGCTCTTGGTCAGTGGTCAGGCGGCGCTGCCGACGCCGGCCGGCGCAACCCCGGAAGCCGGCGCCGGGCAGACTCCCGGCCCGAATCCGCCGACGGCGGCAGCACCGCAGGCTTGGGGGAACTGCAGTCAATTCGTCACCGACACAAGCGAAATCCCTACCGCGCGGTGCGCCGCCGTGTCCGTTCCGGTCGACTACAACAATCCCGGCGGGGCGCAGGCCAAGTTGGCGGTGATCCGTGTTCCGGCGAGCGGCAGGCGGTTGGGATCGCTGTTGGTCAATCCGGGTGGTCCGGGTGGGTCCGCGGTCGACATGGTGGCCGGGATGGCATCGGATCTGGATGGCAGCCCGATCAGGAGCAACTTCGATCTGGTCGGCTTCGACCCACGCGGGGTGGGCCATTCCACTCCGGCCCTGCGCTGCCGCACCGACGCCGAGTTCGATGCGTACCGGCGAGAGCCGATGGTTGATTACAGCCCGACCGGTGTCGCGCACATCGAGCAGCTTTACAAGCAGTTGGCTCAGCAGTGCACCAACCGGATGGGCAACGCGTTTTTGGCCAACATCGGCACCGCATCCGTGGCCAAAGACATGGACGTGGTCCGCCAGGCGTTGGGCGACGATCAGATCAACTATCTCGGTTACAGCTATGGCACCGAGCTCGGCGCCGCCTACCTGGAGAAGTACGCCGGCCACGTGCGGGCGATGGTGCTCGACGGTGCGATCGACCCGACCGTCGGCCCAATCGACGAGAACGTTCGGCAAATGGCTGGATTCCAAACCGCTTTCAACGACTACGCCACCGACTGCGCCCGCACGGCGGGCTGCCCGTTGGGCACCGACCCCGCCCAATTCGTCAACCGCTACCACGCTCTGGTCGACCCGCTGGCCACCAAGCCGGGTAAAACCTCTGACCCCCGCGGCCTGGGCTACGCCGACGCGACCACCGGCACCATCAACGCGCTTTACACGCCGTCGCGCTGGAAATATCTGACCAGCGGTCTGCTCGGTTTGCAGCGCGGCACCGACGCAGGCGACCTGCTGTTGCTCGCCGACGACTACGAGGGCCGCGACCGCACCGGGCACTACTCCAACGATCAGGATGCTTTCAACGCCGTGCGGTGCGTCGACGCGCCGAACCCGACGGACTCGGCCAGCTGGGTCAGCGCCGACCAACGGATCCGCCAGGCCGCGCCGTTCCTCAGCTACGGGCAGTTCACCGGAAACGCTCCTCGCGACCTGTGCGGGATGTGGCCGGTGCCGGCCACATCGGCCCCGCATGCCGCGCCGACCGAAGCGCCGGGCAAGGTCGTCGTGGTCTCGACCACGCACGACCCGGCCACTCCCTATCAGGCGGGGGTGAACCTGGCCCGCCAGCTGGGCGGCCCGCTGATCACCTATGACGGGACGCAACACACCGCGGTGTTCAACGGCAACCACTGTGTGGACAGCACCGTCGTGAATTATCTGGTCGCCGGCGCGCCACCGGCGTCGATCCAGTGCCGGCCCTGACTGGCGGTTCGCTCTAAGGCGAAAGCTGGACATGCCCCCGCGGCGGTCGTGGGGGTGGCGGCGGTCCCGGTGAGGGTCCCTCCTGGCCGGGCGCGGGTCCCTGCTCTCCCGGGGCAGGGCCCTGCTGCTGTGGCGGCGGTTTTTCCTGTTGTCGCGACGGGGCCTGCTGCGGCTGTTGTGCCTTTGGCGGCGCCGCGACCGGCGGTTGCAGCGGATTGGCCGTCTGTTCCGGGACAGCCGGCGGGTCAGGCGTGAGCTCGCCCAACGAAATTGGACCGGTAAGAGCGGCAGCCAGCCCGACAACGGCCACAGCCGTCGCGCCGCGCCAACCCTTGCAACCAGTTACGATTCCCATCATTGCAGGCACCAGCCGCCTCCACTGTTACCGCTGGGTGTCGATTCGATGAGACGTCGAGCCGGTGACACCGAAGAACGGGAATCCCGTCGTGCGCACCCGCATCACCGGCCTCGCAAGCGCTCTGGTTGGCGCCGCGATTCTGGGCGCCGGCGCGGCCGCTGCCGACCCGGGCCAGGACGACCAGTTCGTCGCGCTGCTCGCCCAACAACAAATCCCCGCCACCGACAACGTGCCGGGCCTGGTCTACCGGGCCCGCGAAATTTGCGGCGAGCTCGATCACGGTACCTCCGTCCAGGCCGCGGTGGACGAGGAAGTCAACACCGCGTTTGGGGACAATCCGTCTTTACACGCGGTTGGCGATCGAGTTAGACGCACCGCGGTCAAATTCGTCACGGCATCGGTTGACGTCTACTGCCCAAGCCATCAAGGCCAACTTCCGTAACGGTCTGGGTTGCCACGCCGCTTCTGACGTCCAATCAACGCCGGGCCTGAGCAGCCTGTTTGCAACGTCCGCAATAGTTCTGATCTTGCTTTGGTAACACAGATTTAACAGCCGTTGCCTACTGTTCGGGTTATGGATCGACAGAAGGAATTCGTCCTCCGCACTCTGGAGGAACGGGACATCCGCTTTGTTCGGCTGTGGTTTACAGATGTGCTCGGTTTCCTGAAATCGGTCGCCATCGCTCCGGCCGAACTCGAGGGCGCTTTCGAGGAGGGCATCGGGTTCGACGGCTCCTCGATCGAGGGCTTCGCGCGGGTCTCCGAATCCGACACCGTGGCGAACCCGGACCCGTCGACTTTCCAGGTGTTGCCATGGGCCAGCGCTTCGGGTCACCACCACTCCGCGCGGATGTTCTGCGACATCACCATGCCCGACGGCTCGCCGTCGTGGGCGGACCCGCGGCACGTGCTGCGTCGCCAACTGCAGAAGGCAAACGATCTCGGCTTCTCCTGCTA
>NZ_JAFAUS010000140.1 GCF_019243155.1 Mycobacterium sp.
CCGGACCGGGTCGGATGCTGGCCGCGTACAGCTGACTGGCCAGCGCCGCGATTTCGGCAGCGCTGATGGGCAGGTCGCTTTCGGCGTCTACCGCGCGGTACTCACTCGTACTCATGGAACTGGTCCACGGCGACACCGTCGAGCACACCGAGCGCGTCGTCGGTGAGGACGGCCAGGGACGTGTACAGGGTGACCAGGTAGGTCGCGATCGCCGACTGGTTGATGCCGGTGAAGCGCACCGAGAGGCCGGGCGCCTGCTCGCCGACGAGACCCGGCGGGAACAGGCCGACCACACCTTGGCGTTCCTCGCCGGTGCGCACCAGGATGAATTTCGTCTTGCCGTCCTCCACCGGCACCTTGTCCGACGGGATCAGCGGAATGCCGCGCCAGGTGATGAACTGCGCGCCGAACAAGCTGACCACGGGTGGCGGCACCCCACGGAAGGTGGCCTCGCGGCCGAACGCGGCGATGCCCTGCGGGTGGGTGAGGAAGAAGCTCGGCGTCTTCCACACCCGGGTGATCAAGGCGTCGAGGTCGTCGGGTGTCGGTGCGCCGCCCAGAGTCTGGATCGTCTGCTCAGGAGTGGCCTGCGCCAACAACCCGTATTCGGGGCTGTTGATCAGCTCGAATTCCTGACGCTCCTTGATGGTCTCGATGGTCAGTCGCAGCTGCTGGGTGACCTGGTCGTGCGGGCTGGAGTAAAGATCGGAAACCCTCGTGCTGACGTCGAGCAGGGTGGAGATGCTGCGCAGCGTGTATTCGCGCGGGCTGGTCTCGTAGTCGACGAAGGTCTCGGGCAGCGGCTCGTCGGTGCCCGCGCCGGCTTCTGCTTTGACGGCGACGTTCTCAGGGTTCACCACCCGGTTCACCCGGTAGATGCCCGCCTCCACGGGGACCCAGCTCAGCAGGTGCAGCAGCCACCGTGGGGTGATGGTCGAAAGCTGAGGAACCGTTTTGGTCGCATTCGCAAGCTGCCTGGCACCAAGGTCGCCAAGCGCCTGAGACTCGCTCTGAGCCGAGGTCATCGCTATCCTTCCGTCTTTGTCGAAACGTTCCGTCTTGGTCGATTTACTGAGACGAGGTCCTGCCGGAAAAAGCCGGCCGACCACCAGCGCTACAGCGAGCCGAGGCAAGTGTAAAACTCATCGAGATTTTTTTCGCCCGCAGCTTAGGCGCCTTTTGGTCCACCAATGTCCGGTCGCATCTTGCCCTATAGTGGGCCACATGTACCACGCTGCACAGCTGCGCTCGACAAGCCCGCGCTGCCTTGCCGTGGACTGTTGTCGCTGTTGTTGATTTCCTGACCCAGCCCTTCTGACGTTCTAATCGTCGCGCGTTTTTCTCGTTGACGGACGGTATTGACCGCCCATCGGGCACGGATGCGCCGCAGACGAATTCATCCAGGAAGCCCAACAACCCATGACTGTGTTGTCCATCCGCGACCACGCCCTGACGCGAGCGCAGACTCGGCGGCGCGTGGTGGTCCGGCCCTGCGCCGAACTACCTCCCATGACCCGTTATCGCGGCGGCACCTACTCCCACACCGTGGAGCGGATCGTGTTCGCCGACGGCACGTCGGCGCGCACCGACCTCATTCGGCTGAATCCCAATCTGCGCGCCTACTCGCTGGATTTCAGTGGCATCGCGCCACTCCTGCCGTCGCGCTACCGCCTGGACGACTGGTCGGCGTTGCCGCACCTGCGGACCCGTGCCTGCGAGGCCCAGGTCGATTGGATTCTGCGGCATTCCTTTCCGATGACCACCAGCGCCGAGCTGAGCCGCCAATTGCGCGCCGCCGGTTACCCGTTGGGCGCGGCCAACATCAGCGAGCATGAAGCCATCGCGGCAACCCAGGCCGCGATCTGGTCGTTCACCAACGGCCTGGTGCTGGACACCCAACCGCTGAACATCCCCATTGCGGTGAAACGCGGCCCAGGACCCGTCATCACCTTCGAATTCGACGGGCAACCCCAGCTCGGCGGCTACTCAATATGGACCGCCTCGGATGCCGCAGTGTCTATGCGACTGCAGAAGTCGACCAATGGTGTTGACTGGCTTGATGTTTCGGGATCACAACTGACCACGAAACCGGGCAAGGGGCACTACCGTCGCCCGCTCGGCGTCGGCAGCACACTATCGGCCAGCAGCCACGGCCACCGCGGGCGCGGCTACCGCTACTACCGCCTGATCACCACCGCACAGAACGGTGCACCCGCCGTCGGCCATGTCGGTTTCTGGCTCACCGGCACGCGGCATTACCGGAATTCCGACCGTGTCGTGCACCTGTACAACTACCTGCTCGCCGGCGCGAGCACAGCTTTGCGCGAAATCGACGAACCCCGACTCGAGGCCGGACAAGCCGTCGCCGACGCCGGACTGGTCGGCCCTTTTCACGTGCGAACCCCGTTGGTGCTCAACGTGACTGACGGTCATGCTCTCGTCAGTGCGGACGGAACCCGCATCGAGGGGGAAATCCAGCCGGACGTCGATTTCTACCTACGACCAGCACCGGGCACATCGGGTGCGACGCTTAGGGCAACGTCACAACGCCGCCTCAACGGGCGGGTGTTGACCGGGGTGGCAGCAGAGGGGGCGGCGCGGCGATTCACTCCTGTCGCTCTCGCCACGCCCACCGACGTTGAAATCCACTTCGAAATCCGCTGGGATGGCGACTGTGAGCATCGCTGAAAACATCACAGAACTTATCGGCAACACGCCGCTGGTCCGGCTGAACCGAGTCACCGAAGGCGCCGGCGCGGACGTGGTCGCCAAGCTCGAGTTCTTCAACCCGGCGAACAGCGTGAAAGACCGCATCGGGGTCGCGATGATCGACGCGGCCGAGGAGGCGGGTCTGATCAAGCCGGACACCATCATTCTCGAGCCGACGAGCGGGAACACCGGAATCGCATTGGCGATGGTGTGCGCCGCGCGCGGCTATCGGTGCGTACTGACCATGCCCGACACGATGAGCACCGAACGACGAATCCTGTTGCGCGCCTTCGGCGCAGAGCTCGTCTTGACACCGGGCGCCGACGGCATGGCGGGCGCGATCTCGAAGGCCGAGGAGTTGGCCAAGAACGACGGGCGCTATTTCGTACCTCAGCAATTCGAGAACCCCGCCAACCCCGCGATCCACCGCAAGACCACCGCCGAGGAGATCTGGCGCGACACCGACGGCAAGATCGACTTCTTCGTGGCCGGCGTGGGCACGGGTGGCACGATCACCGGTGTCGCCCAGGTCATCAAGGAACGCAAGCCATCGGTGAAGTTCGTGGCCGTCGAGCCCACCGCTTCGGCGGTGCTGTCCGGCGGGCAGAAGGGACCGCACCCGATCCAGGGCATCGGCGCCGGTTTCATCCCCCCGGTGCTCGACATGGATCTGATCGACGAGGTCATCGCGGTCGAGAACGACGACGCGCTGAATCTTGCCCGTCGGCTGGCGCGGGAAGAGGGGCTGCTGGCCGGTATCTCGTCCGGCGCGGCCGTGGCGGCCGCGCTCCAGGTGGCCCGTAGGCCGGAGAACGCCGGAAAACTCATTGTGGTCGTACTGCCGAGCTTCGGTGAGCGGTATCTGAGCACCCCGCTCTTCGCCGATCTGGCGGAGTAGCGATGCTCGAGGCCATCCGGCGTGACATCCAAGCCGCCAGAGACCGGGACCCGGCGAGGCCCACCACGCTGCAGGTGGTCTTCGCCTACCCAGGCGTGCACGCCATCTGGGGCCACCGGATCAACCACTGGCTGTGGAACCGCGGCGCGCACCTGGCGGCGCGGATCCTGGGCGAGGTCAACCGCATCCTGACCGGGGTGGAAATCCATCCGGGCGCCGCCCTTGGCCCCGGTCTCTTCATCGATCACGCGACCGGCGTGGTGATCGGCGAAACGGCGGAGATCGGCGAGGATGTGACGATCTATCACGGCGTCACCCTCGGCGGTAGCGGCAGGGACACCGGAAAACGACACCCGACCATCGGTGACCGCGTGATCATCGGCGCCGGCGCAAAGGTGCTCGGCGCCATCAAGGTCGGCGACGACAGCCGGATCGGCGCCAACGCCGTGGTGGTGAAAGAGGTTCCGTCCAGCGCGGTGGTCATCGGGGTTCCCGGGCAGGTCATCAGCCGCAGCCGCCCCGGCCGCGTCGGGCCGGACGACTCGATGATGCCCGACCTCGTCGGCGTCAGCCTGCAGTCGCTACTCACCCGGGTGACCAAGCTGGAGGATCGGGTCGACGGCTCCGAGAACGGCCGCATCATTCGGCCGCCCGAGGCCGGGGTCTGGCACGGCGAGGACTTCTCGATCTGAGCCTGACGAGGCAGTGAGAGTAGGGACGTACGGGTGAGCACGGTCGCGATCGCCGCGACGGCGATAATCGTGGCGCTGGCAACAGCCGCCGCGATCGGCGTCGTGCTCAACCGGCGTTCGGGCGTGTTCCGGCAAGCCGACGGCGAACCACTGCAGGACACATCGGATCTCGGCTTGTCCCAAACGGGCCCGACGGTGATTCACTTCAGCGCCGATTGGTGCGGCCCGTGCGCTTCCGTGCGCCGCGTCGTCGACCAGGTGTGCGCCGCCCTGCCCGACGTGTCGCACGTGGAGATCGATATCGACGATCACCCCGCGGTCGCGAAGCGACTGGGCGTGCTTTCCCTGCCAACCACTTTCATCTTCGACGCCGACGGGCGGCAGCGATACCGCAGCGCAGGGGTGCCCAAGGCCACTGACCTGCGCGCGGTGCTGCAACCCCTGTTGGCATGAGCCGCGGGTAGCATTGCTGGCATGTCCACCCGCCTAGAGCTTCGGCTCACCAAGCGTCGCGCAGTAGACCTGTGCCGCACCGCGGGTTCTTGCTGTCTTAGCCGCTGAGTCGGACGCACCCATTTTTCGGCGCGCCCGACGAGGCGGCCGCTTTCGCGTTTGGACCCTTGCCCATTTTTCAGGGAGCAATCTATGTCGAGCGACGTCACCCAGGTGGACGTGCGGGGCCCGCGCTTCGCCGCGTGGATCACCACCGCGGTGCTGATAACAACCCTGATCGTGTCGGCGTTCAGCGCACCCGCCGCCGCGGTGATCCTGGGTGCGCAGGCCCTGGTCTTCGCGATCAGCGCAGCGCGCGGGCCGCGCAACAGCCCCTACGGTGCGCTGTTCGCGAAGCTCGTCGCGCCCCGGTTGGGACCCGTCAAGGAACGTGAACCGGTGCCACCGCTGAAATTCGCCCAGGTGGTCGGACTGGTCTTCGCGGTCATCGGGGTTATCGCCTACGCCGCGGCGGTACCGCTGCTGGGGGCGATCGCGACCGCGTTCGCGCTCTTCGCGGCGTTCCTCAACGCCGCCTTCGGGATCTGTCTGGGCTGTCAGCTGTACCCGTTCGTCGCCAGACTTCGCCGGGCACCCGCGGCGTAGCCGCCCCAATTCAATTACTCACCATGAACTTAATTCGCTTGTGGAATGTCTTGGCGCTACCGGCGTTACACACGTAGCGAGCAGAACCGAAAGTGGGTCGATGTAGCCATGACTGATCTGCATTTGGCCGTCGGCTTGGACGGCTACGGCTGGCACCCGCACGCATGGCGATATGCGTTCGCGCACAACGCGATTAGTGACGGACACTTTGGCGGTCGCTACTGGGTGGCGCTCGCGGGTCTGGCCGAGCGCGGTCTGCTTGACTTCCTGACGATTGACGACACCCTGGACGCGCAGCCGGGCCGACGGCCCGATATCTCACCGCGTCGGCTGGCGGGTCGTGCGGATGCGGTTCTGGTTGCCGCGCGTATCGCGCCGGCCACCACACACATCGGCCTGGTGCCGGCGGCGACGACCACCCACACCGAGCCGTTCCACGTGTCGAAAGCCATTGCAACGCTGGACTATATCTCGCATGGCCGGGCCGGCTGGCAGGTACGGGTGAGCGCTACGACGCACGAAGCGGCGCTGTTCGGACGACGGCCCGTCTTCGAGGCCGACGAGCTGTTCGACGAGGCCGCAGATGCCGTGGAGGTGGTCCGCCGGCTCTGGGACAGCTGGGAGGACGACGCCGTCATCCGTGACATCGCGACCGGACGCTACGTCGACCGCGACAAGCTGCACTACATCGACTTCGAGGGCCAACACTTTTCGGTCAAGGGCCCGTCGATCACTCCTCGGCCACCCCAAGGCCAGCCGGTGGTGCTTGCGCTGGCGCACAATTCGCGCGTCTATCAGTTCGCCGCCGCCAGCGCCGACATCGTCTTGGTCACGCCGCACGACGACGACTCGCTGCGAGCGATCCTCACCGAGGTGGCCGATGCGCGAGACGCCGCGGGGCGTGCCGTGAAGGTGTACGCCGACCTGGTGGTCTCCTTAGTCGACGATGCACTGACACCGAGGACGGCCATCTCTTCCGACGCTCACGTGTTCGTCGGCAGCGCAAGCGATCTGGCCGAGCTTCTGGTCTCCTGGCATGACGCGGGGATCGACGGGGTGCGGCTGCGGCCCGCGGTCAACGCGATCGACCTGGCCGCGATCGTCGACGAACTGGTTCCGCTGCTACAACGCGCCGGGCGCTTCCGCACCGGCTACCGCGACGGCGAAACGCTGCGAGAGCGCCTCGAATTGGCGTCCGCGCCCAACCGATACGCGGCGGTGTCATGATGACCACCACTCCCCTGTCGATCCTGGACCTCGCCCCCATCAGCGCGGGCAGCGATGCCGCGACGGCACTGCGCAACACGATCGACCTCGCCCAACACGCCGAGCAGTGGGGCTACCAGCGTTACTGGCTCGCCGAACACCATTTCGTCGCGGTCGCCAGCTCGTCGCCGGCGATGCTGATCGGCCAGATCGCCGCAGCCACCGATCGAATCCACGTCGGGTCGGCGGCGGTACAGGTCGGACATACGACGGCGATCGCCGTTGTGGAGAGCTTCGGCATACTCGACGCGCTTTATCCGGGCCGTATCGACATGGGCCTGGGCCGGTCGGGGCAACGACGCAAAGAGGACGCCGCGTCGGCACCGCCGGAACCTGCGCGCACACCAAAGCCCTGGGGGGAGGTCGACGGCATCGTCGTGCCCACCCCCTTCGACCTCAGGGCGCTGATGAAAAGCGGCCAGCTCCGGGCGCAGACATCCGTGCTGACCCAGCCGTGCGCACAGCCGCCGGATTTCGCCGAGCAGATCGACGACATCGAAGCCATGATCGCGGGCACGTACACCGTCAATGGCCATGAGCTGCATGCTGTTCCGGGCGAGCACGGCCAGCTCACTCCGTGGATCTTCGGCAGCACGAAGGGCCAGAGCGCGCAGGTTGCCGGCGCTCGCGGGCTGCCCTTCGTCGCCAGTTATCACATCACCCCCGGCACGGCACTCGACGCGATCGCCGCCTACCGCGACGCGTTCCGCCCCTCGGCCCGGCTGGCCAAGCCGTACGTGGTGGTCTCGGCCGACGTCGTGGTCGCCGAGGACAACGAGACCGCGCGGCATCTGGCGTCCAGTTACGGGCACTGGGTGTATTCCATCCGCAGCGGCCAGGGCGCGATGCCCTACCCGGATCCCGACGCATGCGGGCCGCTCACCGAGGAGCAGCGGGCGGTGGTATCAGACCGCACCGCAACGCAATTCGTCGGCAACCCGGACGAGGTCGCCGATCGGCTGGAGCTGCTGCGCCAGGTCACCGACGCCGACGAACTCGTGATCACCTCGGTGACGCATCGGCACGCCGACCGGTTGCGCTCCCATGAACTGATCGCCAAACGATGGGGACTGACCGGATGAGCGTTCGAAAGACAATTCAGCGCAAGCAGATTCATCTGGCTGCTCACTTCCCAGGGGTGAACAACACCACGGTGTGGTCGGATCCAAGCGCAGGTAGCCAGATCGAGTTCGACTCGTTTGTGCACCTTGCCCGAACCGCCGAGCGAGGCCTGTTCGACTTCTTCTTCCTGGCCGAGGGGCTGCGGCTGCGCGAACACCGCGGCAAGATCCACGACCTCGACGTCGTCGGCAGGCCCGACACGTTCACGGTGCTGGCCGCGCTGGCCGCCGTCACCGAGCGACTCGGTCTGACCGGCACCATCAACACGACGTTCAACGAACCTTACGAGGTGTCAAGGCAATTCGCGACGCTGGACCATCTGTCCGACGGGCGTGCGGGCTGGAACATGGTCACCTCCTCCGACGCCTTCACCGGACAGAACTTCCGGCGCGGCGGATTTCTCGAGCACGCCGACCGCTACAAGCGGGCCGAGGAGTTCATCGTTGCCGCCCGGCGGTTCTGGGACAGCTGGGCGCCCGACGCCGTGGTCGCCGACGTCGAAGCCGGGATCTTCGCCGATCCCGCCCGGATCCACGCCGTGGAGTATCACACTCCGCAGTTCGACATCCGCGGCGTGGCGTCGCTGCCCGCCGGGCCGCAAGGTCATCCGGTCCTAATACAGGCGGGCGATTCCAGTGACGGCCGCGAATTCGGCGCCAAGCACGCCGATGCCCTGTTCACGCTGCACGGATCGCTCGAAGCCGGCCAGCGCTACTACGCCGACGTGAAAAGCCGTGCGGTGGCCTACGGACGAGACCCCGACCAACTGAAGGTCCTTCCCGGCGCGACGTTCGCGCTGGGCGACACCCCGACCGAGGCGCAGGACAACGCACGGCACATCCGCGAGCAACAGGTCAGCGGACCGACGGCGATCGCGTTCCTCGAACAGGTATGGGGCGCCGACCTGTCGGCCTACGATCCCGACGGGCCGCTGCCCGACATCGACCCGGTCGAAAATCCCGACATCACCCGCGGACGTGTTCGGCACGGCGACCCGAAGACTGTCGCCGAAAGTTGGCGGGCCCGTGCGGAAGCTGAGAACCTGTCGATCCGCGAGCTGATCATCGAAGTGACGAGCCGTCAGCAATTCGTGGGAACGCCTGCGCAGGTCGCCGACGAGATCGACCTCCATGTGCAGTCGGACGCCTGCGACGGTTTCATCCTGGTGCCACACCTGACGCCGCATGGCCTCGACGAATTCGTCGATAAGGTGGTGCCCCTGCTGCAGGAGCGCGGCAGTTTTCGCACCGGATACCGCGGCACCACGCTGCGCGAGCACCTGGGCTTGTCGCCGGTCTCGCGTTGGGCGGGCAGCCCGCCCGATGTCGCGATCGGTGGATGAACCGACCGCGGTAAAGGGTCAGACGCTCTTCAAGACGCGTTCACCGAGATCGGCGCTACGGTGGCCTGATGTGCCACATCACCGATGGAGGTCGAAGATGAGTGATCCCTGCACCCCGCGGATCCCGGCGGCACTGGCCGCACCGAGCCTCAATCGCGGAGTCGGCTTCACCCACGAGCAGCGCCGTAAGTTGGGGCTGACCGGCCGCCTCCCGGCGGCCGTCCTCACGCTCGAGGAACAAGCCGATCGGGTCTGGCATCAATTGCAGGGCCTTGCAACCGATCTGGGCCGCAACCTGCTTTTGGAGCAGTTGCACTACCGCCACGAACTCTTGTACTACAAAGTGCTGGAAGACCATCTGCCCGAACTGATGCCGGTGGTCTACACACCGACGGTCGGCGAGGCCATTCAACGCTTCTCCGATGAGTACCGCGGGCAGCGCGGACTCTTTCTGACTATCGACGAGCCCGACGAAATCGAAGAAGCCTTCCAGACTTTCGGGCTGGAACCCGACGATGTCGACCTGATCGTATGCACGGACGCCGAAGCGATTCTGGGCATCGGTGACTGGGGTGTGGGCGGCATCCAGATCGCCGTCGGCAAGCTCGCGCTCTACACCGCGGGCGGCGGCATCGACCCCCGCCGTTGCCTCGCGGTCTCGCTCGACGTCGGCACCGACAACGAGCAGCTGCTGGCCGACCCGTTCTATCTGGGCAACCGGCACGCCCGGCGGCGCGGGGACGAATACGACAGTTTCATCAACCGCTACGTCGAGACGGCCCACCGGCTGTTTCCGCACGCGATTCTGCATTTCGAGGATTTCGGGCCGCTCAACGCGCGCAAGATCCTGCAGACCTACGGCGACGAGTACTGCGTGTTCAACGACGACATCCAGGGAACCGGCGCGGTCGTGGTGGCGGCCGTTTACGGCGGATGCCATGTCACAGGGACCCCGATGCGCGACCAGAAAGCGATCGTCTTCGGAGCCGGGACCGCCGGGATCGGGGTGGCCGATCAGATCCGGGACGCCATGGTCGCCGACGGCGCCTCCGTCGAGCAGGCCAGGTCCCAGATCTGGCCGATCGACAAGCAAGGACTGCTGTTCGACGACATGGATGACCTGCGGGATTTCCAGGTGCCCTACGCCAAGAACCGCGAGCAGCTGGGCGTGGCGGCCGGTGACCGGGTCGGCCTGGTCGACGCGATCAAGCGGGCCTCGCCCACCATCTTGCTGGGCAGCTCAACGGTATTCGGCGCATTCAACCAGGAGGTCATCGAGGCGATGACCGCGTCCTGCGACCGCCCGATGGTCTTCCCGTTGTCCAATCCCACCTCACGGATGGAGGCCATGCCCGCCGACGTGCTGAAGTGGTCAGGAGGCAAGGCGCTGATCACGACCGGCAGCCCGGTCCCTCCGTTGGACTACGACGGCACCACCTACACCATCGGGCAGGCCAACAACGTGCTGGTGTTTCCCGGCATCGGGCTGGGCATCATCGTCGCGCGAGCGAGGCTGATGACCAAGCATATGCTTCAGGCGGCAGCGAAAGCCGTTGTGCTGCAGGCGAGTCCGAAAGAACCCGGCGACTCGCTGCTGCCGGACGTGCAGAATCTTCGCGACATCTCGACCGCGGTCGCCGAGGCCGTCTATCACGCCGCGGTCGAGGACAAGGTGGCCACCAGGACACACGACGATGTGCGGCAAGCCGTCCTCGACACCATGTGGACGCCCGTCTACGACTAGCGCGGGCCGCTCGAGCCGGCCAGAGCGGCGGTTTCCAACGCTGAATCCCTCGCAGAGCAACGCTACGAAATCGGTGAACTAGATTTTTCGGCTGTGCATCCTCAAGCCGGCCCGTACCGTGAGCACCATGTCGGACTGGCGGGATTGGGTGCTCGCCCCTGCTTTGAGTAGCGCCGATGGCATCGTGCGATTGCGGAATTTCGAAATCGCGCTACCTCTGATAGACACCGCTTCGGTGCAGAGTGTGGCAGCTGGACCCGAAGGACACACACTGGCCTTCGCCGGTGATCGCGGGTCGGGGTTGCGGCCAGCTTTCACAACGATGGACCTTCTAATGCAACGCGACTGAGATCAGCTTCGAATAGTTTCAGCCCGCACATAACACGGGAGGGCGTATGTCGTATCGGGACCGCGTGAACTCGCCGGGGCCGAAGAAGCTGCTCGCGCTGGACGGCGGCGGCATTCGGGGCGTGATCAGCTTGGAAGTGCTGCTGCGGCTGGAATCCATGCTGGCAGAGCAACTCGGTGCGGGAGACGACTTCGTCCTGGGCGACTATTTCGACTACATCGCGGGCACCAGCACCGGGGCGGTGATTGCTGCGGGGCTCGCCAAAGGGCTGCGCGTGCAACAGCTTCTGGACCTGTACGTAAAAAGATGTAAGGAGATGTTCGATCACGCATCGTTGCGGCGCCGCTACCGCTATCGCTACGACAGCCAACGGCTTCGTCAACTGTTAGAGGGCGTCCTCGGCAAGGACACCACGCTGGGCAGCGACGACCTTAAAACGCTGCTGCTGATCATGGTGCGTAATGCCACCACGGATTCACCTTGGTCGCTTAGCAACAACCCCGCCGCGCCCTACAACGATCCGAACCGAGCGGACAACAACCTCAATGTGCCGCTCTGGCAGCTCGTCCGAGCGAGCACCGCTGCGCCAACCTACTTCCCACCCGAGGTCGTCACAGTAGGAGGGAGCGAATTCGTGTTCGTCGACGGCGCCTTGACGATGTATAACAATCCAGCCTTCCAACTGTTTCTGATGGCAACACTTGAAGAGTACCGGTTACGCTGGCCCGCAACGGAATCCGATCTACTGATCGTTTCGGTAGGGACAGGAACCACCCCCAAGGCGGATGATCGTCTACAGCCGGGCCGCATGAACCTACTATTCAACGCAAACTCTGTGCCCGCAGCGTTGATGTACG